>CAYRYG010000010.1:0-26757 GCA_964428465.1 uncultured Gammaproteobacteria bacterium
CACGTCTCCGTCGCCGCGGGGTTCACGTCGGCCGACGCGTCGTCGCAGTCGCCGGCGAGCACGGCGTAGCCGGCGACCGGGTCGCACGAGGTCGTGGTGACCCCGTCGTCCCCGTAACCGTCGGCGTCCGCGTCCGCGTACCAGGTGTCGCCCGTGGCGTCGCCGGTCGCGGCGTCGCAGTCGTTGTCGACGCCGTCGCCGCAGACTTCCGCGGCGGCAGGGCTGATCCCCGCGTCGCCGTCGTCGCAGTCGGTGGCGTCCGCGACGTAGCCGGCGGGCTGGTCGCACTCCACGGTGGAAGAACCGGCGTCGCCGTAGCCGTCGCCGTCCGCGTCCGCGTACCAGGCGTCGCCGCCCAGGGCGCCGGACTCGTCCGCCGCGCCGTCGCAGTCGTTGTCGGCGCCGTCGCAGGCCTCGGTCGCGTCGGGGCTGATCCCCGCGTCGCCGTCGTCGCAGTCGGCGCCGCCGAAGGCGTCCGCGTCGTGCCCGTCCCCGTCCATGTCGTAGTCGGAGGCGCCGTCGCAGTCCTGGTCGATCCCGTCGTACCAGGCTTCGACGGCGTCCGGGTTGACGGAGGGGTCGGCGTCGTCGCAGTCCATGTCCGACGTCCAGCCGTCGCCGTCGTCGTCGGTCGCGGAACACGCGCCGTCGGCCGCGTCGGCCGAGCCGTCGCAGTCGTCGTCCGTCCCGTTGCCGCAGTCTTCCACGGCGTCGGGGTGCACGGAGGAGGAAAAGTCGTCGCAGTCGCCGTCGGCCGCGGCATAGCCGTCGCCGTCGCAGTCGTCGCCGAGTCCGTCGGCACAGTCGATCTCGCCGGTGTCACCGTCCTTGATGGTGATGACCCCGGTCGCACATCCGAGAAAAAGGAGCAAACTGAGCATGTGTGGCCTCATTGCCATCCCAAGCCTCCATTGGCTTCGTTGGGACGGACGCTGATCGTAGCGAAAAAACGGGCCTTTGTCAAGCCGGGAACATATGAAAAAAAGGGCCTTGTCAGACCCCCGTGTCGGACCCGCCGCAGTCCGGCTCGGACGCGTCGTAGACCCCGTCGCAGTCCTGGTCGACCTCGTCGCACAGCTCGGGCGCGCCCGCGTAGGCGTCGACGTCGTAGTCGTTGCAGTCCCCGTCCTCGGGGGTCATGCCGTCGCCGTCGACGTCGCACTTCAGGATGTCCTCCACCCCGTCGCAGTTGGCATCGACCGTGATGCCGTCGCAGGACGGCGGCGCGCCGGGGTAGACGGCCGCGTCGTTGTCGTCGCAGTCGTCGCCGAGGTAGGCGGGGTCGTCGTGCCCGTCGCCGTCGGTGTCGTAGTACCCCTCGTCATCCCCGCAGTAGCCGTTCTCCTGGTCGCACGTCTTCCAGCTGCTGCCGCAGGAAACGAGCGTCGCGATGATCGCGCACCGAAGGAAGGAACGCATCACTCCTCCCCGCACAGCGCGTCGGCGCCGTCGCAGTCCTGGTCGACCTCGTCCCCGCACGCGTCGGGCGCGCCGGGACGGACGCTCGAGTCGTAGTCGTCGCAGTCGCGGATGTCGCCCGCCTCGGGGACCCCCGCGAACCCGTCGCCGTCGAAGTCGAGGCCGGGCTGCTCGCCGTCCGTAACGCCGTCGCAGTCCTGGTCGGCGTTCGGCCCGAGCGAGAGCGCCTCGAGCTCCCCGGGCTCCATCGGGTGGAAGTACCACCCGCGGCACACCAGCGCGCCGTCGGGCGAGTAGAGGCGCGTGTCGCAGCTCTCGTCGCAGTCGCCGAGCGACGACGACCACTCGTCCAGATCCACGTCCGCGTCCTCGGACGCCAGGCCGGCCCGCTGCTCCCAAACCGCGATCCGCTGGCAACCGGACGCCAGCAGGACCAAACACGCAATCATCAGACGCATCGACACCTCGGTTCCGCTCCGCCGCCAATGGCAGAGGCACGCACGGTATCAAAGACGGCCCCCCGTGTCAACGGGGAGCCGACAGGACGTGTTGGACGTCCTTGAGGGAAACGTTCTTTTTTCCAGGCCCGTTCCGGTATCCCCAGTTGCGGTCGAGCCCGAACGTGAACCCCCCGAACGCCCGGAACAGATCCATGGCGCGGTCGGATTCCTGCACGTACAGCAGCCCGCGCTTCTTTTCCACGAAGATGATCGGCGTCGGCTTCTTCACCTCGAGCGCCACGATGAACGACACGCCCTCGCGCACGCCGGCCGCCGACTCGTTCACCACCACCTGGTAGCCGTCCCACGCCGTCCGCGCGTTCCAGGCCTTCCGCGCCGCCGCCATCTGCCGCTCCTCGTCGCGCAGCAGGCCGTGGCGCGCGAGCAGGTCGCGGCGCAGCGCCAGCACCGCGTCGATGTCCCTCGGGCGGTACCCCTCGGCCTGGAGCGCCCAGAAAAACCCGCGGTCCATCACCCCGATGCCGCGCGCGGCCTTCGGGGCGTACCCGAGCTTCCTCAGCCTCGCGTCCGTCACGCGGAACATCTTCAAGAACTGCTCGAGCGAACTCGGGAGCGGGCGGCCTTTCGCGTCGTGCGCGCGGTTGATGCCCGTGTAGTGATGATGGTCGATGATCATCAACTCGACGCCGAGCGCGCGCAGTTTCGCCTCGACCTTCGGCCCGGGCATCTCGATAATGACCACGCGCTTCCACCCGCCGTCGCGGATGAGCGGCACGAGGTCCGGCTCCCGGTCGAGAGCGGCCCCGTGCGGCTGCGCGGACCGGATCACCTGGATCCCCATCGCCTTCGCGATCTCATAGATCAAAATCGCCTCGGGGTCGTTGAGCGGGACGACGAGCACGGTCTTTTTCATAGAAGCGTCTTCGCGAGCTCGATCGCCTGCTCGCGCGTCTCGATCTCCGCACGGTCGCGCGCGGCCTCGACCGCGTCGAGGACCTCCTTGAACTTGGGACCGGGCTTCAGCTGGAACAGTTCGATCAGGTCGCGTCCCTGCAGGAGCCCCTGCGCGTTCAAGCCGTTCTCACGGACGAGCGTCAGGAATTCCCTGCCCTCCCCCTCCCTCCCCAGGATGGAAAGCCATGCCTCGTACGATTCCGGCGTGGCGGGCTGGATCCGCTTCAGCGTCCTGCGCGCGTCGTTTGCCGGGTTGGTCGGGGCCGTCTCCTCGTATGCCGACGCGCGAAGCAGGGATTTCGCGTGCGGAATGTCTTTCTTCCCGCTGAACGAAAGTGACGCAATGACCGCGTCACGCGTCCCTTTCGTGAATCCCGAAAAAAACGCGGCCAGCGTCGCGTGCCGATCCTTCCCGGTCGTCGTGGTCGCGTCCAGGCGTCGGGACCACTCGTCCCAGTCCTCGACCTTCGCGTTTGGAAAAACGACCTCGACGATCCGGTTCTCCCGCGCGAACCGAAGACCGACGGACGGCTTTTTTGCCTTGAACAGCAGCTTCTCAAACTCCTCGGTAATCCGCTCGCGCGAAAGCTCGGCGAACTCCTCGCCCGCGACCATCTCGCGCATCAGCCGCTCGCTGTCCGGGTCGACGGTGAATTCCAGGCGCGCGAGAAACTGCATGGCGCGCAGGACGCGCAACGCGTCGTCCTGGAACCGTTCGGCATCCGTGACGCGAAGCTTCCGCTCCCTCATGTCGTCCAACCCGCCGAACGGGTCGAACACGACCTGCGTGATCGGGTCCATGGCCATCGCGTTCACGGTAAAGTCACGTCGGCGGGCCGCCTCCGTGATGTTGAGCGACGGGTCGGAATCGATGAGGAATCCGGTGTGGCCCTTCCCCGCCTTCGATTCCTTCCGCGGGATCGAGACGTCGAGCTCCAGACCGTCGGCGATCGGCACCTTGATGACGCCGAACGACTCACCGACGTCCTTGGTCTTGCCGAATAATCGCTCAAGAAGCTCTTTCAGCCGGTCCGGGGCGACCCCGCATACCTCGATGTCCGCGTCCTTCGGGCGCAGCCCGAGATGAAGGTCGCGCACGTATCCGCCCACGATGAGCGCCCGCGGCGCCTGGCCGTACAGATGGTCGGGGTCCGCGTCCTCCAATGCCTCGACCGCGCGCGCCAAGTCCTTGGCCGCCTTGATAAGCGGCTTTTCCTGGTCCCTCAGGAGGTCGCGCGTGTCCGACGGCTCGTGTCCCATACGTTCTGGCATATAGCGGCATTATAGCATCAGACGGACGTTTTCACCGTCCAGAGGTAATAAAACGCCTTGGGGTCATGTTCCCCCACGGAATTCACCCGCGCGATACGGATCCCATGGGTTTCCGGTGCCCCGTCCCACGCCCGCCAGACGTCCTCGATCACCTTTTCATACAGCTTCCCCCACTGGTACGTGACGGCACCCAGGTCTTCCGGGCGTTCGGGATCGGCAAGGCGCCCGCTTCCCTTCCACCAATACTGCGCGAGCGGCGCGGAAATCTGGAAGAGGATCATCGCGTCTCCCGAGACGTTCGCGTACCCAAGCCGTTCGAAACGGCGGCTTCCGGCGCGGCGATCGAAAATCTCAAACGTAGGCATGTCGAATTTGTGTTCCTGGAGCCAGGCGAGCATCCGACGCGACATGGCGGGATGCTCCGCGCGCACCTCCTCGTACGCCCGGACGAATGCCTTGCGAAACGCGGCGGAAAGATCGGCGGCAAACGCCTCCGCCGCGCGAAGCGCCTCGCGTTCCGTCTCGCCGACGGGACTCGCGTCCACGGTAATCCGATCCTGGGACCGCAAGACGTCGCGCCGAACGTCTTCCCAGGAGGGATCGTCGTGCCGGTCCTCCGGATTCCGAAAATATTCGCCGACGTCCGATCGCCGCATGTTCATATCTCAGACCTTCGTGAACCCCACCGTCATCTCAAACTCGTTCGCCCGGAACGTCTCCGCGTTGTCGGGGGCGTCGCCGGTGGTGCGCAGCGCCGTGCCGAGCACGCCCGCCACCAGCTCGTCGCCGTGCTCCCCGAGCGCGGTCGCGACCTCCGGCTCCGCGGACGACACGTACACCTCGATGCGGTCGTCGATGGTGAGCCCGCCGTTCTTGCGTATGGCGTTCACGCGCCGCACGATCTCGCGCACCGTCCCCTCGCGCACCAGCGCCGGTGTCAGCATCACGTCGAGCGACACCGCGTACTCGCCCTTCTCCACGCGCACCTCCTTCACGTTCACCTCGTCCTTGATAAGCTCGACGTATTCCGGCCCGAGCTCGCCGGACGGCACCGTCACGGTCGCGCTCGCGAGCACCTGCCGGACGTTCTTACCGGCGTTCGAGCGCGCCTCGAGCAGCCTCGACACGACCGATCGCGTCTGCGCCATCTGCGACAGCGCGGCTTCGTCGACGAACTGCGCATCGACCGTCGGCCATGCCTCGAGGTGCACCGATTCCTTCTCCCCGCCGACGCGCTTGTACACGTCCTCGGCAAAGAACGGCGTGAATGGCGCCAGCAGCCTCGCGATCGTGAGCAGTCCTTCGCGCATCACGGCGAGCGCCACTTCCTTGTCCGCGACGTCCTCGCTCTTAAAGCGATCGCGCGAGCGGCGCAGCCACCAGGTGGAGAACTCGTCGATCAGCACGCCGACCAATCGGGCCGGTTCCGTCACGCGGAACGCCTCGAGCCCGTCGGTCACGTCCTTCACGGTCTCGCTGAGCCGCGCGAGCATCCACTTGTCGAGCGCGGTGATCCCGTCGAGCTCGGCAACCGGCTTCGGCTTCCCTTCCGCGTACGTCTCATAGAACGTCACGACGTTCCCGAGGATCCCGAATACGGCGCGCTGCATTTCCTGGAGCGTCTTCTCGTCGAACCGCTTGCTCTCGCCCGGCTGGTTGATGGTGTACATGTACCAGCGCACCGCGTCGGCTCCGTAGACGTCGATCATCTCCATCGGCTTCACGATGTTGCCGAGCGACTTCGACATCTTCTTGCCCTTCGCGTCGAGTACGTGGCCCAAGCAGATGATGTTCTTCACCGGCCGCTCGAGTCCGAGTGCCACGGACACCGCGAGCAGCGTGTAGAACCAGCCGCGCGTCTGGTCGATGGCCTCGCAGATGTAGTCGGCCGGATAGTGCGTCGGATATTCGCCGGACGCGAACGGCATCGCGCCCGAGTCAAACCACACGTCGCACACGTCTTTGACGCGGCGCGACGATCCGCCACACTTGGCGCACTTCACGACCACCTCGTCGACGTACGGGCGGTGCGGGTCGAAGTCTTTGTCGACTCCCAGCTCCGCGAACGACCCGACGCACGTCTTTTCGCCGCACTCCTCGCACACCCAAATCGGCAGCGGCGTGCCCCAGTAACGTTCGCGGCTGAACGCCCAGTCCTTCACCTCGCGCAGCCATTCGCCAAAGCGCCCCTGCTGGATGTGCGCCGGCTCCCAATTGATCTTCTCATTCTCCGCGAGCAATTGGTCGCGCAGCGACGACATGCGGATGTACCACGAGTCCTTCGCGTAATAGATGACCTTGCTCTTGCAGCGCCAGCAGTGCGGGTACGAGTGCTCGTACTTCTCCTTCTTGAACAGCAGCCCGCGGTGCGCGAGATCCTTGATGATGTCGATCGTCACCTGCTCGTCGGTCACGAGGCGGCCAGAAAGGAAATCCATTCCGTCGTGATACGTCCCGTCGAGCTTCACGAGATGCTGCTTCGGCAACCCGACCGCGTTCCCGAGTTCGAAGTCGTCCGCGCCGTACATCACGGCCGTGTGCACGATGCCCGTGCCGTCGGTGGTGGTCACGAAGTCCGCGGCGTACACGCGGTACGCCTTCTCCGCGACCTTGGCTACGTTGTCTCCCGTCGCGATCTTGACGAGAAAGTCATAGAGCGGCGCGTACTGCGTGCCGACGAGATCCTGGCCCTTCAGTTCCGCGACGATCTCATACGCCTCGTCCCCGAACGTCTTCGAAAGCAGCTCTTTCGCGAGCACGAAGCGAACGTTCTCCCCCTCTCCCCTATCCTTCTTCTCAATGACGACGTAATCGATCGCCGCGCCGACCGCGAGGCCGACGTTTCCCGGGAGCGTCCACGGCGTTGTGGTCCACGCGAGGATGGACGTGCGCACGGAAGATCGCAGTGCATCGTGCGAACCGTTCGTCACGACGAACTCCGCGACCACCGACAAATCTTTCACGTCCTGGTATCCCTGCGCCAGCTCGTGCGACGACAAGCTCGTCCCGCAGCGCGGGCAGTGCGGCGTCACCCGGTAATCCTGGTACAGCAGTCCGCGATCCCAGATCTTTTTGATCACGCCCCACAGTCCCTCCACGTACTCCGGCTTGTACGTCACGTACGCGTTGTCGATGTCCACCCAAAACCCGAGACGGCGCGTGAACTCCTTCCAGTCCGTGAGATAGGTCCAAACCGACTCCTTGCACTTCTCGTTGAACGGCGCGATCCCGAACTCCTCGATCTGCGCCTTGCCCGTGAACCCGAGCTGCTTCTCAACCTCAAGCTCGACCGGCAGGCCGTGCGTGTCCCATCCGCCCTTTCGGTCGACGCGGAATCCCTGCATGGTACGGAAACGCGGGATCAGATCCTTGAACGCGCGCGCCTCGGCATGGTGGATGCCCGGCCGCCCGTTCGCGGTCGGCGGACCCTCGTAAAACACAAACGCCCCACGCGGTGCGTCCTTTTCGATGGTTTTCTTAAAGATTTGGTTTTTCTCCCAAAACTCCAGAACCTCCTTCTCGCGTTCGGAAACGCTTGGACGTGCGTCGGGCATATCGGTCGAATCAGGGCGGATATCAGCCGCCAGTAAAGGATTTACGATGGGTCGATCCTAGCAAACGTCTTAGCGGGAGGCAAGCCATTCCCCCAGCTGCAAAAAATGATTGTTCCTCGAGAAATATTCCATCCACCGTTCCATCTCCCCTTCGCTCATGTCAGACAATGCCTTCGTATTCTTCGCGTCGAGCATCTTCGGCACGTACAGCCGCCAGTATTCGGACATCATCGGCCGCTTCACCGGGCGCGGCTTCTCGGCGATCACCCCCTTCTCGACGAACGTGAACGTCTTGTGCTTCCCCGGCCCGTACACGTACGCGAGCGTCATGCGCCACTCGCAACGCCGCGACTTGGCGCCGCGCATCGCGCGCAGAATGCCGTCGATGCCGAGCGTCTTCAGCGAGAACTTGATGTGCGTCATCGGGAACCCGCCGAGCGCCTCGATGAAGAAGCCGGAATCCTCGACCATCAGGGGCTTCCTGAATTTTTTGTACGCCTGCTTCGCCTTCTCAAGCGCAATCTCGGCCGGATCCTCGGCGCGGCTCTCCGCGAGCTCGACCTCGGCCTGCCGCACCGCGATCCCGAACGGCCCGAGCGCCGCGGCCGCGTTCGCCACTTTCCCGGGGTTGCTCGTCGCGAAATAAATCACCTTGGTTGGCATACGGCTGACATCTTACTATAATGCCCTCCGTATGACGAAACCAACCATTTACCTCGGTGCAGACCATGCCGGCTGGGAGATTAAGGAAGCGGTGGAGGAATTTCTGAAGGAAGAGGGGTATAAGACCGTGGACATGGGGAACGACAACCTCGTGGAAGGCGACGACTACCCGGACTTCGGGTACGCGGTCGCGAAGCGCGTCACCACCGACGGCAACGCGCGCGGCATCGTCATGTGTGGCAACGCCCAGGGGATCTGCATCGTGGCGAACAAGGTGAAGGGCGTGCGCGCGGCCACGGGATTCAACAAGGAGGTGGCAAAGACCAGCCGCACGGACGACGACTCCAACGTGCTGTGCCTACCGGGCCGGTTCGTCACCAAGAAGGAAGCGGTCGAGATCGTGAGGCACTGGATCGAGACCCCGTTCTCGGGCGAGGACCGCCACGTGCGGCGACTGAAAAAGGTGGAGGAGATCGAAAAGCAGGAATTCGGGGTATGATCGAGATCATCCCGTCCCTGCTCGTTGAGTCCGCGGCCGAGTTCGAGCGTCGGCTGCGGCTCGTCGAGAACGACTGCGAGACCGTGCACGTCGACATTCTCGACGGGTCCATGTTCGGCAACACGAGTTGGCACGACGCGCGCGCGGTCGCCGCGATGCGCACCAACGTGAAGTATGAGCTGCACCTCATGGTCGAGAACCCGCTCCCGATCATCGAGGCCTGGCACGAGCACGTGAAGAACGTGCGCCGCGCCATTGTCCACGCGGAGATCACCCGCCCGTTCGGCACCGTGCTCGAGCACGTGCGCGAATTCCTGAAGCTCGAGGGCGGCGTCGCGATCAACCCGGAGACCCCGCTCGAAGATGTCGAAAACGTCATACACCAGGTCGAGCAGCTCCTCATCATGAGCGTGCATCCGGGGCAGTCCGGGAAGCCGTTCGAGGGGGCGTACATCCTCGACAAGATCCGCTCGGCGCGCAACCATCGGCCGGATTTGGCGATAGAAGTGGACGGCGGCGTGACCGCCGAGCTGATCCCGTCGCTCGTCGAGGCCGGCGCCACGCGCATCTGCGCGGCATCCGCGATTTTCGCCGCAAGTCACCCACAGGAGGCCTTGAAATCACTTCGAAAATTTGATATAATCAACCCATCCTAATTTTTCGTCGAACTATGAAAAAAATTCTCTCGACCCTCGCGATCGCCGGCTTGGTGATCGGATTCGGTGTCCACGGGCAGCCAGTAAAGGCCGCTGTCATCCCGCTCTCCCAGGTTGCCTCCGGCGACCTGATCCGCGGCGAAACGTTTCCGGCCGTTTATTACTACGGTGAGGATGGGTTCCGCTACGTGTTCCCGAACGACAAGACCTACTTTACCTGGTACACGGACTTCGACGACGTGAAGTGGATCAGCGACGCGGACCTCGGCACCGTCCAGATCGGCGGCAACGTCACGTACCGCCCGGGCGCGAAGATGATCAAGATCAACTCCGACCCGAAGACCTACGCGGTGGACGAGCACGGCTCGCTGCGCTGGGTGACGTCGGAGTCCATCGCCGTGTCGCTCTACGGTTCCAGCTGGAACACCATGATCGACGACGTGCCGGACGCGTTCTTCTCGAACTACGACATCGGCGCGGACATCGAGATCGCCGCCGACTTCGTTCCCTCGACCGTCACGAGCAACGCCGAGAGCATCAATGACGACAAGGACCTCGAGTCTCCGTTCATCATCACGATCAGCGACGACTCTTACGACGAAACCACGTACACGGTCGAGGCCGGCCGCGCGGTACGGTTCGTCAACAACGGCGACAACAAGCATACGGCCACCGCGGACGACGAGTCGTGGGGCACGGGCACGATGACCGCCGGCCAGTCGTTCTCCCGCTACTTCACCCGCTCGGGCGAATGGGACTTCCACTGCAACTACCACGCGGACATGACCGCGACGATCGTGGTCGAGTAACGTATGAAAAACGGGGCAATTGCTCCGTTTTTCATTTGGCCACCTGGAAATGCTATACTGGGACCACCTATGAACCGCCTGACCGCCACAATCGTTCTGGTCGCCCTGGTCGCCGTCGCCCTTCCCGCCTCGTCCCGCGCCGCCACCGTCCCCCTGACCCAGATCCAGTCCGGCGACCTCGTGCGCGGAAACACGTTTTCCGCGGTCTATTACGTCGGGAAGGACGGATTCCGCTACGTGTTCCCGAACGACAAGACGTACTTCACCTGGTACGCGGACTTCGACGACGTGAAGTGGATCAGCGACACGGACCTCGGCACGCTCCAGATCGGCGGAAACGTCACGTACAAGCCGGGCGTGCGAATGATCAAGATCAACTCGGACCCGAAGGTGTACGCCGTCGACTCCGGCGGGGCTTTGCGTTGGGTGACGTCCGAGTCCGCGGCCGTTTCCATGTACGGGACGGCCTGGAACACCAAGATCGACGACGTCCCGGACGCGTTCTTCTCGAACTACGAATCCGGGTCGGACATCGAGACCGCGAACGACTTTTCCCCGTCCGCCGTCTCCGCGAACGCGGACGACATCAATGACGACAAGGACCTGAAGGCCGCGACCGTCCTGAACGTCTCCGACGATTTCTACGACAACGCCTCGGTCACCATCAAGGCGGGCACCGCGGTGCGCTGGTACAACAACGGGGAAAACCGCCATACGGCCACGGCGAACGACCTCTCCTGGGGGACCGGCACCATCCAGCCGGGCGGGAACTTCGCGCGTTACTTCCATACCCCGGGGACCTACACCTACTTTTGCAGCTACCATCCGACCATGACGGCGACGCTCATCGTGGAGTAAGGAAACCGGGGCATCGGCCCCGGTTTTATGTTATACTCGCCTTGATATGCCGAACCTTACGATTGGCCCGCGGGTCCGAAACGACCTGCACCTGCACGACCGAAAACTGAAGCAGCTCGAGGAGCGCGCGTTCGCGATCCGCGAGGACGTCATCGACATGCTGGTGGAGGCCGGCAGCGGGCATAGCGCCGGGCCGCTCGGGATGGCCGACATCTTTACCGCGCTGTACTTCCACGTGATGGTACACGACCCCAAGCGGCCCGAGTGGGAGGATCGCGACCGGCTCATCCTCTCGAACGGCCACATCTGCCCCATCCGCTACGCCGCGATGGCGCACGCCGGGTACTTCCCCAAGAGGCAGATGATGACGCTCCGCAAGCTCGGCAGCCCGCTGCAGGGCCATCCCGAACGGCCGCGGCTCCCGGGAGTAGAGAATACGGCGGGGCCGCTCGGCGACGGGTCGCCGCAGGCCGTGGGCCTCGCCTATGCGGCACTGCTCGACCGCAAGCCCTGGCGCGTGTACTGCGTGATGTCCGACGGCGAGCTCGAGGCCGGGATCACCTGGGAGGCGATGCTGTTCGCCGGGCGCAACCGCCTGTACAACTGCACCTTCATCATCGACCGCAACAACATCCAGATCGACGGCAACACCGAGGACATCATGCCGCTCGAGCCGCTCGCCGCGAAGTTCGAGGCATTCAACGTCAACGTCATCCGCTGCGCCGGCAACTCCATCCGCGACTTCGTCACCGCCGTCGAGCGCGCGCACGGCGTCTCCGAGAAGCCGAGCGTCATCATCGCGGACACCATCCCCGGCTACGGCGTGGACTTCATGGAATATAACTTCGAATGGCACGGGAAGCCGCCGAAGGCCGGCGAGGAATCCTCCCAGGCCGTCGAGCGCATCCGCACCTTGGGCGGACGCATTAAAAGCGAACACGAATAACCCGACGGGACTAAAGTCCCTGGGAATTCTAAAATTTCACAGCCACTTTAGTGGCGTTCGTCTATGAGCAACAAAACCCTCTGGTGGATCGTCGGCGGATCGCTCGTCGTTGCCCTGCTGCTCGTCGCCGTTTCCGCGACGACCAACGTGCCGTTCCGCATGACGTCGACGTCGACCGGTTCGGTCGGGTACCCGATGATGGGATACGTGACGGACGAGTCGAAGTCCTATGACTACGACCTGGCGGCCCCGGAGGAAGCTGCCCTGCGCGACTCGTACGCGTCGATCATCGTCCCGCCGTCCCAGGAGCCGACCGCCGGCCAGACCGCCGCGGAGGTGGACCAAAAGATCATCAAGACCGGGTACCTCGACCTCACCGTGGACGACGTCGGCGAAACCGCCTCGAAGCTGTCCGCGCTCGCGACCGGCAAGGGCGGGTTCGTGCAGGAGTCGTCCGTGTCCGAGCGGGCGGACGGGACCCACTACGGCAACGTGACGGTGCGCGTGCCGTCGGACCAGTTCGAGACGACGATGACCGAGATCAAGGCCTACGCCGCGTCCGTGACCACGGAGTCCGCGCAGGGACAGGACGTCACCGAGCAGTTCACGGACCTCGAGGCGCAGCTGCGCAACGCCAAGGCGCAGGAGGAGGAGTACCTGGAAATCCTCGGGCAGGCGGAGACCGTCGAGGAAATCCTCATGGTCCAGTCGTACCTCTCGTCGGTGCGCTACACCATCGAGTCGCTCGAGGGGCGCATCCAGTACCTCGAGAACCGCACGTCGTACTCCACCATCTCCGTGGCCATGTCCGAGGAGCCGACCGTGCGCATCCCGACCAAGGACTTCCGCTTCGGCGCGACGGTCAGCGAGGCCGGGCAGGCGCTCGTCGCCATCCTCCAGAACCTCGCCGTGGCCGCCATCTGGCTCGTCGTGGTCGGCGGAGGGATCCTGCTCCCGGCCGGACTGGTCGTCTGGGCGATCGTGAGAATCGTTGCGAAATCACGACGCCGCTAAAGCGGCTGGGAATCCAAGAATTCAAAGGGACTTTAGTCCCGTTCGGCATGTGAAACAACCATCTGGAATCAACCGCGCCGCCTACCTCGTCCGCCACCTGTTCGACGTAAAAACGATCGAGCAAAAGCCGACGCGCGACGGGTACGGGCTCGGGCTCGTCGAGGCCGGACGCAATGACAAGAACGTCATGGTACTGTGCGCGGACCTCACCGAGTCCACCCGCTCGCTTTGGTTCAAGGAAAAATATCCGGACCGGTTCGTCCAGATGGGCGTGTCCGAGCAGTCGCTCGCGGCCATCGCGGCCGGGATGGCCATGGCCGGGAAGGTGCCGTTCATCTCGAGCTACGCGGCCTTCTCTCCCGGGCGCAACTGGGAACAGATCCGCACCACCGTCGCGCTCAACGACACCAACGTGAAGATCGCGGGCGCGCATGCGGGCGTGTCCGTGGGACCGGACGGGGCCACGCACCAGATGGTCGAGGACATCGCCATCATGCGCGTGCTCCCGAACATGCGCGTGCTGGTCCCGTGCGACGCGGTGGAATCGAAAAAGGCCACGCTCGCCGCGGCGAAGGTCGTGGGGCCGGCGTATCTCCGGTTCGCGCGCGAGAAGTCGCCGGTGTTCACCACGCCGAAGACCCCGTTCAAGCTCGGGCGCGCGGAGACGTTCCGCTTCGGGTCCGACGTCACCATCGTCGCGGCCGGTCCCCTGCTCTACGAGGCGCTCGTGGCGGCGGAGGCGCTGTCGAGGCGCGGCGTGGAGACGCGCGTCCTCAACATGCACACCGTGAAGCCGCTCGACGTGAAGGCGCTGGTCGCGGCCGCGAAGCAAACGGGCGCCATCGTGACGCTCGAGGAGGCGCAGGCCGCCGGCGGGCTCGGGGGAGCGGTGTGCGAGACGCTCGCCGCGTACGCCCCGGTGCCGGTGGAACGCGTCGGGATGCCGGACCGTTTCGGAGAGTCCGGCGAGCCGACGGAACTCCTGGAGGCGTTCGGCCTCACCGCGCCGTACGTCGCGCTCGCGGTCGAGCGCGTGCTCGCGCGCAAGCGCGGCGAGAAGGTCCCCGACCGCCCCGAGCACGTCGCGGCCGCGGAACGCCGCCTCGCCGAGCTCCAGGAACAGATCATGTCCCAGGCCCTCGCCCGCACCCCGCGCAAGTGGGGCGGCAAGAAGCCCGACGCCACGCTCAAGTCACGATCCAAAAAACCGGCCTAACGGCCGGTTTTTTCATTATGCCGCCATTCTACCCTCCATTTCTTCCAGCAACCTGGTATAAAACTCCGCCTCCATCCTCGCGTTTCGAGCTTCCCTCGCCCTTGCCTCTCGCATCCGTGTGGCCCGCTGCACGAGAGGCTCGGATCCAACCTTGAATGTCCGGGCCTTGTCTCGAACTTCCTTGTCGACTTCCGCGGTGTTCATGCCCCTGAACGTATCCATCTCTCTTTTTACGAACTCTTGGAACGTCATCTTTTTCCCCTTCCCGAGTCCGGGCTCCCGCCCCGCCTCATAGCGCCTGACCAGGCTGTCCAACAATTCATCGCTTGCCGAAGGCTCCTCCACCGGATCGGTAAGACCCGCCTTCAGCTCCCGAATCGCCTTCGCGTCCCGG
This sequence comes from uncultured Gammaproteobacteria bacterium, assembly GCA_964428465.1. Taxonomy (GTDB): domain Bacteria; phylum Patescibacteriota; class Patescibacteriia; order UBA9934; family GWF2-40-263; genus YC12-FULL-57-11. The sequence continues at coordinate 14,716 of CAYRYG010000010.1, forward strand.
ACCAGCGAGACAATGCGCTTGGGATCCTTCTCAAATAATTGCATCGCCAACTTCCTCGTTTGGTCAGGATCTCTCCCAAATTTTGCGGCGTTGGAATCAAAATGCCCGCCGTATGCCAACTGCGTATCAAGCGAGTCCATGAGCGCCTTTTGCGCCCGTTTTTTTTCCATCGCGATACTGGCCAGCCGTGTCTCTTCCTCCCTTTGGCCGCGCTTCGCCATCCGTTTCCCCATCTCCTTCGTCCCCTTGGCGATCAACTCCGGCGTCGGTTCTTCCCCCTCCTTCACGCGCTTCGCACCCACGCCCTTTTTCAAATAGGCCACGACCTCTTCCCGCGACGGAGATATTTCACGTGCCATATCGAAGGGTTAGTATTCAGATACCGTCTCTAATATCCCATTTCCGCCATGGTCGCGTCCACTCCCGCGCGGATGTCTGGCGCGATCTCACTGTCCTTCCGGAACATCCGGGACTTGATCGCGTTGATGATCGGCCCGAGCTGGCTCGGCTCGACCGTCTTTCCGGCGGCCGTGGCGCGCGCCCGGACGTACAGGTCGATGCGGCCCTTGTAGTCGGCGAACACCGACTCCGTGACCCGCTTCTGCGCGGCCTTCGCGTCCGGCCGTTCCTCCCCGGCGTTCGGCGCGGCCGGCTTGTCCGGCGACGCGTCCGCGGGCACGACCTCCTCGTATCGCGACGCGACGAACCGGCGGGCGATCTCGGCGAAGTCGTCCGGGGTCCAGCCGTCGCCGTACGCGGCCCGGTCGAACCCACTCGGTTCCCCGCCCGCGGAAAGCACGTCGAGCCTCATCATGAGCGCGTCAAACGCGTTCGGGTCGGACTTCGCGAGCGCCTGGGCCTCCCCGAGTTTCGCCATGAAGTTCTTCGGCAGACGGCGGGCGATGATCACGTCGCCCTTCGGGAACTTGTCCGTGGTGCTCAGTTCCGCCTTGAACCCGTGGCGGCGCAGGTACTCGACGCGCGCCATGTCCATCTTCTTCATCGCGCGGTTTCCCCGCCCGAGCCGCTCGAGCGCGCGCTCGCGGGCCTTCCCCGGCGCGTCCGGAACCGCCGTGTTGGTCAGGTCCGACTCCTGGCACAGCTGGTCCCATTCCGCCTGGGAAAACCCGTATCGGGCCGGCTCGCCCTTGGCCTTCCCCTGGCAGCAGGTCATGGCGACCAGCATCGCGCTGTCGGAATCGCGCCACTGCTCGATCACCGCGTCGGTCAGCGTCCCGCACGCGTGCTTCGCGACCACGATGGAATCCGGGGTGATGTGCGCGTCCTGGAGGTAGCCGGTGTTATGGACCGCGACCTCCTCCATGCGCTGTCGGAACGGCAGGTAGTCGATGATCGTCTCCATGAAGTCCGCAACCCCCTCCTGCGGGTCCACGATCTCCACGCGGTCGACCTCCCGGCCCATGGACAGCAGCTCGTTCGAGACCGCGAGGCCGAGGTCGCCGGCGCCACCGGCCATGTCGATGACCGATCGGATGCCCTCCGGCATGTTGGCCAGCTGCTCGTCGAGGATCCCGTTCACGTGCCGGAGCTCGTCGACCTTCTGCTCCATCTTGCTCCAAATCTTTTCGGCGAGCAGGCCCTTTTCGTGATCGGTTACCGGCTTCCCCTCGGCCTGGCGCTTCGCCTTCAGCTGCCGCAGGGCATCCATGTACACGTAGTTGCCGCGGATGTACAGCAGGTCGCGATAAAACTCCTCGCGCGGGCGGGTGAGCTCGGTGGAATCCGAGCGGACGTCGCCGACCGGGCGCTCCGGACGGCGCATGAACCCCTTCGGCAGCGTCTCGTCCTCAAGCCCGAGCTTTTCACGTGCCTTCTCCGTGGTCTGCACCACGCGGGTGTGGCCGAGGGAGTCCTCCGCGACATCGATGACCTCCTGGTCGCTGTTGATGGCGCGCACCACGGAAGCGGCGAGCTCCAGGCTGCGCGAGACGACGACGAGCAGCCCGGGAAACGGCTGCTTGATCACGCGTTGACCGCGTTCGTTCGAAAAATACGTCACGTTGCGGGTCGGGTTCCGGTCGTCGGGACCGATCTCCTTTCGGAGCCCCATGGACTCGAGCATCGCCCCGTCGATGGCCCCGCGCGCGCCGACGTACACCCAGCCCTCGGCGTCCTGGATGACCGCGGAGTCGTACCCGCGAATCGCCACCGGGACGAGCGCGGCGAAACTTTCTACCACGGGAACGACCTTGTTCGGATCATTCTCCTCGAAACGGATCGCCTTTTCGGAGTCCACGAGCGTGAGCTGCCTGGCCGCCTCGAAAGATTCGGCTGGATCGCGCGACGCTTCCGCCAGGTTTTTCTCGATGCGCTTAATGTCCTCGACAAGCTCAAGCTCGTTCAAGTCCGCCTGTCGCATGCTCCCCATGCCCATCGCCCCCTCGAGGATGAACCACGCCTTCATTTCCGGCGATTCCGGATTCGCAAGCTCCTTGGCGTATCCCCACGGCCCGCCCTCCTGCATGCCGACGCAAATGCCGACGAGGTCCGCGTAGACGCGCTCGGCCTCCGCAGGGCTCGGCGCCAGGCTGGCGACCACGTCGCGGACGCGCTTGTTCGTCCGTTCGAACGCGAGGACGGAAACCTCGTTGAAGCCGATCCGGAGCCGGTCGTGGAACGTCTTGATGTTGTTTCGTTCCGCGAACGCGTCAAGCTGGCGGCGAATCGCCTCCTTGTCGTACTCGTTGGCGGCGGAGCGGGCGTCGAACGGCATTGCGCCGCCCACGCCTTCGGGTCGGGTCGTCATAGGGTCGTATGTGGAGGACTAGCGTCCGGATAAGATTTGATGCGTTTTCGACGCGGCGGCGATCCGCTTCCACGTCTCGTCCAGCGGGATCCCGCGCGCCCGGGCGAGCTCCGCGTCCACGCGGGCCTTCAGCCGGACCAGGTCGTGATACCGCCGCTTGATCTTCGGGTGTACCCCGAGGTCCAGCGCCTCGTCGAAGGACTTCCCGTGACGTGCCATCTGCGTGCCGTTCACGAGGGCCGCCACCGCGTCGAGCTGCAGGTCGACCTGCGCGGCCGCCTGCTCGAGCATGAGCCGGCGAAGCGGATGGTCGGGCCCGACCGGGTCGCCGCGACGCGCGATTTCCCGGAATCCCTCCTTGTCGGTCCCGAGCAGCACGATCGGCATGGACGCGCGCAGTTCCTTCTGCCCGTCGTCCCCGGCCTCGAGGGCGGACCGAAGGTACTTCACGACCACGTTCCCCTCGAGCTTGTCGCTCTTTTTGTAAAACGTCTCGAACTGCTTCGTCGTCGTGAAGTCGATCGCCATGCGGACCGGCGCGCCGCCGTCCTCCGCCGGCCATTCCACCACCGCGTCCACGCCGGAAACCCAGTCGTCGTACTCGGTCGTCGGCACCAGCTCCCCGCCGAACCACCCGCACCGTGCCGCCTCGGCCGTCAGGTAATTCTCGAAGGCGAACGCGTCCGAGCCCGTCTGCTTTTGCTCCCGCATCCCCGGCCTCCCCTGCTTTTTCGCCAGGAGCGCCACGTCGCGCGCCATGCTTTCCTCGGACACGTGACGGAACGAGCGCAGCTCCGGCCGCACGACCGACGCCCCCTCCCCCGACACCTTGTACGCATCGAAAAAAGACCAGACCGATTTCTGGTCTTCCCGCCCCCCAAACGTTCCCGTGCCTCGCTCGCCCGGCATACGCGCTCTATTTTGCCACACTTTGGGCAAGGGCGTCGCGTACCAGGCGCGTGTCCGCCTTCAGCTTCGCGCCAAGCTCCTTCATGATGGGCGCGAGCGCGTCCGCTCCCGAGGCGGCAGCCTCAACGAGACGCTGACGGTCCTCGCCGCTCAGGGACGCGATCCCTTCCAGGCGACCACGAAGGGCCTCCGCGTCGTACGTAACGACGGGCTTCTGTTCCGCGGCCGGCGCTTCCGGCGGCTTTTCCTTCGGCTGTTCCTTGGCGACGCCGGAAAGGGAACCAAAGCTCATCCCGCTCGCCTCCACCAACGGAAGCAGGTCATCGAACCGCGGGTCGGCCTTTTTCGCGACCGGCCCGAGCACGGGCTTCCCCTTTTCGTTCGTCCCGACGACCTGCATGTGCAGGTCGGCCGTCTCAAATCCAAGCGTGATGTGGAAATCCTTGGGCGGCAAACCGATGGACGCGCGGAACGCCTGCAGCTTCGGCGCGTCAATCGCGACGAACGCGGCACGCTTCGCCTTGTCCGCGTCGCGGACGTTGAGCGCCGAGCCGTCGATGAATCCGACGCCGCGCACGACCACCCCCTCCCCGCGCTGAATCTCCTCGTTCAACCGTTCAAGCTCCACGATCTTCTCCGGCGGCAACGTCTTGACCACGCCGAATTCCGCGGGCCCGACGATCGTCGCGTGGAACCCGTCCGGGCGCTTTGCCAGGCTCAGGCCCAGCCGTTGGTTGATCGCCGCGAGCAGCGGGTCGAAGTCCGCGTGCACCTCCGACTCAAACGAGGAAATTTCCTTGAGGCGCTCGGGAGTAAGCACCTTCGGCAGCTCTCCCGGCCGTTCGACCACCGTGCATTCGCCCGTCCGGTGCCCTTCCTTCCCGCAGACTCGACATGCGCTCTCCGACATACATTTTGATTCGCGTTAGTAATCCCCGTCACGCCTGTGCCTGCCTGAGGACCGGTCCGAGAAACCGCATCTTGGGGCCAAACGCCCGCCCGATGCCCTGCGGATCGGTCGCCGCGACCTCCAGCAGGCGGTCGCGCTCTTCCGAGGTAAGCGTCCCGTCCGCGACGAGCGGCTCGACCGCGACCCGCAGCCGGTCGGCGTCGTAGGCCGCGAGCTTGCACTCCGCGCGGATCTTGGCCTCGGCGGCATCGACCATCTCGGCGGTCAGCGGGTCGTCAGAGTTACGGAGCGCGGCCCAGACGCGTTCCAGCTTTGCCTTGTCCAGCTTCGCGTCCGCGATCCGCTCCCTGACCACGGCAAGCGCCTCGAACTTCTCCCGGGAACCGGCCAACGCGAGAAAGTTCGTCAGGTCCGGCTTCCCGTCCGGGCGCAGGGACGACATGGCGTCCACGTAGCTCGCGAGCAGGGCAAAATCACGGACCTCGTCGGTCATTTCGCCGAAATGCCTCTCATACGTCGCCACCTTGATCCCCTGGAACGAGTAGGCGACCTCGTGCGCCTCGATGGCGGCGAGCATGGCCGCGTCCTGCTCGGTTCCCGCCCCGCGCAGATGCTCCGCCCCCGTCTTCCCATGCTGGCGCGTGCCGTCCTCGGTCTTCTGGAAATAGGAAACGCCCGTCACCCCCTGCTCCGCGCAGAAATCGCGCAGCGCCTGCTCGTCCCCGGCGAGGGCCTTGCGGCCGCTCTCGGACGCGGCGAGCATGGCCTGCCACTCGTCCCACGTCACCGCGCGTTCTTCCTCCCCGAACTTGAGCGTCATGCAGTCGGCCTTCGAGATGTCGTGCAGGAACACGTACTTCTTCACGGACTCCGGGTCGCGACGGACCGCCCGCCTGAGGACCTCGCGGATCGCCGGGCTGATCTCCTCCGGAAACTCCCCCTTGGCGACGTTCTCGATGTTCTCGACGATCAGGCCGAGGTGGCTGTCCATGAACATTCCCTCGTTATGGTGTTCGCCCACCTGGGGAACGACAAACGAGCGCTCGATGTCCTCGCGGAGTTCCCGGCGTTCCTCGCCCGGAAAAATTTCGGCGACGATGACGCGCAGCCGGTCCACGCGGGCCTGTCGCGTGTCGACCGGCGTCCGTTCGTTTTCCGGGACGAATCCCCGTACGTCTCGCATACAATGCTCGTTAGCGCTGAAACGCGTCCATCAGGGCCGCGCGGAACTCCTCCGGCGACAGCAGCGAGGTGTTGGACGCGGCAATGAGGCTCCCGCCCGCGACCGCGACGGTCGGGTCGCCGTGGCCGAGGTACTCCTTGCCCTTGCGGAGCGTCGCCCAGGCCTCGGGGCGCTTTTCCGGGGCGACCTGCGCGCGCTTGGCGGCCTCGGCCGCGTTGAGCGGCGCTTCCAGGAACGTCAGGTTGAACAGGTCGAGCGACTCCGGCTTGATGCCGACGTCGTAGCAGTCGCCGCCCTTCGTGCGCTCCTGCCCGGCATACGCCGCGACGATCGTCTCCGGCGGCATGCGCGAGTACGACATGTTCGTGACGAGCAGCGGGCTCAATTTCGTGTGCCCGAAGATGACGAGCGGGACCTCGATGTCCGCCCCCTCCTTCGTCCTCACGGTCACGCGCGTCTTCTCCGCGGCCTCGAATTCCTTGTTAAACGCCTCGAAGTCCGCGCGCACCTCCTTCTTTCCCGCCTCAAGCAGCGCCTTCGTCTCCGCGGGAAGCACGAGGCCGGCCGCGTCGAGATTCGAAAAGTCGATTGCCGTTCCCGCCGCCTCCGCCTTCGCGCAGGCGTTGTACACGGCGAACATGTGCTTCGCCATCTCCCCGTGGAACCTGTCGCTGACGGCCTGCGCGCGGGCCTGCTTTTCGGCGAGCGGCGCGTCGCTGCGCCAGACCGCGCCCATCTCCGCGCCCATGCGGCCGAGCGTCTGGGACTTCAGCGCGCCGAAGTATCCCATGAGCGATTGCACCACCTTGTCCGGGTCCGTCTCGGAAAACCGGCCGTAGTCCACAAGATTCACAAAATTCCCAAGGCGTTCCGTGAACGCGGGGAGCGCGGCCGCGTCCCGCGAGTCCACGAGGGCCTTCGTGAGGTACGTCGCGGTGATGGAGTCCAGGTCGCTGTCCATATGCCCGCTCACCGAGCGGATGTCGCGGTCCCTGATGAGCGCCACGACCTCGGACGGAAAATCCGCGACCATCTTGGCCGCGCAGCGGCGAACCGCGCCCTCGGGCATGCTCAACACCGACGCGTCGATGCTGTGATGGTCGACGATGCCGCCGCGGATCGTCTCGCGGTACAGCTCGTCGACCTCCTCCGGCGTACGCGGGGAACGCTTCTCCGTGGACGGGAGCGCCGGCTGGCCCGTGTCGACCACGAGCATGTCGCGCGGCATTCCTTCCGCGCTTCCGCCCTTTCCGACGCGGGCGAAGCAGTTCTCCGGGCTGGCCAATCCGCTCTCCGGGACGAATCCCGATTCTTGTTCGTGCATACGATGTGGTTGGGATTATTTTTGACCCGTCTTCGCGATCTCAAGCGCAAGGGAACGGTCGCCGCCGAACACGATCCCGAATCCGGCCCCGAGCTGCTTCACCACGTCCTGGCCGTCCTTCTGCCAGAACGTCACCATGCGGCCGCGGTCCTCGCGCTCGGTGCGGGCGAACCCCTTGGTCGCGAGCCCGTCGAAGTCGAGCGCGTCGGATGCCACGAACAGCAGGTCCCCGTCCTTCCAGACGCCGGCCGTCTCGCCGGCAATGGCCATCTTCAAAAACGGATACTCACCCTCGGCGAATGCCACGCCGTCCGCCATTTGGAACGCCTCGCGGGCGCCGGACGTGTTCGCCTCCACGGCCGCGCGGACCTTCGTCGGGTCGCCGGCGGCGGCCTCAAGCCCCGTTACGACGCGCTCGATGTCGGCCAGAAATCCCGCGTCGTCCAGTTCTTCCCCCTTGTCGTTGCGTTCCACGCACAGCGCGGCGAGCACGTGCCACGCCACCGCTTCCGGGTCCTTTGCCTCCGCCAATCGCGGGGCATCCGTCCAGACCGCGCCGACGTGCAGGCGCTTGGTCAGGTCGTCGAGCTTCGCCATGTCCGCCCCGACCGCCTTGGCAACGTTCTCAACCCGCGAGCGCACCTCGGAAAGCGCCATCATCGCGGCCGGATCAAGCCCATGCTGCATGCGCCCTTCCAATCCGCCCAGCCCGTACCCCTGGAGTTCGGACTTGTATTGCGCGAGCCTCGCCTGGGTTTCCATGCCGCGGCCTTGGTCGTGGGTGGACATAGCGGAACGTTACTAAATAACACGAAGGGCTCCCCCAGAAGGAGAAGCCCCACGTTTTTTGATACACGCAGTATACCAAAAAATCGCGGCCGCGTCAAATCACGCGCGCCTCCGTGAACCGCTCAAACCGGCAAACGGACAGGAAAGCGCCGTCTCGCCGCGACACCGCCGACTTTGCCTCAGATAAAAACGCGTCGAACTGACGTCGGTGCAAGCCGAACACGATCACGCAGACGAGCTTCGTCCCGTCGTCCAAGAACGCGGAAAGCTCCCGTCGTGCCTCCGCAAGGACGGAATCCGAAGAAAACCCGTCCGTATCGACGCAATGGACGAACCGGCTGATGCCCGCGAGCCTCGCCAGGGTCGTCTTTCCGGTTCGTGGTTCCCCGACAAACAGGTACACGTGCCTGGTCTCCTTCGGCCTCAGCGACTCCAGCCGCCGCTTCGTCGGCTCGGAGGCGATGTCGTGGCTCGCGGAAAGCAACCCCCGCTCATGCTCGATGAGCGGCAGGAGGGAGGCTGAGCCCGTAGAAATGTTCTTATCTCGCTTCGAAGTCACAATAACCCGACGGGTAATACGCGTCGTAGGCTCGCGTCCCGAATCGAATCGTGCCATTCGACAGGCGAACGCGCGTCCCACGGTCGTATCCGTCAAGGCTGTCCCCATCCTCCTCATCAACCTCCCGGAACGACTCGACCACGCCAAGCCCGCGGATCCGTCGGCCGACGAGCCCCTTGATGACCTTCCATCCGCCGAAAGCGCTGCGATATTCGTCTACGGACGAACTATACGCGACCACGACCCCGTCCACGCCTTCGATTTCAAAATAACTCAATGCGTGTAATCCTCTGTAGTCGTTTCCCCGATTTTCCGGATCAAGGACAAACTCGGCGACGTCATCCTCAAGGTCGATTTCAACCTCGAACATCCGTTTCCCGACGAACGCCGGTCCGAATTCGATGTCCTCCGTCTCATAGGGCGGCTTTTCCTCTTCCTCCTCGTCTTCCGTTGTCCCCGAATTCCTCCCGCCACCCGGCCACCACTCGGAGTCACCCGGCCACCACTCGGAGTCACCCGGCCCGGCCCGGAAGGGCCTGTCGCCGGACGCCTGGCTGGTACCGCGCGCACCGAACTTCGACTCGATGTCCGAGAGCTCGTCAAGGCACTTGTTGACGTCACGAGATGACGCGGGGCGATCGTCGCGATACCAGGAAAGCACCTGGGTGGCGATCTTCGCGAGCCGCTCAAAGGCCGCGGCCTCCTCTGGCGTCTTGCCCGGCGAGACGTCCGGATGGATCGCAAGCAGCATCTGGTGCAGCTCGCGCACGCCCTCGCGCCGGTCCCCTGCCGCTTGCGCGCGAGAAATGAGCGCGCGCAGCTTCGTCGCCACCTCAATCAACGACGGCGTCGATCTCTTTTCGCGATGTGCCCCCCCTTCCGAACGCATCTCGGGATTCCCGTGGAAACCGTACTCGGACATACGACAATGGGCGGAAAAAATAAAGAAGACGGGGTTCCCCCACGTCTCGATACGAGCATCATACCAAAAAATCGCGGTCGCGTCAAATATTTGGTACCATACGGGCGATATGTACGATCTCATTGCCATCGGGGACACCAAGCTCGACACCTTCGTCGTGCTCGACCAGGCGTCGGTCCAGTGCCAGCTCAAGATGCCGGAATGCCAGCTGTGCCTGGACTACGGCGCGAAGATCGTCGTGGACGTGGTCGCGTCCCAGATCGCCGGGACGGCGCCGAACGTGGCGACAGGGCTTTCGCGCATGGGGAAGAAAACCGCGGTCATCTCCAACATGGGGGTCGACGGAACCTACCAGCTGGCCGTGGACACGCTCAAGAAGGAGGGCGTCGCGACGAAGTACATCCACCGCGTGCCGACGGAACCGAGCAGCTACTCGGTCGTGCTGAACTACAAGGGCGAGAAGACCCTGCTCACCTCGCACATCCGCCACGCGTACCGGCTCCCGAAGCCCCTCCCGGCCAGCAAGTGGATTTACGTCTCGGAGATGGGGCCGGGATACGAGAACCTGTATCGCCAGGTCGTCGGCCGCGCCAAGGCGAACAACATCCACATCGCGCTCAACCCCGGGACGATCCAGATCGCGGAGCGCAAGCCCTTCCTGTTCGACCTCATCAGGAAGTCCTACGTGCTGTTCCTCAACCTCGAGGAGGCGCAGCGCGTGGCGAACGAGAAGTCCCTTGAGATCCACCACCTCGCGACGGTCCTCTACAAGATGGGGCCGCGGCAGGTCGTCATCACGGACGGAAAGAACGGCGCGTACTCGTTCGACGGGAAGGAGCTGCACTACTGTCCCATCTTTCCCGGACGCCTCGTGGAGGCGACCGGCGCGGGCGACGCGTTCTCGACCGGGTACCTCGGCGCGCTCATGAGCGGCCAGCTGCACGACGAGGCGCTGCGCTGGGGCGCGGTCAACTCGGCGTCCGTGGTCGGGGCCGTCGGCCCGACCAAGGGCCTGCTCTCCGCCGCCACGATCCGCGCCCGCCTAAAGAAACACCCGTCGTTCCGCACGAAGGAACTGTAACCCCTATGCTTGTCTCCCTCTCCGAGGTCCTAAAAAAGGCGCGGCGCGGCCGGTACGCGGTCGGCGCGTTTAACGTGAACAACCTGGAGACGCTCCAGTCCGTGATGGCCGCGGCCGAGGCCGAGCGCGCGCCGGTCGTGGTGCAGACGAGCGAGGGGGCGATCCAGTACGCGGGGATGGACGAGCTCGCGCTCCTCACGCATATGGCGGCGATGCGGACCAAGTGCCCGGTGGTGTTCCACCTCGACCACGGGAAGAATGAGGACCTGGTCGTGGCGGCGATCAGGAGCGGGTACTACACCAGCGTCATGTACGACGGGTCCTCGCTCCCGTACGAGGAGAACGTCAGGACGACGAGGGAGATCGTTCGGATGGCGCACGCGAAGAAGATCTCGGTCGAGGCCGAGCTCGGCGCGATCGCGGGGATCGAGGACTTCGTGTCCGTCGAGGAACGCGACGCGCACTTCACGGACCCGGCGCAGGCAAAGGACTTCGTGAAGAAGACCGGCTGCGACGCGCTCGCGGTGGCGATCGGGACCAGCCACGGCGCGTTTAAATTCAAGCACGAGTCGAAGCTCGACTTCGCGCGCCTGAAGAAGGTCGCGGAGCTCGTGAGCGTCCCGCTCGTGCTCCACGGCGCGTCCGGCGTGCCGGCGACCATCAAGGCGCAGTGCACCAAGTACGGCTGCGAGATCGCCGCGGCAAAGGGCGTGTCGGACGCGTCCATCCGGAAGGCGGTCGGCCTCGGCATCAACAAGGTGAACGTGGACACGGACCTGCGCATCGCGTTCGACGCCGGCGTCCGCAAGTTCCTCCACGACCGGCCCGAGGTCATCGACCCGCGCGAAATCCTGAAGCCCGCGCGCGAGCTCATGACCAAGGTGGTGCGGCAAAAGATGAGGCTGCTCGGGTGCTCGGGGAGAGGGGTTTGACATGTTTTGCAGGTCAGACAGGTTGGACAGGATACTATGGACGAACATCCCTACCGGAAGCTAATCGTTTGGAACGAGGCGTATCAGTTCGTGAGGGAGGCGTATGAGGCGACGAAGGTCTTCCCGGGAGATGAAAAATTCGGCGTGACTTCTCAACTCCGCAGAGCAGCCACGTCAATTGTCCTGAATATTGCCGAGGGACAAGGCAAGCAAAGCCCGAAGGATTTCCTTCGGTTTTGTGATATCTCAAAAGGATCCATTAGGGAATGTTCCGTACTTCTTGAGCTTTCCCGTGACCTCCACTACCTAAATGACGTACAATACGACCAACTCGACAAGCGGCTCAGACGAACGGGTTCGCTCCTGACGAAACTCATGAACCACCTCCGTTCCGTTTCCGCGCAACCTGTCTGACCTGCAAAACCTGCCAAACCTGTCTGACCCCATCTCGTATGTTCGACGTCATCACCATCGGCGCGGGCGTGAAGGACGTGTTTTTGGTGTCCAAGCAGTTCCAGCTGATCCGGTCGAGGAAGTTCGCCTCGGGCGTCGGCGAGTGCGTGTCGCTCGGGGACAAGATTGAGATCGAGGAGGTGGTGCACGCGACCGGCGGGGGCGCCACCAACGCGGCCGTGACGTTCGCACGGCTCGGGTTCCGCGCGGCGG
>CAYRYG010000011.1:0-19116 GCA_964428465.1 uncultured Gammaproteobacteria bacterium
CGGAGAGCCTGGCGCTCGAGGTCGGGGACACGAGGGCGTGGGACGTGGGGTACGCCCCGTACGCGCCCAAGCCCGCCACGCCCGCGAAGAAGCCGACGGCCGCCGAGGCCGCCGCGCTCGAGGCCGGCGACGAGGAGTTCGCGGCCGGGCTCGCCTACGTCGCGCTCGGCGACAAGGTCTCCGCGCGCCGCTGCCTCTCCGCGCTCAAGGACGAGGTGGAGTGGAACGCGGTCGCGGTGCTCGCGCTCGCCCTCGGCGACGAGGAGGAGCTGTCCGCCGCGCTCGACGTGCTCGTGGCCGACGGCCGCGACGACCTCGTCACGAGCGTCGTCGGCGACGCCATCGCCTCGGGGAAGAGCGACCGCGCGCTCGCGCTCGCGAAGAAGTACGAGGTGGACCTCGGCTCCGACGAGCTCTACGACACGGTCCTCGCCCGCGCGCTCGCCGGCGACGCCAAGATGCTTGTCCCGTACGTGGAGAAGCAGGCGGAGCGGTGGGCGACCCTCTCGGCGGACAGCCCCGCGGAGGTGATGACGAGCTACGACGCGTTCGGCCACTGGGTGCCGAGCGTCGAGCTGGTCGTCCTCGTGGCGAAGTCCGACAAGAAGGCCGCGCTCGAGCTCGCCCGCGGCTACCTCGTCGACCCACGCTTCAACGTGGTCGCGTGGCTGCACTGCGGCGAGGGGTGCAACACCGTCCCGGTGCCCGGCACCGTCGAGCTCTACCAGCTCGCGAAGGCCGACCCCAAGCTCAAGGCCGCCTACCTCGCGCGCGTGCGCGGGTGGGGCGCGGTCGCCTTCAAGGACGAGTACGTGGAGTGGGACGGCGACACGCTCGGCGCCCTGATGACCAAGGTCCGCAAGACCAAGGACGCGGACCTCACCAAGGCCTGGGACGACGCGCTCCAGCCGAGCGGGGACGACGCCGGGTTCGTGAACTTCCTGCGTTCCGTGCTCGGCCTGCCCGGATCGGTGGCCAACCTCGACCCGTACGCGTACGGGAAGATCTCGGCCGCGGACCTGAGGAAGCTCTGGATCGCGTTCGAGTTCCCGGTCGCCCCCGCGACCCCGCGTTACGTCGCCTCGCAGTTCGAGGAAGCGCTCGCGACCGCCGACGCGCTCCACGCGGCCGGCAAGCCCGTGGAGGCGGACCGCGTCTACGTGGCCCTGCTGCGCTCCGGGTGGAGGCCCGCGCCGAATGACGTCCCGGCCGTGGACACGCAGCGGCCGACCGAGCTCATGCTCGCGCTGGCCGAGGCCGGGTACCCGGACGCCGCGCTCGAGGAGATCGTGGCGCGCATCAACCAGGACGTGATCGAGGCGAGGGACGGCCGGTGGCTGTCCGGAGAGGCGGTCATCGAGCTTCTCGGCCGTCCCGAGGCGGTCCGCATGGCCAACGAGGCCGCGGACGCCGCCCGCGAGGGGAACGAGGGCACGGACAGGCCCCGCGGCATCTCCCCGCACACCTTCGCGCAGACGAACGACATCGTCGCGCCCGTGGTCTCGGTCCTCAAGGCCAAGGCCACGGCGCTCTACGAGCGCTACCTGCTCGAGTGCAGCGCGCACGGCGACACCGCGCTCTACGACGCCGAGCTCGCGGCCCGCAACGCCGCGGGCGACCTCGCCGGCGTGCAGCGCCTCGCGGGAACCCCCGCTTCCGAGTAGGCTACGCGCCGCTCGACTCCGGTCTGGATCATCCAGCCCGGTTTTTTGAATGCGCCACATGCGAATCGCATATTGACAGGGACGAGAAACGGTGCTAGCGTCCGCATTGTTCCCGGAGGGGACATGAGGACATTTCGGTTTTCGGACGAGGAGCGCGAGGCCGTCCGCCTGTACCGGTATGCCAAGGAAGGAACCGGGTTGGAGTTCGACCAGGAGATGCGCCGGCAGTACCTGTTCGGGCTGGCGGTCGTCGCGTTCTTCGGCCCGGTGCTCGCATGGATGACGGTGATGGGGATTCGGAATCCCACCGCCGACGTCGAGCCCGTACCTTGGGGCCTGGTCTTTTCCCTCGCGGTCACGGCGTCCGGATACGCGGTGGTCTGGATCACGCGGGTGTTCCGGCGGCTGCGGGAGATGGGCGCGCTCAAGCGGTCGCCCGAGGAACAGGAACGCGTCGACGATGAGACCGAGCGCCAGATGTCCGTGCTCTGGAGCGCGGTTTACTCCTACGGAGTGCTCGTCGATCGCGTCAGGACGTACGACTACGGCCGGCAGATCAAGGAGATCACCGACCCGATCCCGGAGCTTGAGGCGCTCCGCGCGCAGCTCGACGCCGCCGCCGACGTGATCGAGCCCGCGCTCGTGCGCGTGCGGTTCTGGCGGTCGGAACACACCCGGCGGCTGTTGGACGAGGGAATTCCGTCCACCCGCGGTCTCAACGAGGCTCTCTCGGAGCTTCCCGAGGCACAAGGCATGCAGGTCGCCGCGGTCGAGGTGGACTTGCGTCCTCGCCTCGCCCGGAAGGTCGGCGACTTCGCAAAGGCCGAGGCCATCGAACGTGAGCTCGCGGCGCTCGCGCAAGCCGCCTCCACTCGCGCCTAACGGCGCGTTTTTTCATCCGAATGAAAAAGCCCGGGCACTAGGTGCCGGGCGGAGGGGACGTGTGGCGGAATGGGTTGTCCGCCTCGCCGAACTCGTCGTGGAAGTTGATCTCGGCCTCGGCGAGCGCGCTGCTCTGCGCGAGGTAGAGGATCCAGGTCTGTTCGCCGACCGGGATCTCGACGCAGATCCCCGATGGCGGCGCGCAGGTGAGCGCCACCACGTACGGGTTGCCCGGGAGCGCGGTGCTCCGGAACACGTCCGCGGTCACGTGCAGCACGGCCGCGCGTCGCTTGAACTCCTCGCGCAGCGCGGCGAGCTCCTCGGCGGACGGCGGGCGCGGCCTGCCGTGGCGGGGCAGGTGGAACCACCACAGGGTGGGGAGCGCTTCGGGGAACGCCTCGCGGATGCGCGACTCCTTGCCTGCGGGGAGTCGCCAGTCGAGTCGCGTGTCGAACATGGGTCTCCTACGGAAGGGCGGGAAGGAACGGACGGACGCGGGTTGCCTTGAGCGCGTCAATCCAGACGAACTCGACGGGCAGGAACGCGTCCTGCTCGCCGCGGACGACGGCGTCGATCGCGGGGCGGAGGTAGTCGTGGCTACCATACGCGGCCATGACGCCGACCCTCGTCATCCAGACGTAGCCGTACGCCGGCCGCGGCGTCGGGAGGGCGGCCAGTTGCCGCCGGTACTCGTCGGCCTGTTCGCGTGCCACCTCGTCGCGGATGTGGATTCCGATCCCCCTGTCGATCCACTGCTGTGCGCCGAGGTGTCCGGCGCCGAACGAGAAGCAGGAAATGAGCGTGGTCGGCGGGTCGAGCCACCACAGGCGCATGAGCGCCGGCCGCGCGCAGAATTCGTCGAACCATCCGCGCCACTCGGGACGCCTGTGCTCGCGCACGGCGCGTCGCAGCTCCTCCGGCGCGTGCCGGAACGGAGCGGGAACGATCTCCATTCTGTCCTCCGTTCGGCCGGGTTCAGAGTTGGCCGAGCAAGGAAATCTACTCTTTTTTCAAGCCATTGTCAATATTCTTGACATGTTTCCGGCTTTCCGGTACATTTCCGCCATTGAATTCCCACCTTTATGGCACATAAGAAAGCGGCAGGTAGCACACAACTTGGTCGCGATTCGCACGGTCAGCGCCTTGGCGTTAAAATTGGCGATGGCGACCACGCGCTCGCCGGCCAGATCATCGTCCGCCAGCGCGGCACGAAGATCCACCCGGGCAAGGGCGTGAAGAAGGGCAAGGACGACACCATCTACGCGGCCGTCGATGGCATCGTGAAGTTCTCGAAGAAGATGCGCGAGACCTTCACCGGCACGCTCAAGCGCGCCACGTACGCCAACGTCGTCGTCGAAAAATAAAACTGTGCGCGACCAAATCGAACAGGTCCTGAATCAAGTACGCCCCGCTCTCCGCATGGATGGCGGGGATATTCAGTTGGTGGATTTCGACGAGGCGACCGGAATCGTGAAGGTGCGGCTCGAGGGCGCGTGCCGCGGATGTCCCATGTCGAAGATCACGCTCAAGATGGGGATCGAGATGGCGCTCACGGACGCGTTTCCGGGCGTCATCAGGGAAGTGGTGTCCGTGGACGACCTGGATGCGGTATAATGTCGGCATGACGCAGGCATTTCAGAAAATCACGAAGGCCCTGCGGCTGTTCCGTCGCGCGATCGTCGATCTGCTTCGGACATCCGCTCTGTACCGCCGGACGGCCATCGCCTCCGGCATCTTGCTGCTTCTCACCATCGCGCTCCCCGTGTGGCGCATCCTGCCGATGGCCGGCCAGAAGCCGTTCATCCCGCTCCACTACAACGTGTACGTGGGCGTGGACGCGTTCGGGCCGTGGTACGACATCTTCGTGCTCCCGATGCTCGGCGCGGCGCTGCTCGTCGTGAACCTGCTGTTCCAGGCCGCGTTCTATGAGCGCGAGCGCGTGCTGTCCGCGTTCTTCGCGGTCGCGACGCTCGTGACCGAGCTGGTGCTCCTCGTGGCCATGGTATTGATCGTCCTCCTGAACCTGTGACCCTTGAAACCTTCGAGATCATCCGCATCCTGCTTTTGACCGCCCTCTCGTTCGGGGCGGCGTTCGCGTGGATGCCGATGCTGCTGCGCGCGCTCCTGCGCTGGAGGGCGGGGAAGACCATTCGCCCGGACGCCGAGACGCCGGTGTTCGCCAAGCTGCACGCGAAGAAGTCCGGCACGCCCACCATGGGCGGGATCCTCATCTGGGGGACGGTGCTCGTGCTCGCGGTGGCGTTGTCCGCGCTCGCGGCCGCCGCGCCGGGAACCTTCTTGGAACACCTGAACTTCCTGTCGCGCGCCGAAACGCTGCTCCCGCTCGGCGCGCTCGTCGCCTCCGCGATCGTCGGGTTCGTGGACGACTATTTCAACATTCGCGGCCTCGGCGCCCACGGCGGGGGTTTGCGCGCGCGACACCGCCTGTTCGTCTACGCGCTCATCGCCATCGTCGGCGCGTGGTGGTTCCAGTCCAAGCTCGACTGGGACCTGCTGCACGTTCCGTTCGTCGGCGACTTCAACGTGGGGCTGTGGTACGTCCCGTTCTTCATCGTGGTGATCGTCGCGACCGCGTTTTCCGTGAACGAGACCGACGGGCTCGACGGCCTCGCGGGCGGGACGCTGCTCACCTCGTTCGGCGCGTACGCCATCGTCTCGTTCGCCCAGGGCCGCTACGACCTCGCGGCGTTCTGCGGCGTCATCATCGGCGCGCTCCTGGCCTTCCTTTGGTACAACATCTATCCGGCCAAGTTCTTCATGGGCGACACGGGCGCCATGTCGCTCGGGGTCACGCTCGGCATCGTGGCGATGCTCACCAACTCGGCGCTGTTCCTGCCCGTGGTCGGCCTCGTGTTCGTGCTCGAGTCCGGCTCCGTCATCCTGCAGCTGTTCTGGCGCAAGGTCTTCAAGAAGAAGTTGTTTTTGTCCGCGCCGTTCCACCATCATCTCGAGGCGTCCGGCTGGCCCGAGCCGCAAATCGTCATGCGCCTGTGGGTGATCTCCATGGTCGCCGGCGCCATCGGCATCGCGCTCGCGCTTTTGGACGCGCTGTTGAGATAACGGAAAGGGAACATGTCCAAAGAGGTACGGCCACTCGACTACACCTACCTCGCGATCGTCGGCGCGATCGTGCTTTTCGGCTTGATGATGCTCGCGAGCGCCTCCGCGCCGGTGGGATACGACCGCTTCGGGGACAGCTATTACTTCGTGACGCACCAGGTGGTGTTCGGGCTCATCCCGGGGATCGCCGGGCTCGTCGTCTTCAGCCGCATCCCGTACGCGTTCTGGAAGAAACACGCGTGGAACCTGCTCATCGTCTCCATCGCGCTCCTCGTGATCGTGTTCATCCCGGGGCTGTCCGCGGGCATCGGGACCGCGCACAGCTGGATCTCCATCGGCGGCCTGTTCTCGCTCCAGCCGTCGGAAATCGTGAAGATCACCTTCCTGTTCTACCTCTCGGCCTGGCTTGAGCGGCGCGGGGAAAGCGGCGTGCGCGACGTGCACGGAGGCCTCCTCCCGTTCGTCGGGACGCTCGGCCTCATCCTGCTCCTCCTGCTGCTCCAGCCGGACGTCGGCACCATGTCGATCATCGCGGCCATGTCGCTCGTCGTCTTCTTCGTGGCCGGCGCGCCGCTCCTCTACGTCGGCGGGCTCATCGCGGCCGGCGTGTCCGCGCTCGCGCTCCTCATCGGGCTCGAGCCGTACCGTGCCGCGCGCTTCACCACCTTCCTGAACCCGGAGCTCGACCCGCAGGGGATCGGCTACCACATCAACCAGGCGCTGCTCGCCATCGGGAGCGGCGGGTTCTTCGGGGTCGGCTACGGCCACAGCCGCCAGAAGTTCCAGTATCTTCCCGAGGTGTCCGGCGACTCCATCTACGCGGTCATCGGGGAGGAATTGGGAATGATCGTCGCCGTGCTCGTGCTGGTGGCATTCCTCGCGTTCCTGTGGCGCACGCTGAAGATCGCGGGCGAGGCGCCGGACAAGTTCGGCAAGTACGTGTGCGTCGGCATCGCGGCGTGGATCGTCATCCAGGCGTTCGTGAACATCGGCTCCATGGTCGCGCTCATGCCCATGACCGGCATCACCCTCCCGTTCATCTCCTACGGCGGCACGTCGCTCGCGGTAAGCCTGTGGGCGGTGGGGATCGTGTTGAACGTCTCGCGGTACGGGAAAAAATCGTCCGCGTAGCATTATGGAACTTCGCGGAAACGAACAATCGCAAGCACCACGGGAAAGCATGGCAGAACGCCAAGCCCGGTTGCGGGAACGTTGGCGGCAACAGCAGGCGGAACGACTGGCCCGAGTCCGATTTGAAATCGGGAATGCCATCGGCGTCCAGTCCGTCCTCGACGCGCCCGACCAGATCGACCGGCTGGTTCGCGACGAGACCGTGTCCGCCGAGGCGTGCGGGTTCGCCATTGAGGAACTGGCATTTTCGAACGAAGAGCATCACGTGCGCCGCGCGCTTGAGACGATCCAGTCGCTGTTTGACGCGCGTTCGCGCCGAACGACGGAGGTGTGGAAGTCCCTGCGCCGCGAGCGGACCGACGCAATGGACGCCGCCGCGCTTTCCGGCCTCGGCCTTCCCGCGGAAACGTTCCTTTCCGGTTGGAAAAAGGCGGGCATGGAAGCGTCCATCCGGACGCGCGAATTGGAATTTCTCCTCGACCTTGAACGGCGCGACCCGGGCAGCGTCGCGTTTCTCCACCAGGAATTCGGCATCACGATCTTTGGGAGATACCCGGCCGGCGTTCTGTTGAGGCAGCGACGCAAGGTTTCTGACACGTCTCTCCCGTACGGAATCGTCATTGCGGCCCGCGCCGACCATGACGACGCGTTTTATCACACGCTGAAGAAGCCGATCGAGTCGCTGGACGACGACCTCGGGATGGACGGCCTCGTGCGCATCATCGAGGTCGAGAACAAGACCGAGCTCGCGCGGCGCCTCCTCGCGTTGAACGTCCGCTACGGCGAGAAACAGAAGATCCAGTTCGCGCTCGTCGCGGGACACGGCGAACCGGAATACGTCCAGCTTGGGGAAGTGACGTTCGGCCAGGACAAGGACCGGCAGCGGATCACGATCGACGACCTGGCCGGACGGGGAATCCGTCGCGGAAAGGAATTTTTCGTGGATCGTCCCTCGATCGTGCTTGCGTCCTGCTCGACCGGCTTCGAGGGCGGCATCGGGCAAAAACTGTCCGAACAATATGACGCGGACGTGACGGCACCGGAAGTCTCGACCAGCTTCCTGGAACTGCACGCGACCGTCGAGAACGGCCGCATCCGGCTGGACGGAAGGTTTGAAAACCGGGAGTATGGTTTCGACCAGACGAAACGGTATTCGTCCGGAAAAGAATCCGAATAAACCATCCATTTCGTCGGAGGCGGAACCCGTGGACGTCAGACGTGAATATGTTAAACTAAAGATAATCTTTGGTTTACCGTCAACCCTATGAAAAATCTGATCACCCTAAAGGAATTTCGCGCGAATGTCGGCGCGTTTGCGAATCAGGTCGCAAAGGGCAGGACGCTGATCGTCACGAAACGCTCGCGCCCGTTATTCCGCATCGGTCCCGTGGACGAGGGCGGATGGGAAGAGGTCGTCGACCTTACCAAGATCAAGCCGGGCGGTGTCCGCATCGACGATCTTCTCGCGAGGCTTTGAGCTATGACCGACCGGATCGAGAAGGCCCTGGGAAAGCTGTCCGCGAAGGAGCGAAAGAAGATCGCGGAGATTCTCGGGCTGATCAGGACCGGCCGCCTTGATGGCTTGGACATCAAGAAACTGAAGGGCCGCGACGATATTTTTCGGGCGCGCAAGGGAGACGTGCGGGTCATTTTTCGCCGGACAACGGACGGCACGCTTTTTGTCCTTGCCGTGGAGCGAAGAACGAGCACGACGTATCGCGGGTATTAACGCTATGAAAATTCTCTTTGCCGGAGGCGGAACCCTGGGCCCCGTGACGCCGCTGCTCGCGGTCGCGGAGGCGTGGAAGCGGACGGACCCGTCGGTCGAGTTCGTTTGGGTTGGGACGCCGAATGGTCCGGAGCGAGGCGCGGTGGAGGCCGCGGGGATTCGGTTCTTGTCGCTGCCCGTGGCGCGGCTCACGCGGTATCCGTCGGTCGAGTGGCTGACGCTGCCCTGGAACCTGCTTCGCGCGTCGCGCGGGGCGTGGGAGATTTTGAGGCGCGAGCGGCCGAACCTCGTGGCGTCCGCGGGCGGGTACACGGGCGTTCCGCTCGTGGCCATGGCCCGCGCGCAGGGAATCCCGTCGTGGCTGCACCAGTCCGACGTGCGCCCGATCCTCTCAAGCGTGCTGTCCGCGCCGTTCGTCTCGTGGATCACGGTCGCGTGGGAGTCGACGGCCAAGGCGTTTCCCGCGAACAAGACGCGCGTGGTCGGCAATCCGGCGCGGCGCTCGGTGCTTGCCGCGGACCGCGACGTCGCGCTCGCAAGGTTCGGGCTCGACCCGTCGCGTCCCACCGTGCTCGTGACCGCCGGCGGGGGAGGGTCGCTCTGGGTCAACCGCCAGATGGAAACGATCGGCGCGGAGCTCGTGCGCGACGCGAACGTGATCCATCTCACCGGGATCGGGAAGCTGACCGACGCGCTCCAGGGGTTTGGAACAAATTATGTCGTCGAGGAGCTTCTGACCGGAGGGATGGCCGACGCGCTCGCCGCGGCCGACGTCGTCGTGTGCCGCGCGGGGATGGGGACCATCACCGAGCTCGCCGCGTGGCGCAAGCCGTCCATCGTCGTCCCGCTCCCGGACTCTCCGCAGGAGGACAACGCGCGCGTGCTCGCGGACGCGAGCGCCGCGATGGTGCTCCGCCAGGGCGCGACCACGCCGCAGGAATTCCTCGAGGCGGTCCTCGGGCTGCTTCGCGACGACCCGCGCCGCCGCGCGCTCTCGTCCGCCATCGCGTCCATCCTTCCCACCGACGTGGCCGAGACGCTCGTCGCGAGGCTGCAATCGCTCGCAAAATAAAATTCCCGGTCACGCGACCGGGAATCTTTTATTCATCTTCTTCAACGCCCATGTCGAGCTCCCCCATGCCGTCCTTGGTCGATTCGCTCTCGCAGTCGACGCACAAGCCGGCCTCGTTGATCTCCACTTCGTCGCCGTCCTCGCCGGCGCCGCAGAGCGTACAGACGCCCATGTCCGCCATACGTATCGCTTTAGGAATTATACGGGTATTATATCCATGGGTCGGGAGATCGCAAGATGTCTGTCAAGTCCAATACCCGGTGTTGGATGGGTTAGCGGAAAAATTTGTGCGACTAACGAAACAAGGACGAGATCTCGTCCTTGTTTCGTGGTGCGCCGGGTGGGGATCGAACCCACGACCGCGGGCTTAAAAGGCCCTCGCTCTACCACTGAGCTACCAGCGCGCGGGCGGAATATAGCATAATCGTTGGGGGAATTCAAGAGGACTGGAAAAGAAAAATCGCGCGAGGGCGCGACAAGGGTCAGCGGCGGCGATTCGCGAGGATCGCGATCGGGATCACGGTGGCGTGCATCAGGATGCCCTGAACGGGATAGATGTAGTCCGTCCGCTGCTCGTCGACGCGCAGCCAGACCGCGACGATGAGCAGCAGGTACGCCACGCTCCAGATCACCCACGGCGGCGGCGATTCCGAGCGGAGGAACCAGGCGTCGCGGTACGTCGGGATGAACGAGATCCCGGTGGCCAGCTGCAGGATGAGGTTCGCCACCAGCGCGGCCGAGGCCCCGGCGGGCGCGAGCGGCAGGATGAGGCTCGCGACGAACGGGTCGTCGAACCGCCACCAGACGACCCCGGCGGCCAGGCCGAGGACCATGGCGACGACGTCCCAGAGCCTTGGTCGCTTGAAACGACCGTGCCGGAGCGCGTTCATGAAGGTGAGAACGCACGCGATGCCGCTCACCGCCGGAAGGACACTCGTCAGCAGGTCGCCGCTCGCCGTGAGGTAGGCGCCGGAGTTCATGACGGTGACCACGGACCAGATCGTCCAGGTCGAGGCATTCGGGGTCGACGTCCCTCGCTTCGTCTGACGGTTGTAGATGACATAGCCGTACACGTGCAGGCAGGTCGCGACAACCGCGAGGCCCGCCCGGACCGTTTCGTCGGTCATGAGATCTCCCGCGTGTGGCTGGAATGAACGGTAGCCAACACGTGTATCACGTTTTTTCTCCGGAGTCAATCCTTTCCCAACCGACCCCGTCGAGAAATCGGCGGGGTTTGGGTTTGTGATCATTCTGTATTTGGCCAAAATGCTAGGGTTTTGTCCTTGACGAACATGCCAAGATCGGTTATCATCCGCGGGTATTTGAAACCTATGATTCGAGACGACCTGCGGAACATTGCCATTATCGCCCACGTCGACCACGGGAAAACCACCCTCGTCGACGCGCTTTTGAAGCAGTCCAACACGTTCCGCGACGCGGACGCGCAGGGGACGACGATCATGGACTCGAACGAGCTCGAGCGCGAGCGCGGCATCACGATCTTCGCGAAGAACGCCGCCATCCAGTGGAAGGGCAAGAAGATCAACATCGTGGACACCCCGGGGCACGCCGACTTCGGCGGCGAGGTGGAACGCATCATGTCGCTCGTCGACGGGTGCCTCCTTCTCGTGGACGCCAAGGAAGGACCGATGCCGCAGACCAAGTTCGTGCTGAAGAAGGCCATCCAGGCCGGGCACAAGATCATCGTGGTCATCAACAAGGTGGACAAGAAGGACGCGCGCCCGGAGTGGGTGCTCAACCGCACCTTCGACCTGTTCATCGACATGGGCGCGACGGAGGAGCAGTCCGACTTTCCGGTGATCTACGCGTCCGCCGTGAACGGGATCGCGGGCACGGAACCGGACATGACGAAGATGAAGGACATCGCGCCGATCCTCGACGCGGTGGTCGAGCACATGCCGGGCCCGACGGCCGACGCGTCGCTTCCGTTCCAGATGGCGGTGGTCAACATTTTTTACGACAACTACAAGGGTCGCATCGCCATCGGCCGCGTGAACAACGGCGTGGTGAAAACGGGCATGCAGGTGAAGCACATCGACCGCGACGGCAAGGAAAAGATGGCCAAGGTCATCGCCGTGCAGATCTTTGACGCGCTCGGCCGCGTGGACGTGCCGGAAGCTTCCGCCGGGGAAGTGGTCGCCATCGCCGGCATCGGCGAGGTGCAGATCGGCGAGTCGCTCGTGGACCCGGTGGGCGGCGTCGCGCTGCCGGTCATGGAAATCGAGCAGCCGACCGTGAAGATGACGTTCGGGACGAACACGTCGCCGTTCGCCGGGAACGAGGGGACGTTCTCGACCGCGCGCCACGTGAAGGAGCGCCTGGAGAAGGAATTGCTGAACGACGTCGCGCTGCGCGTCGAGAAGGGCGAGGGCGACTCGCGCTTCGTGGTGTCCGGCCGCGGCGAGCTCCACCTCGCGATCCTCATCGAGAAGATGCGCCGCGAGGGGTTCGAGCTCGAGGTGTCCCGCCCGCAGGTGATCTTCAAGGAGACGGACGGCAAGGTGCAGGAGCCGTTCGAGGCCGTATCCATCGAATGCCCGGAGGCGAACACCGGCGCGGTCATTGAGAAGATGGGCCGCCGCCGCGGCGAGATGAAGGACATGCGCGTGGAAAACGGCATCGGCTACCTCGAGTTCGAGATCCCGACGCGCGGCCTCATCGGCTACCGCACGGACTTCATGGCCGACACCAAGGGCCAGGGGATCATCAACTCGCTGTTCCTCGGCTACCGCGACAACGTGGGCGACATCAGCGCCAACGAGCACGGCTCCATGATCTCCATGGAGAACGGGACCACCATGCACTTCGCGCTCGCCAACCTGCAGGAGCGCGGCTCGCTGTTCGTCGGCCCGGGCGTGGAGGTGTACGCGGGCATGGTCATCGGCCAGTACTCCCGCGTGGAGGACATCGAGGTGAACCCGTGCAAGGAAAAGAAGCTGTCGAACATGCGCTCGAAGGGCGACGGCGCGGCCGCCGCGCTCGACACGCCGCGCGAGATGACGCTCGAGCTCGCGCTCGAATTCATCGGCGACGACGAGCTCCTCGAGGTCACCCCGAAGTCGCTCCGCATCCGCAAGGCCATCCTCGACTCCACGACGCGCAAGCGCGAGGCGGCGAAGAAGCTCGGACTGTAAAATATCCGTATCGCGAATGTTGACAAAATGATCGGGATCTGGTAATCTCGAATCAAGCATGTGAGGTTCAATTGAATCTTTCCATGGTGTCAGCAGGTATCCCCGCCTTCAACTCGAATGCGGGGATATTTGTTTCTTCCCGGCGACGCGGGCCTGTGGAGGTAATGGTACCCTCACATGTTTTGACCCCATGGATTCCGGGTCCGCCCCCCGTCAGGCCCCCCAACGCCGGGCCCACCCGCCCCCGCCTCGGAAGGGCGGGGTTTGGGTTTCTCCGGGAGGTGGTATCCACCAAACGAACGGTTGACAAAACGGTCGCGATCGTGTACGTTGTATTTATCCTGTCGAGGCTCTTCACCGAGCCGAACGGGTGACAAGATGAATCCCCCATCCAAACAACTTGGTCGGGGGATTTGTTTTTATCCCGGCGCGGACCAGGGCCGGTGGAGGTAGTGGTAGCCTCGATAGGATTGTCACCCGTAGGCATGGGTTCGATTCCCATCCGGTCCACCAACGCCGGGACCAACCGACCCTGCGGAGGGATCCGCGGGGTTTGGGTTGCGGGTTGGTTCGTGATATCGTTCGGGGTGAATTCGCATTGCCATATGCCAGAACAGACGAGGCCGAACATGGATCAGATTTCGTCGCTTGAGACGATCCCCGGTACGGAGCAGGTCCGTGCGGCGCTGCGCGAGCTTGCCGGCGCGAAAGGGACGGAGACCGTTCTGCGCGAGGATGCCGAGGGCGTGTATTTGATCGAATGGACCGTCCCGGGAGAAGCGCCGGGCGAGAAAACGGAGTACGCGTACCGTCGGAAGGGGAAGTTCAAGGAGCACGGCACGGCCGCGACGAACATTGACGTCGTCTTTTATGACGCGGATGGGATCCCCTCCGGAGGATCGGTTCTGGCGGAGTGGATAGACGGGCGATGGAAGCGGCAATAGGCGGCGGTTTCGCGGCTCGTGGTCCGTAAAATCGTGCTATACTTGCGTCAGTATGCGCATCGCGATGATCGGGCAGAAGGGATTTGAGATTGGGGAGCGGGGCGGGGGGATTGAGCAGCATGTCCGCGCGCTTTCGTTGTATTTGGGGCGGCGCGGGCACGAGGTGACGGTGTACGCGCGGCGGCGGTACGTGCCGGCGGCGAGCGTGTCCACGCCGCGGTCGAAGCGCAACGGCGGGCATCCGGGCGTGATCGTTCGGTTCATGCCGACGATCTATCGCAAGAACCTCGAGGCGATCGTCCACACGTTCTTGTCGACGATGGACGCGCTCCTGCGACCGTACGACATCATCCACTACCACGGCGTCGGGCCGAGCACGCTCGCGTGGATCCCGCGGCTCCTCAAGCCCAAGGCGCGCGTGGTCTGCACGTTCCACTCGCAGGACCGGTACCACCAGAAATGGGGGTTGTTCGGACGGCTGTACCTGTGGTTTGGCGAGTGGGCGGCATGCGCGTTCCCGCACGCGACGATCGCGGTGAGCCACGTGATCCAGGTGTTCGCGCGCAAGCGGTACGGGCGGCAGGTGGTGTACATCCCGAACGGCGCGGAGGTGCAGACGGTCACGGCGACGGACAAGATCGCCGCCTTCGGCCTCGAGCCGAGGCAGTACGTGCTGAACGTCGGCCGCCTGGTGCCGCACAAGGGGGTGCAGTATCTCATCGAGGCGTGGAAGGGTTTGACAAGTCAGACAGGTCAGACAGGTTTGACAGGATACAAATTGGTGATCGTCGGAGCGGCGACGTATACGTCGGAGTATGAGCGCCAGTTGAAGGACGCGGCGATCGGGCGCGATGACATCGTGTTTCTCGGGTACCAATCCGGCGAGGCGCTGCGTCAGTTGTACGCGCACGCGTACGTGTACGTGCAGCCGTCCGAGTCCGAGGGTCTGCCGGTGGTGGTGCTCGAGGCGATGAGCTACGGGCGGCCGGTGCTCGTGTCGGATATTCCGGAAAATTTGGAAGCCATGCACCGAGCCGGATTCTCGTTCGCGAACAAGGACGTGGCAGATCTTACCGACAAGCTGACGGAGCTCATGAACCACCCGGAGCTCGTGGAGGCCGCGGCGAAGGACACGCAGGAAACGGTACGGCGGCATTTCAACTGGGAGATGATCGCGGTGCACACCGAGGCGGTGTATCTCAGCATTCGGCATTAGGAATGGAAATGACGATTGGGAAATTACAGATTTTGTTTACGGATGTACCGATATCTGTATATCCGTAAGCCAAATCTGTAATTTCCCCAGCGCATTTTCCACTGAACGAGCATCCTATGGCAGAAACGACCGACTGGCACGCGATGTCCGCGCGCGAGGCGATGGCGCGGCTTCGGACGAGCGCGCGCGGGCTTTCCGACGCGGACGTGGTTGAGCGCACGCGCGCGCACGGGCCGAACGCGCTTCCGCGGGAGGCGCCGAAGCGCTGGTGGCGCGTGGCCGTCGACCAGTTCGCCAGTCCCCTCATGATGGTGCTGCTCGCGGCCGCGGTCGTGAGCCTGGCGCTCGGCGAGCGGACGGACGCGGGCGTCATCGTGGCCGCCGTCCTCTTGAACGGCGTGCTTGGGTTCGCGCAGGAGTTCAAGGCGAACCAGGCCATGGAGCAGCTGCGCTCGCTCGTGCAGCCGACCGCCGTGGTACGGCGAGGCGGGGAGACCCGCGTGGTGGACGCGCGGGCCGTGGTGCCGGGCGACCTGCTGGTGCTTTCTACCGGCGACCGTATCGTCGCGGACGCGCGGTTCGTCGAATGTTCGGCGTGCGAGACCAACGAGGCTCCGCTCACCGGCGAGTCCGCGCCCGTGGCGAAGCGCACGGAGAAGATCAATCCGGGCGCGGTGGTGGCGGAGCGGTCGAACATGGCGTTCGCGGGGACGGCGTTCGTGGCCGGACGCGGGCTGGCCGTGGTGGTGGCGACCGGGGCCGAGACCGAGCTCGGGAAGGTGGCGCGGCTCGTGCGCGAGACCGAGGAGCGTGACACGCCGCTGCAGGCGGAGCTCGCGCGGCTCGCCAAGTGGTTGTCGTTTGGCGTGGTCGCGATCGTGGCGGCGTTGTTCGCGGTCGGACTCGCGTTCGGGCGCGCGCCGCTTGAGATGTTCCAGACGTCCGTGGCGCTCGCGGTCGCGGCCATCCCGGAGGGGCTTGGGATCTCGGTCACCATCGTGCTCGCCATCGGGATGCAGCGTATGCTGCGGCGCAAGGCGCTCGTGCGCCGGCTGGTCGCGGCCGAGACGCTCGGGTCGGTGTCGGTCATCTGCACGGACAAGACCGGGACCATCACGGAGGGACACATGCGCGTCGACCAGGTCGTCGGGAGCCGCGAAAAGGTGCTGGAGGCGATGGTGCTGTGCAACGACGCGATCGTGGATGGAGACGAGGTACGCGGGACGCCCACGGAGCGCGCGCTCATGGAAACGGGGCTCGCCGCGGGGCTGCGTCCGGCGGAACTGGAAAAGACCCAGCCGCGCGTCGGGGAGATCCCGTTCGACTCCGCGCGCAAGTACATGGCGACGCTGCACCGAAGGGAGGGGAAGTACGTGCTGATCGTGAAGGGCGCGCCGGAGCGCGTGCTGCCCATGTGCCGCGACGGGGAGGCGCGGATTGACGAGGCGGGTACGTTGGCTGAGGGAGGGCTTCGGCTGATCGCGGTCGCGCACAAGACGGTGGGCGGATCCGCGCAAATCGACAAGGAACTCGACGGACTTACGTTTCTCGGGTTCGTCGGGCTGCGCGACCCGCTGCGCCCGGAGGCCGCGGCGCAGATTCTCGCCGCGCGCGAGGCCGGCGTGCGCACGATCATGGTCACGGGCGACCACCCGAAGACCGCGCGCGCCATCGCGAAGCAGGCCGGGCTGATCCTGCGCGACCACCGCGGCGTCGTGACCGGCGAGGAGCTCGACCGGCTCGACGACGACGCGCTCGACCGCGCGCTCGCGGACATCCAGGTATACGCGCGCGTGGAGCCGCGCCACAAGATCCGCGTGGTGAACGCCTGGCAGCGTCGCGGCGACGTGGTCGCGGTGACCGGCGACGGGGTCAACGACGCGCCCGCGCTCAAGGCCGCGGACATCGGCGTGGCGCTCGGCTCGGGGACGGAGGTGGCCAAGCAGGCGTCCGACATGGTGCTGCTCGACGACAACCTCGCGTCCATCACGTCCGCGATCGAGCAGGGCCGCGTCATCTTCGACAACATGCGCCGCAGCGTCGTGTATCTGCTCACCAGCGGCTTCACGGAGATGGTGCTGATCGGCGGGGCGCTCGCCTTCGGACTCCCGCTCCCGCTTCTTCCCGGGCAGATTCTCTGGATCAACCTGGTCGCGGATACGCTCCCGAACGCCGCGCTCGCGCTCGAGAAGGGCGAGCCGGATATCATGCGCGTCCCGCCCCGCCCGCGCGGCGAGCCGGTGTTCAACCGCAGCATGGCCGTGCTCCTGCTCGTCATCGGCGTCATTACCGACCTGTTCCTGTTCGCCCTGTACGCGTGGGTGCTCACCGTGAAGGATGCCGCGTCCGCGCAGACGTTCATGTTCGCCGCGGTCGGCGTCGCCTCGCTCGCCTACGTGTTCGCCATCCGCAGCTTCCGCCGCTCGCTCATCCGGCTTAACCCGTTCTCGAACCCGTGGCTCCTCGCCGCGGTCGCCGCGAGCCTCGGGCTGCTCGTCCTGGCCGTCCATCACCCGTGGCTTTCCTCCGTGCTGCACGCGGTCCCGCTTTCCTTGTCCGACTGGGGGTTGTTGGCTATGATAGGTCTCATAAAACTGGGGGTGATCGAAACCGCCAAACGCTTCGCCGTATGAACCAGGTTTTACGTTCGATTCGCGGAAAATACGAGGCGCACGAGCGCGCCAGGCGGCTGGTCGCGGGTAACGGCGACGAGGCCGTGCGGCGGGCCAAGAAGGCCATCTTCGCGCTGCATCGCGACGACCGCGCGCAGGCCGATGCGCTACTTGCGGAGACGGCGAAGATTTTGGCGTCCTGTGACGCGTCCATCCGCGCGTTTCCGGACCTGCGCGGCGAGGGGCCGTACGCGGCCGGGCTCGAGGAGTACGCCGAGGCCCAGCTGTTCGCCGGCTATGTGAGGAACGGGAAGATCGGCGCCGTCGACAAGCGCACCATGGAGTCGACCGTGTACCTGGCCGGGCTGTGCGACGCCACCGGCGAGATCGTGCGCTACGCCATGCGCCAGGCCACGGCGGGGAAGCGCGGCGAGGTCGCGAGCGCGTTCGGGACGGTCGAGGGCGTGATCACCGACCTGCTCGACATGGACCTCACCGGCTACCTGCGCACGAAGTTCGACCAGGCGAAGAGAAATCTGAGGAGTTTGGAGCAGATGAATTACGAGCTGAGTGTCCGCAATCTAAATATCAAAATGCAAAGTGAAAAATAATGGACGTCCTTTATTTTCCATTTTGAATTTTGCATTCCCCATTCGCAACCTGTGCCCCACGACCCGTCCAACCCATGGCTGTTCCGGCGCGACGAGCTCGACGTGCTCGAGGACGAGCTCGACGAGGTGTTTGATTTGCACGAGCAGTCGCGCGACCCGATGGACCGGGCGACGCAGGAGACGGTGATCGCGGAGCAGACCAAGACGGAGGACTCCTACGAGCGCAAGCTGGCCGAACTGCTCGGCCCCGCGTCGCTCGTCCCGGAGGAGAGCCACGTGTGCGAGCATTGCAAGGACGGGTTTCCGGACAACGTGCCGCTGAAGGACCTGCTCGTTCGCGACCGCGACCCGCTGTATGTGCGCGCCTACCGGTGGGCCGGCCGCGTGTTCGTCTGGTCGAAGGAAAGCTACTGGAAGTTCGGGATGCGCAACCGCGACATGTTCCGCGTCCACGTGAACGCGTACCTCGTCCCGGTGAAGGTCGCGTTCGCGCTCGCGGAGGAAAGCCACGACGACGAGCACGCGCCGCGCATCGCCGCGCTCGAATACGACCTCGCGCTTACCTATCTCGCCCGCACGCGCGAGTCGCTCGGCGCCCTGCGCGCCATGGGGCTCGTCCATCCCGACCTGCCCTGGATGACCGAGGAGGCCGACGCGCTCGCGAGGCAAATCACGGAGCGCCGATCCCGTTTCCCAACCCTATGAGCGTTCGCGTCGCCGCCATCATCCCGGCCTACAACGAGGAGCCCACGGTCGCGGGCGTGGTTGAGGCGCTCCGCGCGTCGCCGTACGTCCAGGAGGTCATCGTGGTGTGCGACGGGTCCACGGACCAGACGGCGGAGCGCGCCCGCGCGGCCGGGGCCACGGTGTACGAGCTCCCGCGCAACTCCGGCAAGGGCGCGGCCATGCTTCACGGCCTCACGCACACGGACGCGTCCGTGGTCGCGTTCTTCGACGCGGACCTCATCGGCCTCGGGCCCGACCACGTGGAGCGGCTCGTGCTCCCGGCGCTCTCCGGG
>CAYRYG010000011.1:19126-23870 GCA_964428465.1 uncultured Gammaproteobacteria bacterium
CCTTCCCCGCCTCACCGAGCATCTCCCGCTCATCGGCGGCGAGCGTGTCATGCTGCGCCGGGTGGTGGAGGGAATCCCGCCCGAGTACCTGCAGGGGTTCATGATCGAGTCCGCGCTCAACTACTACTGCCGCTCGCGCAAGCTCTCGTATGGCACGGTGTTCCTCCCGGGGCTCGGGATCCGGCGCAAGTACGAGAAGGTGGGATGGAAGCGCGGTGTGGTAGAATATGTCAAAATGGGCTGGCAAATCGCGGCCGCGATGACGGTCGTGCGCGTCGGCCGGCTGTTAAAACGCTTTTAATCCCACGTATGCACGAATCACGCATCCTCGGCTGGCAGGCGCTCGTGAAGGAGTCGGTGCCGTTTTATAAGGCGAACGTGTGGTATCTCGTCGCGCTTTCCATCCTGATGGGGCTGCTCGGCGTGCTCCCGCTGGTGCTCGTGCTCGTGGTCTATGCCGTCATCACGTTCGTGCTCGCGTCCTCGGGTTCGGGTTCGGAGGCGATGGGAACGGTGATGAACGTCGTTCTGGGCCTGCTCGGCCTCGCGTCCGTGCTCTGGCTCATCTTCGTGAGCGGCGCGGCGCAGATCGCCACGGTGCGCGCGGCGTTTGACGGGAAGGCCGTCCCGCTCGGCAAGCTGATCCGCGGCTCGCTCGACGTCGGCCGCGCGGCCCGCGTGTTCGGCGCGATGGTCCTCTACGGCCTGCTCGTGATGGTCGGGTTCATCCTATTCATCCTTCCGGGCATCTACCTCCTCGTGCGCGGCATCTATATCCCGTACGCGCTCGTCCGCGAGGACCTCGGCGTGATCGACGCGATCCGTCGCTCGTGGGCGCTGACCAAGGGGTTCTGGTGGGTCACCGCGCTCCGGTTCGGCTGGTTCGCCCTCGCGGCCGGCGCGGGATCCGCGGTCATCGCGATCCTCGCGGCCGCCCCGTCCATGGGCCCGGTCTCCAGCCTGCTCGACGCGGCCTGGCAGATGCTCGTGGTCAGCCCGTTCGCCATCGTGTTCTCCCGCCGCCTGTACGAGCAGGTGCGCGACGCCAAGGCGAAGGACGCCGAGGCGTTCCACCCGCTGTCTTCCTCCGAAAAGTGGCAGGTGGCCGGGGTGATCGCGCTGTTCCTGGTCCTCGGCTCGCTCCAGTCCTCGATGGCGCCGAAGCAGACGGTTGGCAACGACGAGCTTGATGACATCCTTGAAGAACTCGACCTGAACTAGCTATGCCCGTCAATCTCTCCGACATCTCCTCGTTCCAGGACGCCGTCGTCACGGTCATGGGCCTCGGCCGATACAAGCAGGGGAGCGGGATCGGGGCCGCCAAGTGGCTCATGCGCCACGGCGCCCAGCTCGTCATCACCGACCTGAAGACCGAGGAGGAGATGCGCGAGTCCATCGACGAGATCACGCAGTGGTACGCGGAGTATCGCGCGCAGTTCCCGGACCGCACCATCTACCAGCCCGTGTTCGTGCTGTCCGAGCATCGCGCGCAGGACTTCACCGACGTCGACCTCGTGGTCCAGAACCCGGGCGTGCCGCGCGAGTCGGAATTCGTGCTGCTCGCGCGCGAGAAGGGGGTGCCGATCGAGAGCGACATGTCGCTGTTTTTCCGCTTCTGCCCGTTCCCGATCTACGCGATCACCGGAACGCGCGGGAAGTCGACCACCACGGCGCTCCTGGGGGAGATGTTCCTGTCCGTCCATCCGAAGACCGTCGTTGCCGGAAACATCACGCGCTCGCCGCTCGAGGACCTCGACTGGCTGCTCGAGGAGAAGGCGCCGGTCCCGGTCGTGCTTGAGATGTCCTCGTGGCTCATCGAGAGCCTGGAGAACGTGGACCGCGGGCCGGACATCGGGATCCTCACCAATATCTTCGCGGACCACCTGAACCGTTACCCGTCGCTCGAGGCGTACGCGCAGTCGAAGCTGCTGCTGTTCAAGCACTGCAAGGAGGGACAGAAGGCCGTGCTGAACGCGGACCACGAGATGGTGCGGGCGCTTTCGTCCGGCATCGGGTGCAAGAAGTTCTGGTTTTCCGAGAAGGAGAACGCCGGGACCGAGGGCGTGTTCCTGCGGGACGGAAAGATCATTTGCGCGGTCGAAGGGAAGGAACACGTGCTCGGCGACACCGCGAGCATGGCGCTTCAGGGCGCGCACAACCTGCTGAACGCGCTCGCCGCGTCGCTCGCGGCGCACCTCGCGGGCGTACCGGCGGAGAACATTTCCACGGCGCTCAAGACGTTCAAGGGGCTGCCGGGCCGCCAGGAGATCGTGAAGGAGGTGCGCGGCGTCGCGTACGTGAATGACACGACCGCGACCTCGCCGGACGGCACCATCGCCGCGCTCGACCGGTTCGCCGGGAAGAAGGAAAAGAACGTGGTACTCATCTGCGGCGGCGCGTCCAAGGGGCTGCCGTACGAGGAGCTTGGAAAGAAGGTCGCGAAGACCTGCAAGCTCGTGGTGTACCTGGAGGGAACCGCGACGCCGGACCTCCAGAAGGCGATTCCCGCCGAGGGGCCGTGGATGCTCGTGAAGTCCATGGACGAGGCCGTGAAGGCCGCGGCCAAGGCCGCGCACGAGGGCGACACGGTGCTCCTCTCGCCAGGCGCCGCGAGCTTCGGCTTGTTCAAGAACGAGTTTGACCGCGGCGAACAGTTTGTTGAGGCCGTGAAGAAGGTGAAGGAATAAAAAATCCTCGGCATCAGGTGCCGAGGAGGTCGAAGACGCGCTGGGGGTCGAGCCACTCGCCCTTCTTCGTGCTGTCCGCGCCCCAGCAGCGGCCCGCGCCGAAGGTGAAGGTGTTGTGGGGCTCGCCGAACGCGGCACGCAGACGGTCGACCACGGACGGGTCCACGTTCTGGACGTAGGTGCCCCGTCCCTCGTTCTCGATCACGATCAGCGGACGGGTGTCGCAGTCGTTGGCGATGGTGAGGATTCCCACCTCGCCGCGCACGCCGCGCCGGTCCGTCGCGCGCACCACGGTGTAATCGCCGCGCGTCTCGCGCTGGTCCCAGGCGAGCCGGGCCGCCTCGATGTTCGAGTTGAACCCGGGGTTGATCAGCCGGATGAGCCACTCGCGGAACCTCAGCACATCGCGGATGTCCGAGGGCGAGTAGTGCTCGTCACGCAGGCCCTGGGCGTAGCGGTCGTCGAGGAACCCGATCCCGCGGACAATCCTCGGGCTGAAGCCCATCGCCTTGAGCGTGACGTCGGTCACCTGCGCGAGCTCGAGGAACTGCTCGAGCGAGCTGGGCCTGCGTCGTCCGTCAGGCCCGACGGTCCGGTCGAGCCCGTTGTACGCGTGATGGTCGATCACCGTAACGGCGATCCCGTGCGTGACTAAGATGTCCTCGATCTCCGGCCCGGGGATTTCGACGATCCACGCATGCGTCGCATCCGACATCACGACCAGATTCTCGAGCACGGGCTCGGCATCGAGCGTGGCGCCGACGCCCTGCGTGGAGGTGATGACGCGCATCCCGATCGCGGTGGCGACCAGGTGGATGAGGGCGGACTCCGCGTCGTTGCGCGGGCACACCAGCACGATTCCGGAAAGGTCCATGTCCGTTACTCCTTGTCGAACGGATGCAGAGAATATCCAAAAATCGCCGTTTTGTCAATGGACGCAAGCGATTCTTGGTGCTAAACTGTCGGAAACGCATGAAATCCCTCATCCGTCGGCTGCTGCCCGAATCGATCGTCAGCCTCTACCATCTGGCCCTCGCCGAGCTGGCCGCGTTTTGGTATGGCCATCCGTCGGAGAAGCTCGTGGTGATCGGGGTCACCGGGACCAATGGGAAGTCCACCACCACGCAGTTTATCGGGCGGATGCTGGAGCATGCCGGGCATCGCGTCGGGTGGACCGGGACCGCGTCGTTCAAGGTGGGGGACCGCGAGTGGGCGAACGACAAGAAGATGACGATGCTCGGGCGGTTCCAGACGCAGCGGCTGCTGCGCGACATGGTGCGCGCCGGGTGCACGCACGCGATCGTGGAGACGTCGTCGCAGGGGCTCGCGCAGCACCGGCACGTCGGCATCAACTACGACGTCGCGGTGTTTACGAACCTCACGCCCGAGCACATCGAGGCGCACGGGGGTTTTGAGAATTACAGACAGGCGAAGGGAAAGCTGTTCGCGGCGCTCGCGAAGGGCAAGCGGAAGAAGGGCGAAAACGGCGAAAGGGGCGAAAAGGTGATTGTCGCGAACATCGACGACCCGCACGCTGGGTACTTCCTTTCGTTTTCCGCCGAAAAAAAATACGGCTATGGCATCGATTCCAAGTCGGCGATCCCCGGGCTGATTCCCGTCGTCGCGACGAACCTCGTCCTCTCCGCGACCGGCTCGTCGTTTGATCTCCTGGCTCCATCACTCCACGACTCCATCACTCCACGACTTACGATCCCACCCATCGGGAAATTTAACGTGTATAATGGGTTGGCTGCCATCGCGACCTGCCGCGCGCTCGGGATTTCCTGGGACGTGGTCCGCGATGCCGCCGGGCGCCTGGAATCGGTCCCGGGGCGACTGGAGGCCGTCGACGAGGGCCAGCCGTTCTCGGTCATCGTGGACTATGCCTACGAGCCCGCCGCTCTGAACGCCGCCTACGAGGCGCTGCGGCTTCTCCCGCACGGCAGGATCATCCACGTGGTCGGTTCCGCCGGGGGAGGACGCGACGTGGCGCGCCGCGCGACGCTCGGGCAGATGGCCGCGGAGCGCGACGACGTCGTGATCGTGGCGAACGAGGA
>CAYRYG010000012.1:0-23287 GCA_964428465.1 uncultured Gammaproteobacteria bacterium
GCGGCGTA
Source organism: uncultured Gammaproteobacteria bacterium (assembly GCA_964428465.1). Lineage (GTDB taxonomy): Bacteria > Patescibacteriota > Patescibacteriia > UBA9934 > GWF2-40-263 > YC12-FULL-57-11. The sequence continues at coordinate 9 of CAYRYG010000012.1, forward strand.
CGTCGCGGCGGAGGAGCCCGTGGAGTTCCCGAGCCGGGAAGCGATGGACAGTGAGATCCTCCCGAAGAGATAGATCCCGATTGCCATTGCCATCATGGTCCCCCGGTTCGGCGTGTCGGGGATGGACACCCGCACGGTCGTGAGGACGAACTGCGCCGTCGTGAACCCGTAGAACAGGTAGAGGGCGAGGCTCGCCATCCGTTCGCGTTCTTTCCGTTGGGCGGCGGCGTACGACCGGTAGCCGGACCAGAAGACACCGACCATCAGCGCGGCGCACAGGACGTCCACCGCGATTTCGAGATACAGATAGGGCAAGATCACTCCTTGTGCACGAACAAGAGTGCCGTACGGATCTGATTTTGTCAACACGAATTTGCACGTAAAATCCGCCCAAGATCAGGTCGGTAAGACGAGTTCGATACCACCCCAGACCACCCCTAACCCCTCCTCACTTGAGGAGGGGAAGCTCTGGGTCAACCGTCCAATACCTGGTATTGGATGAGTTAGCAAAAAACCGCCCGGATAGGCGGAGAGTCAGGGTGACGCGGTGCCGTGCACGAGTCGGTCCGATCGGACGTAGGTTCCCATGAGCAGCTCGCTGATTGCCCGGGCCTCGCCGTCCCCCCAGTGGCGGGGGCACTCGGCCTTGAGCGCGTCGAGGCGGGCGGTGAGGTTTCCGTGGGACATGACCTCGTACTCGTACGTCGGCTCCGGGAAGAACCGCCCGATGACGGGCCAGGCGCGTCGGCGCTCGAATGCCGCCTTCCGAATGGCGTTGCGAATACGGATCCGCGCCGCTCGTCCGCTGTCCATGGGCGGCGGGATGGTGGGACACACCGCCTCGTCGATCACGTCCATCATCCGCGAGCACGTCGGGCAGCCGATGCGCTCGACGAACCCGTCGTAGTTCTTCGGAGCGAAGCCGAAGCCGAGCCCCGGCATGGTGAGCAGGATCCGCCGGCCCCGGGCGTCGAGCCCCATCCGATCGGCGGCGTCCGCGAGACGTTCTTGCGGCATGAGGAATCTCCCGCGCCATCCTATCTGCGCACACCCTCGACGTCAACTGTTTCGAGATCGCAGACCACCCCTATCTCCTCCTCGCGTGAGGAGGGGAAACTCGTGCTATAATCGTCTCGTTATGTTTCTGACCAAGCTCGAGATCCAGGGGTTCAAGACGTTCGCCCAGAAGACCACCCTTTCCTTCCTTCCCCCGAAGGGCGGGATCTCGCCGCTGACCGCGGTGGTGGGGCCGAACGGGTCCGGGAAATCCAACCTGTCGGACGCCATCCGCTGGGCGCTCGGCGAACAGTCGCTCAAGCTCCTGCGCGGGAAGGAGTCACAGGACGTCATCTTTTCCGGGTCCGCCGGGCGCGGGCGTTCCGGGTTCGCGGAGGTCTCCATGACCTTCAACAACGAGGACCGCGCCATGCCCGTCGAGTTCGCGGAGGTGACGGTCACGCGCCGCCTGTACCGCGACGGCAACTCCGAGTACCTGCTGAACGGCCAGGCCGCGCGCCTTTCCGACATCCAGCTCCTGCTCGCGCAGGCGAACGTGGGCCAGCGGTCGTACTCGGTCATCGGCCAGGGGATGGTCGACCACATCCTCGTGTCCACGCCCGAGGAGCGCAAGGCGTTCTTCGACGACGCCACGGGCGTGAAGCAGTTCCAGATCAAGCGCCACGAGGCGATGCTGAAGCTGAAGCGCACGTACGAGAACCTGTCCGAGGTGGAGATGCTGCTCCAGGAAATCGAGCCGCGCCTGCGTTCGCTCAAGCGCCAGGTGTCGCGCCTCGAGCAGCGCGAGGAGGTGGAAAAGGAGCTGCGCGCGATCGAGCGCCGGTACTACGGCGGCCAGTGGTGGCAGCTCGTCGACGAGCTCGGCGGCGTGCGCGAGCGGTTCGCGAAGCTCGACGAGCAGGCGAAGCGCGAGGCCGGCTCGCTCTCGGGGCTCGAGGAACGCGTGGCCGTACTCGAGCGCGAGGACAAGGCGCAGGACGCGCCGGACCAGGGGCTCGTCGCCCTCCAGAAGAGCTACCACGACCTCCAGCGCCGCCGCTCCGCGCTGCGCGATGAGCAGTTCAAGATCCAGAAGGAGATGGAGCTCGCCAAGGTGCGGGCGCAGTCGAACTGGGCTCCCCTGCCGCTTGGGAAGATCATCGAGGAGGTCGAGGGCGTGAACGCGGGGCTAAAGGGGCTGCGCGGGCTCGCGGGGCTTGAGGAAATCTACGCGGCGATCGACGGGCTGCTCGACCGGTCGTCGAAGCTCGTCGGGCGGCTGCAGCGGCCGAGCCCGGAGGACGTGAAGCCGGATCCCAAGCTCGTGGCGCGGCTGGAGGAGTTGGCCGCCGAGATGACCGCGGCCGAGGCGAGCCTCAAGTCGCTCGAGGCCGAAATGCAGGCGCACGCGGTCACCGAGAAGAAGGTCCGCAGCGAGCTGTTCGACCTCCAGCGCGAGCTCCGGCAGAAGCAGCAGGCGATCCACCTGGCCGAGAACCAGCGCAACGCGGTGTCGATCGAGCTCGCGCGCCTCGAGGAGCGCCAGGCAAACCTCGGCCGCGAGATGGACGAGCAGCTCAAGGACCTCGCGGGAGCAATTCGGGCAACCCGCGATCTCCCCCCTTCGGAAGGGGGGATCAAAGGGGGGTCTACGCCCGAGCAGCTCCACTCCGACATCCAGCGCCTGCGCTACAAGCTCGAGCTGATCGGCGGGATCGACCCGGAGATCGTGAAGGAGTACGAGGAGACCAATGCGCGCTTCACCTTCCTCGACGGCCAGGTCACGGACCTGCGCGAGGCGATCGACGACACGGAAAAGATCATCGACGAGCTCGACGAGGAGATCCACAAGCAGTCCGAGAAGGCGTTCAAGAAGATCAACGACGAGTTCCAGCGGTTCTTCCAGATGCTGTTTGGCGGCGGCTCCTGTTCGCTCGTGAAGATGACGAGGGACGAGATCGCGGAGATCCCGACCACCGTGCAGGAGGAAGAGGCGCACCACGAGGCCGATACCACGCTCGAGGCGATCAAATCGCGCATCAAGGAACGCGAGGACCGCGTGGTCGGCATCGACATCCAGGCCACGCCGCCGGGCAAGAAGCTGAAGGGGCTGAACCTGCTCTCCGGCGGCGAGCGCGCGCTCACTTCGATCGCGCTCGTGTCCGCCATCATGGCGGTGAACCCCGGCCCGTTCGTGGTGCTCGACGAGGTCGACGCCGCGCTCGACGAGGCCAACACCTTCCGCTTCGCGGGCATCCTCGAGGAGCTCGCCAAGCTCACCCAGTTCATCGTCATCACGCACAACCGCGCGACCATGGAAAAGGCCGACGTGCTCTACGGCGTCACCATGGGCGACGACGGCGTGTCGAACCTGCTCTCGGTAGACCTGACGGACGTGACGGCGGGCGCGACGGCGCGACGATAACACGAGGAACTGTTCCAGATACCAAAAACAGGATCATACGATCCTGTTTTTTCGTTCACTCCCCCTATTCATAGGGGGAGGCAGGAGGGGGTACAATCGTATCCGTATGCGCTTCACGTTCAACTCCCCAGAGATGAAAGACCGTCGCCGCGAACTCCGTAACGACATGCCCGAGGCGGAGAAAAAACTTTGGTGGGTGATCCGCGGACGTCAGATGGAGGGGTACAAGTTCCGTCGACAGTACGGCGTCGGAAAGTACGTTCTCGATTTCTACTGTCCTGAATTGCGATTGGGAATCGAGATCGACGGCGACAGTCACTTTCAAGATGGTGCCAGCGTGCGCGACGAATTACGCGATGCGTTTATCAAGTCGCAGGGCATCACACTCTTGCGTTATACCAACCTTGACGTGAGGCTTACGCTTCAGGGCGTCGTGGACGATATTCTAGCGTTCATCGAGAAACGTCGAGTACCCCCCCTGCCCCCTCCTAAATTAGGAGGGGTGGCCTTGTTCACGGTCGCGTACATTTCTTCGTCAGACTCCCGCCTTCGTCCATGCCCTCGCCTCGGCCTGGAGGAGCTGCATGAGGACGCGCAGGTGGCGCATGGGCATGCGCGGGATCATCTTGAGCATCGCGGCGCGATCCGCGTCCTGGAGCGGGAGCTGCGCCATGAGGATGGCGACTTTGTTGAGGTCGATCATACGTGCGCGTCGAGTTCGCGGGCGACGGATTCCAAGAACGCGCGGCGCGCGGCCTGCGCGGCGCGGACGTCCGGCGTGACGCGGCCGCGGATCGGGCTCACGTCCTTTCGGGCGCGCTCATAGGAGGCCTGGAAGGCGCGTGCCTCATCCGGCGTCATGGCCCGTTCCTCGTCCTCGCCCCGCTCGGGCGCGGATTGTCGTCGCGTTCGTTCCATACCCTTATAGGATAACACCATTGACGGATCGCCGGAATTCTGGCACGCTCACGGCCTGTTCCTTGCACGGAGGGAACGCGTGAACCAATTTGTCCTGGCACCGGTTCCCGTCGACGGGATCCCGGACGGAAACGAGCACCGGCTGTCGGTGCCGGAGTGCCTGATGCTCCGACGCGTGATCGTGGTCGAGCTGCGCGAGGACGTCCTTGCGCGGCTGCGCGCGGCGGTTCCGGAACTTACGCCGTCCGGAAACAAGTGCGCGCTCGGACGCGCACCGACCGACGACGAGGTCGCCCGTCTGCGCGCGGCCGCCGAGTGGTACGGATTCCCGCTCGTCGCCACCGTGCGGACGAACGAGGCCTACGCGAACGAACGCCGCCTGTGGGCGGCAAGGAGAAACGGAAAATGGGAACGGTAACGACGCTCGTCCGCAACCGGACGATGCGCGACTGGCAGGCGACGTACCGCGCGATTTACCACAGGCGGAACCTGTGGGTCTCGTCGCCGTCGCGCATCGCGATGCAGGTCGGGCGCGAGCTCCGGATCCTCGGCAAGTGCGTGGATCGCGGCGACCCGATGAACGAGCAGGCGCTCGCGGGGCTCGTCGCGCGACTGTTCGCCCTCGCGAACTTTCTCGACGAGGACCTCGCGTTCCTGCTCGCGACCAAGTACCCGGGCGAGTGCCCGTACTGCGGCGCGACGGAAAACTGCCGCTGCCCCGTCCCGGACGGCATCAAGCAGTTCGCCCCCGCCGCGGTCGCCGAGGGGCTGGCGCGGGACTGGCCGATCGACGACGCGCAGCGCATGCTCGCCCGCATCTACGGGAAGCGCAACGCGGAAGCGGGCGTCGCGGAGGTGTTCCACCGCCTCAGCGGCGAGTACCTCGAGCTCAGCGAGGCGCTCGCGGAGCGCAACCCGTCGTCGTTCCGCGAGGAGGTCGCGGACGTGACCGCCTGGGGGTTCGGGCTCGTCACGCTCTCGGACGTCCCCTCGGTCTCCGACCTGCTGTACGCGCACTACCCGGACGCATGCTCCCGCTGCGGCCAGAACCCCTGCCTCATCTACGGCCACTGCCCGCCCCTCTGACGGCGGGCTTTTTCATGCGCGGGGACTGGACAAAGCGGCGAATCCGTGCTAGCGTCGCCCCAAGGAGGACGACATGCGCATCCTTGTGATCGAGGCGCGGAAGACGGCCGCCGAGTACGCCCACAACCAGCTCGCGGGACACGACCACACGGTCGTGATCGCCAAGACGTTCGCCGACGCGGAGACAAAACTGCGCGGGTTCGAGGACGGGCCGTTCGACGCCCTTCTCACCATGCAGTACGCCGCCACCGGCTCGCGGGACCTGCCCAACCTGGATCAGACCATGGAGGTGTCGCCGCTCATCGAGCTCGCCGCCACGGTGGGCGTCGGGCTGGTCGGCGTGCTGGTCATCCCGGCAGACTGCAGGCAGGGACAGCCCGACGGGCTCGCCTGGACCGTGAGCGCCGGACGATTCACGGTCGGCGAGACGCGCGGCGCGGTGCTCCCCTTCGACCGCGAGCCCTTCGCCCCCAAGCCCTGGGACCGCCTGCTCTCCGTTCTCCAAGCCGACCCGCCCTGACGGGTTGACGGAGAACGGTTTTTTTGTTAGCGTTCACGCACGGCTGGAGCCAGAATGGAGTTGAGCAAGAAAAACCTGAAGCGCGTATGGGCCGTGATCTTCCTCTCGGTCCTCGCCGCCATCGTCGTCATCCCGAGGGAGAGCCTCGGTACGGCGCTCGCCCTCGTGTGCGGCGTGTGGCTGTTCTCGATCGGTCTCGCCACGGACTCGGCGGTCGAGCAGCGCGACGCCGCGGCCGCGGAACGCGACCGTTTCCGGAAGTTCGCGCTCGATGAGCTTGCGGAGCTGCTGAAGGCCGCGGACGCGTTCGCCGAGCACTCGCGGTTCGCGGAGCTCCCCGACCCCAACGGGTGGCGCGCGCAGAACATGCGCAAGCGAAACGCGCGCAAATTCGTCTTCGACGCCGCGCGGCTCGGCATCACCCGGCAGGAGCTCGCCTACCTGCTCGACCACGACTTCTTCCACCTCGACCCGCTGGTGCTCCGCGACGAGGTGGACAGCATCACCACCGGCGAGTGCTGGCCGGAACCCACGCCGCCCTGGAAGACGGACCTGATGACGTCCGTGCGCCGCCACAGCCGCTGGCTGCCGGAGGAAGTGGCGCGCTTCGAAGCCTCCCTCGACGCCTACAACCGCCGCTGATCCCACACGGGATCTTTTTTCTTGCAAAAAAAATCCGACTCGTCAGAGCCGGAAAAACCGTTCGATCCGCGCGTGGAACGCGTCGACGCTCCCGTCAGAGCAGCACGCTGGCAAGACCAAGGAACACGAAGAACCCGAGCACGTCGGTACACGTCGTAATGAAGATCGTCGCGCTCGTCGCGGGATCCTTGCCGAGCTTCTGCATGATCATCGGGATGAGCGCGCCGAAGCAGCCCGCCACCATGAGGTTGAACACCATGGCCACGCCCGTGACGAGGCCGAGCATGGGATTCTGATTCAGGAACCCGGCTACCACCGCCACGATCACGCCGTTGATGGTCCCGTTCACGAACCCCGTCCCGATTTCCGCGAGCACCACGCGCAGGCCGGTCGCGAGCTCCACCTCCTTCATCGCGAGCCCGCGCACCATCACCGCGAGCGTCTGGGTCGCCGCGTTGCCTCCCATCCCCGCGACGATCGGCATGTACGCCGCGAGCACCACCACGCGCTCAATCGTCGACGAGAACAGTCCCACCACGGACGCCGCCAAAAATCCGGTCCCGAGGTTGATGACGAGCCAGCTCCACCGCGACCGCACCTTGAGCGCCACCGGGTCGTGCACGTCTTCCTCCTGGCTCACGCCGGCGAAGTCGTACAGCGACTGGGCGGTTTGCGCGTGCAGCGCGCGCAGCACGTCGTCCGTGAATACCACGCCCATGATGCTCTGGTCCTCGTCGAGCACCACGATGCGCGTATGCGGGTGCGCCTTCAGGAGCCGCCGCACCTCGCGCTCCGGCAGGTCGAACCGCGCGGACTGCACGGGCTTCAGGTCGGGCGCGATCTTCTCCGACGGCTTGTGCTCGATCAGCTCGTGCACGTGCAGCTCGCCGACGAGCAGCCCCTCGTCCACCGCGAGGATCACCGGAAACTTCCCGGTCAAATTCTCGTGCCGCGTGATGTCGTCCGCGACCGCGGCGTACGTCGCGCCCTTCGGCACCTGGATGTAATTCAGGTCCATCATCCCGGAGGCGTCGTGCGGATGGAACGACAGGAGGCGCTTCACCTTCGACTGGATGATGGCGGACAGCCCGCGCACCACCCGCCCGCGACGGCGCAGCGCGACCGACCGGAGAATCTCCGTGGCCTCGTCCGGGTCCACGTACTTGAGCATCTGGACGATCTCGTCGTCCCCCAGGCGGCGCAGAAGCGGGGAGCGTTCCGTCTCCGTAAGCGCGAGCAGCTCCTCCCCCTGCCTGGACAGCGAGAGTTGTCGGAAGGTCTTGATATCCATATCGTCGTCTAGAATATCACGCACGCCACTAAAGTGGCTATGAATTCCCAGGGACTTTAGTCCCGTTGACAGAAACCATGCCTTCCTCTATAGTGCCCGCACCGTCAGACACGCTCATGTTTGACCACACATTATGTTGACCATTCGCCTTTCCCGCGTGGGCAAAAAGAAGCAGCCGCTGTACCGCTTCGTCATCATGGACAAGCAGAAGGACCCGTGGGGCAAGTCCCTCGAGATCCTCGGCTCGCGCAACCCGCGCACCAAGGAAACCGTGCTCGACGCCGAACGCGTAAAGTACTGGCTCTCCAAGGGCGCGCAGGCCTCCGACTCCGTCTGGAACATCCTGGTGGACCAGAAGATCGTCGAGGGAAAGAAGCGCAACGTCACCCATCTCTCGGGCACGCGCCGCAAGGCCATGGCCGACGAGAAGGCCAAGTCCGAAGCCGCCGAAACCCCCGCCGCCTAGGCGGGGTTTTGGTTTGTTGACGGGCCGAGGAAGAAGTGGCAGGGTTGGGTTGCTTGACGATTGGCGTCAACGCAGAGGACACATGGGAAAGGACAAACGACCCGTCTTGACGCTCCCGCAGCACGCGCTTCTGAAGCGGGCGGAGGAGTTTGGCGGGCACATCGGCACGCCCGGAAGGGTGCCGCCGCTCGCGATGCAGTTCCTCGCGTCCGTCACGGTCCAGCACACGAATCCGCACGGCGTCCTCAAGGCGCTGCGCAACGACGGATGGATCCGGATGGACGACGACGCGTACGCGTTCGACCCGGGCGACTTCCCCGCGCATGTCGCCCACCTGAAGGGAGCGCGGCCGCGAAGCGTCCCGGACAACGGGGTGCGCAACGCCGCGCGCCACTGGAAGGCGGGCGAGCGCGGCCTGAGCGAGCGGCACCTGCTCGCCTCGCCCGAGGGATTCGTCGAGGACACGCCGCCCGAGCCGGCCACGCCACCGACGCGCGCGAAAGGGGACGACCGGCTGGTCGCCTCCTCGGCCCCGCCGAAAAGCGGAACGGGGAAGAAAAAGAAGGCGGACCCACCGCCGGCAAGCCCGCGCACCCCGCGACTCACGATGACCGCGGAAGGGATCGACACGATCCTGTTCCGGCACGTGCTCGCGGAGGACGAGGGCGGAGGCCCGCTGACGCTCCACGCGTCCGGCGAGATCTTCCGCGGGCAGGTCTCCGAGACGCAGGGCTACGCCGCGCGGATGAAGCTGAAGGAGGACAGGCTGTACGAGCCGGTCCACGTCAACTCGAGCACCGTGCTCTGGCGCGTGACCGCCGCCGGCCGCGCGCGTATCGCCGCCAAGCTGACCGCGCACCGGGCGCCGAAGCCCGCGGCGGAAACGGCCGCGCCGATCCCCGTTCCGGCGGCGTCCGCGCCGCCCGTTCAACCCTCCCAGCAGAAGGAGCAGCAGATGAGCAGCCGCATCACGCACGAGCCGAGCACCTGGCCGGAACGTCCGGTCGAGAAAGGAGGCACGCGCGAGACGTACCCCAAGAAGAAGGTCGACGGCATCGAGCTCGACGACGTCGACAAGGCGATCGTCGAGGCGTGCCGCGGCCGCGAGGACTACCCGGCGCTGCGCGTGCAGATCATGCGCGCGCGCCGGCTGAGCCCCGGGCAGGTGGACGGATGGAACGCGAAGCTGACCCGCGAGGGCGGGAAGCCCGCCGCGGCCCCGCCTCCCCCGCCGCCGCCCGCCCCGAAGCCCGCCGCGGAACCGACCTCGGCCCGCGTGCGTAACGGCGTGCTCGTCCCCGAGGAGGCCGCCGAGCTCGACGCGCTCATCAAGGAGCGCGGACGGCTCCAGGGCCTCGAGGAGAAGGACCTCGCCAAGCTCGACGAGATCGCGACGCGCCGCCGCGTCCGCAGGGCCAAGCGCAACGGGCTCGACGCCCGCATCGCCGAGCTGCGCGCGAAAGGCGGCATCCCCTAGCGACGCATACGCGTCGCTCTTTTATTTCTACGAAAAACGAATCACGCCGAATGCCACGAAGAAACACGGGGGCAAATTTACAAATCGAATGCGAAAGGTACGAACGTTCGTATTTTCGTTGTAGATTCGTAAATTCGCCCCGCGTTCTTTTCGTAGTTTCGCATCTCATTCGTTATTCGTAGCCATCGGGCGAAGCAAGTACCGCGCATCGAACCGCGGCGAGCACTGCGCGCAGGAGCTCTTTCTCGACAGCCGCCGGTGGCGCGCGGTCACGTGGCCGTTCGGGCACGCGTACTCGACCATCGTCGGGATCAGCCGCGCGAGCGTCGTCGTCCGCTCGCGCACGGCGAGCCCCATCCCGAACCGCGCGCGCCGCTCCATCTGCCGCACCAGCACCCGCGCGTCATGCGCGAGCACCGGCAACGGCTCTCCACCCTTCTTCAAATACGCCCGCCGCATCGTCCGCACGATCGCGTCGAACGTCGCGCCATGCCGCATCGGGCGGATCGTCCCGTCGCACGCCTCGGCCACGTGCCACAGCTCGTGCATCACCGTGTCGAGCGCCAGCTCATTCGACACCGGGTATTTTCCCCCAATACCCGGTGTCCCTTCCGCGACCAACCGCGCGCTGAATCCGATCGCGTACAGCGCGTCATATCCCTCCGCCCGCACCGTCCGCCGCTGCTGCCGGAACCCGATGGTCTGCCCGAGCCGCGTGGGCGGCAGCTTGTGCGCGAGCACCAGGATTTTCGAAGGATCCACGTGCGCGAGCTGCGGCACTACCGCGCACGCCTGGCGGATGACCGTCTCAAACAGATTGGGCAGATGCACCGCGTCTCGCATATCAGCCACAGTGTAACACGTTGACAGGAGCGGCCATCTCGTCTAGGATCACCCTCCTGCCCGAAGACGGCAGGAAAGGACAATTCAGATGAAAACGCGCTGGTATCTCGCGATCGTGGCGGCGGTCGTCTGCGTCCTCGCGGTCGCGACGCCCGGGACCTACCGGTTCCTGTTCGCGACGGCCTGGCCGCTCATCCGCGAGGCGATGCTCCGCTGGGACGGCCCGGAGGAGACGATCGTCACCTCGAACGGCACCGCGGTCATCCTCCAGTACGAGGGGGGCGACCCGGGCGCGGCCCAGGTACGCGCGGCGCTCGACCGTGCCACCGAGGCAGCCTCGCTGTGGGGACCCATCCCCTTCCCGATCACGGTCCGGGTGGAACGCGACGCGCTCGCGCTCAAGCTCATCCCGTCGGACCTCGTGATGCAGCCGGTGGGACGCGCCTTCGACGACTTCGTGGTCGTGCTCTCGCCCGGCGAGGAGGTCGAGATCCGCGGCAAGAAACGGCGCGTGCGCAACGACATCGCCGACACCCTCGCCCACGAGTTCGCCCACGTGGCGATGCAGTACCACACCGGGAACTACGGCGCGGGCCTCGACCCGGCGCCGACCTGGTTCGTGGAGGGCGCGGCACGATTCGCGGCGGGCGAGGCACGCTGGTCGGACGACATCTCCATCAGCCGCCACGCGCGGGAGGACCTGTCGCGGCTCGTGAACGACTGGTACCTGTTCTACACCATCGACCCGCCGGGCGCGTACGAGGCGTCCGGCACGCTGTTCACGCGCCTGCACGACCTGGGGCGCGGACGGATGTCCGCGTTCATGGAACGACTGCGCGCGGGCGAGGCGTTCGACAGTGCGTTCGCGGCGACCTACGGGCTGACCGTCGACGCGTTCGTGGACGACTGGTGGCAGGACGTGCGGCGCGTCGAGTACTACGACGACCTCGACCCGTACGACCGGTACGCGACCCGCGAACGCGCGGAGGAGGCGTGCGCGAAGCTCGACTCGCCCGGCGACGCGTACCGTTGCGACTCGGCCTTCGAGCGCATCTACCAGTGCCCGCGCGACCTGCCGGGCGTGTGCCTCACCGACTACGAGTTCCGGATGTTCTCCGTGATCAACGTGGTCGGCGGGACGGCCGCGGACCGTATCGGGTACCAGCCGTGGACGCTCGACTGCCACTGCATCGACGACGGCCCATGGCTCTCCGACTTCGCCCACGAGGACGAGGGCAACCCCGGCGACTGACGTTCGCCGGTTTTTTCATGCGAGGATTGACAACCCGGCACAAATCCGCTACCGTGCCGGCGCACACCAAGGAGTGCGGAATGGAATTGAGGACCTTCGATCCCGACCAGATCTGGCAGCGGATGCTCGACAATGTCGAGTTCAGCCAGCAGACCCCAGGGGGCGCGCCGCGCGAGGCGTGGCGCGAGCTCGTCGGCCAGCTCCCCGAGGCGCTCGGCCGGGAGCTCCTGGACAAGCCGCTCACCGCCGCGTCGTTCCTGGAGGCCAAGCTCGCCGTGGCGAGGCACTACGTCGCCGTGGGCTTCCCCGCCCGGCTCATCAACTCCTTCCCCGACGACTTCCCCATGTTCGCGTTCATGGGCAAGGAGACCGTGATCGGCCTGGCGGGCGAGATGTACGCGATGTTCGTCCCGGCGGCGGAGGCGATCCTCGAGGACATCCCCGGCTTCCTCGCCAAGCAGGGCGTCCCCGAGGAAGTCTTCCTCGTCCACCCGAAGGCCTGCGGGCTCTCGGACGAGGCCATGCACGCCTGGCGCGGCGGGACGCTCACGGTGGCCGGGCTGTTCCACCTGCAGCCCCTGGCGTTCCTCGACTTCTCCGGCAAGAAGTAGCTCCCCGGCGACCCTCGCCGGTTTTTTCATATATGGATTGACAAACGGCCGTGCATCGACTATCCTGCGCGGGCACCACAACGGAGTGCCGCGTGAGACTTCTGCTTTATCTCTTCACGGTCGCGACGGACAAGGACGGCCAGGTCAACGGCGGCTTCCGGCGGACGCCTGCCGTCGCCTGGATCTACGGCCAGGCCTTCCTCGCCATCGTCACCGGCTCCCCCGCCGTCCTGCGCTTCAAGGACTGCGACGCGTGGGTCGAGTCCCCCGGCGTCCCGCAGGGGCGCACCGGGTTCCAGGGCGACACCGCCGAGCTCGCGGAGCGCCTGGTGCTCGGCGACACCGACCTGGCCTTCGTGCTGCACCGCGACCCCAAGGCCGGCGCGCACGCCTACCGCGTCTCGGAGGCCGACGTGAACCACGTCGACCTCGAGCGCCTGCGCGCGGCGCTCGGCTCCGTCCCAAGCGCCCTCCTCCTCGACCCGGCGAACGCCGAGCACGTGCGCGAGACCCTCCATGCCTGGTCGCTCGACGCCGCGCCCGCGCAGCCCGTGCCCGAGATCGAGATCGGCAGCCACCGCCCCGGCGGCCGCGGCACCACCATCACGGTCTGACACGACCGCCTCGGCCCGACCTGCTCGGGCCTTTTTCTATGGCGCAAAAGAAAAATGACCCTGAGCGAAGTCGAAGGGTCAGAAGCTGTTGTGGAACCGGTCGCCCAGGTCGCCGATCGCGTCGCGCTCGATGTAGCCGTGCGCGTTGAGGCCGCCCTCGAGCGACGCGAGGTAGATCGGGACGTCGGGGTGCAGCGCGTGCATGCGCTCCACCGCCTCCGGGACGCCGACCATGCCGACGAAGACGATGCGGCGCGCGCCCCGGGACTTCAGCAGGTCCACAGCGTACGTGGCCGAGCCGCCGGTCGCGAACATGGGATCCGTCACGTAGACCCTGGACGTGGCGTTTCCGATCCGGCGCGGGACCTTGCACATGTACTCGCTCGGTTCGAGCGTCTCCTCGTCGCGGGACAGACCGAGGTCCCAGAACTTCGGGTTCGGAAGCATCTCCTCGCACGGGGCCATGAACGCCTTGCCGGCGCGCAGCACCGTCACCACCCCCGCGGCCCCGCGCCGGAACCGGAAGCCGGTGGCCGCCTCGAGCGGCGTCCGGATCGGGAACTCCTCGAGCGGCTCCTCGTTCACGGCCTCGGCCATGACGAGCCGCCCGAGCCGGATGGCGTGCGCGCGGAACACGTCGGAAGGCGTGCGCCGGTTGCGCAGCACCGTGAGCGTGGTTCGGACGATGCCGGACCGCGGAAGGACGTGAACGTTGTCCGGAAGGTCCATGAGCGTTCTCCTTGGCTCGGCGGCAGTGTAAAGGAAACGGGGGGGCGTGGCAAGCGACGATTGACGGTGCCAAACAAGTCCGTTACGGTACCCGCCGAGGAAACACGCATGTCCGAATCCTTGGATCTCGAAAAGGGGTGGCTCGTCCTGACCACCCAGGCGATCGACGCCGAGCCGTTTCGCGACTCGCCCGCCTGCCGGGCCGTCTTCGCCCGGCTCCCGGAAATCCTCGGCGACCTCCGCGACGAGATCGCCACCCGGGAGAACCTCGCCCACGCCCGGCTGCGCATCGCGCTCGACACGCAGGCCATCGACGCGCTGCGCGACGCCGGCTTCCGCTTCGCCGAGTCGCCGGCCGAGGACGTCCCCTTCCTGCTCATCGTGAACGGCGACGAATCGCAACGCGACGCCATCCTCCTCCACACCGAGCACAAGCTCCCCATCGCCGCCCTCCTCCCCGTCTGGCCCCAGTCCCTCGTCTGGTTCGCCAAACGCTGACACATGCCCGACCCTCTCGGGCTTTTTTCTTTAAGTTCCCCGCCCTGTCGGAGGCGACCCAGCCAGGCCGCCCGAAAATGCCGTGTCCGACGCAGTCGGACTGCGAGGACTGTCTGAGCGAAGTGCCCGCTGACCGTCAGTTCGGCACGAGCGAGTTCCGCAGCAAGGCATTTTCGGACGGCCTGGCGTAGGAGCCGGAGACCGGGCGGGCGGCTTCTTTGCTTACTTTCTTGTCCGGACAAGAAAGTAAGGCGGGTGCAGGGCGCAACGCCTGCAAGCCAAACAAAAGACGGCCCGCAGGCCGTCCCCATCCCTACCGCTTCGTCCCAACCGCCTCCGAAATATTCGCGAACCCATCGCGCTTCAAAAGCTCGACGAGCCCGCGGTTGATCTCCCCGATCACCTGCGGCCCCTCGAAGATCATCCCGGTCGCGAGCTGCACGAGCGACGCGCCGAGGCGGATCTTTTCGTACGCGTCCCCGGCGGAGAAGATCCCGCCCACTCCCATGATCACATACCGCGACCCGGCGACGCGGTACGCGTGCGCGATGAGCGCGTTGGCCGGCTCGACCACCGGGCGGCCGCTAATCCCGCCCTTGTCCGTCACCCGGATCTCGTCCCGATCCACGGTGGTACGGTCATACTTTTTCGTCAGGTTGGAAATGACAAACCCGTGCACGCGGTGGCGGTCGGCCACGGCGATGAGCGCGTCGAGCTCGCCCGTCGAGATGTCCGCGGGCATCTTCAGGAACACCGGCTTCTTCGTCGGGATGGGATCGAGCGCCGCGAGCAGGCGGTCGAGCGCCTCGGGCGAGGTGAACGGCTCCCCGCCGCACGTGTTCGGGCAGGAGACGTTCACGGTGAAGTAGTCCCCGATGTCCGCGAACGCCCGGAACGCCTTCGCGTAGTCCGCGATCCCGGCGGATTGCTCCACGGTCGCCGCCGAGTTCGTGCGCGCCACGCTCGTCCCGTACGGGATCGCCGCGTCGAGCCCGCGCAGCCGCCGCGCGACCGCCTCCGCGCCGTCGTTCTTCAGCCCGTACCACACCACCAGCCCCTTCGACTTCGGCAGCCGCCACAGCCGCGGCCGCGGGTTGCCCTCGCACGGCTCCCCGGTCACGGACCCGATCTCCTCGAACCCGAACCCGACCTCGGGCATGATGCGCAGCAGCTGCGCGTTCTTGTCGAACCCGGCCGTGAGCCCCACCGGGTTCCGAAACCGGATCCCGAGGATCGTCTGCTCGAGCGCGGGATGCCCGTACGCGAACAGCGCGCGCGTCAGCATCCGCGTCACCGCGTGTTCCCCGAGCCTCGCCCCCACCGCGGTCATCGCGTCATGCACGTCCTCCGGGTCGCGCCGAAAGAAGAAGGGCTTGGCAACGTGCCGGTACGTCCATCGTTGCAGAGATGTCGCGAACATATTATTCCGCGCGCTTCGAGTGCTCCTTGCGCCACGTCTCGATCTTCTTGTGGTCGCCGCCCATGAGCACGTCCGGCACGCTCCACTTCTTATAAACCGGCGGCTTCGTGTACTGCGGATATTCGAGCACGCCTTCCTCCGCGTGCGACTCCTCGGCGAGCGACTCCTTCGCGCCGAGCACGCCGGGCACGTGGCGCGCGGCCGCGTCGATCATCACGAGCGCCGGCAGCTCCCCGCCGGTCAGCACGTAGTCGCCGATCGAGAACGCCTCGTCCGCGACGTGCTCCTCCACGCGCGCGTCGACCCCCTCGTAGCGCCCGCACAGGAAGATCACCTGGTCGTACCTCGCCAGCCGCTTCGCGTCCTTCTGCGTAAATTTTTTTCCTGACGCGGACGTCAGAATTACTCTCGCCTTCCCGCCTTTCCGCCTCACCGCCTTCACCGCCCTCTCGAACACGTCCACCTTCATCACCATCCCCGGCCCCCCGCCGTACGGCGTGTCGTCCACGCGCCGATGCTTGTCCTCGGCCCAGTCGCGCAAGTCATGCGCCGCGACCGCGATCAGCTTCTTCTCCCGCGCCCGCCCCAAGATGCTCTCCGACGCGTAGCCGGAAATCATGTTCGGAAAGATGGTGAGCACGTCGTAGCGGCGAAGTTTTGCCATACGCAAGCATATTGACACAATCGAAAGTCCCTGTCATCCTATCCGCCTGTCTGGAGGGACAGATGCCACACGTGTTTCGCGTCGGCTACCGGCGCGGGGGCAACGGCCGTTCCGTGCCGGTCTGCGAGCCGGCCATCGGCCCGATCCTCGAGTTCCTCCAGGCCCACGCCTGGCTGGCAATCCTCGATCGGGACGACCGCTTTCTCGCGGCCGGTACCGTGTCCGTCGACTCCGTGTCCGTGACGACGGAGGGCTCCCTCTTGCCTCCCAACCTCATGAAAAAGATCGAGTGGTTGGCGTCGGACGAGGGCGGGGGCGGATGCATGCGCAAGGTGCTGGTGTCGCTCGAGGAATATCCGTTCCGTTCCGTGGCCGAGTCGGTCGTACGCGACGCGGGCCCCCTGCTCCTCCAGTGCCTCGACCGGCCGTTCGTGGAGGTCGAGCCGTTCGCCGGCACCGGGCGAATCGAGGTGAGCCCGGTTGTCCGGCGCGCCGGCCCGGACGTGCGCGTCGTGGTGCAGGGCGCTCCGCCATCCAACATGCTGATGGCCTGGGAAAACGCCGTCATCCGCGACCGCGTCCGTGACGCGATCCTCGATCGACTTCTCCGCGACCCCATCGTCGCGAACACCTGACCCGACCAGGGTCTTTTTTCTTTGCGAGCCTTGACGACCGGCCGAATTTTCCCTACGCTCCGCGGCGGAGGCAACGCATGGAAGCGACTCTCGCCACCCGGGAGAATACCGATGTCCGCTGAACGTCCCGCGCGGCTGCTCGTCGGGGTGACCGGCGGGATCGCCGCGTACAAGGCGTGCGAGGTCGTGAGCCTCGCCGTTCGCAAGGGGATGCACGTGCGCGTCGTCATGACGGCGAACGCCGCGCGCTTCGTCGGGCCGATCACCTTCGAGGCGCTCAGCGGCAACCCGGTGCTCACCGACACCTTCGCCGGCGCGCCAACGCCCGACTCCACGAGCGCGGTGGACCATGTCTCGTGGGCCAAGTGGGCCGACGCGGTGCTGGTCGCCCCGCTCACCGCCAACACGCTCGGCAAGCTCGCCTGCGGGCTGGCCGACGACGCGCTCACCACCGTGCTCATGGCCGTCCCGATCGCCACGCCCATCGTCCTCGCGCCCGCCATGAACACGCAGATGTGGCTGCACCCGGTCGTCCGCCGCAACGTCGGCTGGCTGCGCGACCTCGGCCGCTACGCGATCCTCGAGCCCGCGAGCAAGCGGCTCGCCTGCGGCGACGTCGGCCCCGGCGCGCTCCCCGAGCCCCGGACGCTCCTCGACGCGGTCAGCGACGCGCTCGCCACGCCCACCCATTCCTGAGAGGCATGCGCCTCTTTTTTCTTTTTCGATTCTGTGCTAGCCTTGGCCCGGAGGCATTCCGATGCGGGTTCTTTCCGAGACATTGGTCCGAGAGGTCAACCGGGTCGTCGAGGGCTGGCGCGAGGCGCGGCTGCCCGCCGAGGACGACGACGCGTGGCGGCAGTGGCTCGCGGAGCACCGCTGCCCGTACGACTCCTGCCGCGGGCAGCAGCTGCTGCACCGCGACGACGTGCGCGACTCGATCAAGCGGCGCGTGCTCGCGCAGGCCGTCGCCCCGTTCCCCGTCGCCGCGCTCGGCGTCCATCGTCGCGACGCGTCGCGCGTCGGACCGCAGGAACTCTACCGTTTCCCGGAGATGAACCCGGAACTGACGCGGTTCGCCTGGGAGGCGACGCGCACGTTCGGGGAGCTCGCCGAGCGGTACCAGGAAGAGCTGGTCGGCCGGTACAACGACCTGCTGATGAAGCTGTGCTTCGCCGCCGACGAGCCGCTCATGCGCGAGATCCTGCCCTCCTTCCACCCGGAGGGAGCGAGAGGCATCACGCGCGAGTTCCTCGTCGGCCAGTTCCGGGAGCCGGACGCGCGCAAGCGCCGCCTCGTGTGGGAGCGCCTCGCGGAGCTCATCCGCGCGCGCCGCGACGACGTGCGAAAGGCCCATGCCGCGCACGATCCGCGCAACGGCGGCTTCAAGGATCCGCTGCTGTGGCTCTACGTCGAGATGGTGAACGACACGTTCCTCATGGAGAAGGGCGAGCACCGCGAGCCCGAGCTCGCCCGCGAGCAGCTCGCGTTCCTCGGGTCGCTCGAGGGCGAGCCGTTCCCGAGGATCAGCGACTGGAACTGGCGGCCGATCATGAGAATCCTCGCGGGCGACGCCTCCCTCCTGCCGCGCGCGCGGTGGACCGAGCGCTTCTACTGCCGGCCGGACGTCATCCGGATCTCGTCGGCGGAGGGCGAGACGGTCGTGCCGGACGTGATGCGGATCTACTCGGAGGAGGACGCGGTGGCCGCGGCGGCGCTCATCGACGAGCTCGTCACGGCCGGCGACCCGCTCGGCACGGTCCCGGTCCTGCGCGAGCGCCTGGAGGAAGGGCGGCGCCACATCGCCCGCCTCGCCGCCCGCCGCGCGGTCGAGCGGCTGGCCGAAACCGCTCGGCTCAAGAGCGAGGGGTCCTCGCTCGCCGCGCTCCACTGACCCCTTGACCGAAAGGGGTCTTTTTTGTTACCGTCGCCTTCCATCGCTAACCCAAGGAGGCGCGGCCGACATGAGCAAGGTCATCGTGATTGACGACGAGCCGGCCGTCCGGCACGTCCTCGTGGAAATCCTGACGTCGCAGGGATTCGCGGCCGTGGGCGGCGCGACCGGGGAGGACCTCGAGCGGCTGCTTGCGGAACATCCGGACGCGGAGGCCGTCGTCTGCGACTACTCGCTCGTGCGCGAGACGGGACTGGACGTCCGCGCGCGCGTGCGGGCGACGCTCGAGGCGCGTCGCGTCGCGTTCCTCATGATCCACGGGAGCGGCGACCTTCTGTCGCCGTTGCTGCGCGAGCTCGGGATCCGCGAGATCCGCAAGCCCCCCGAGCACATCCGCGACGTCGGCAGCGCGGTACGCGAGGAGATCTCGCGCACGCGCGCGATCTCCTGAGGCCAACCGGCCTCTTTTTCTTCCTGATGTCCCGCGGTTGACAATCTCCGAAAAATGGTGTTTCCTATGCGGTCGCCCGCGGGTGATACACTATTCCCATATGGACATCCGACGATACGTTCCCGAATCCGTCCGCGGGTAGTTCGCGCGCACGGACGCGCGGCCGAAACCCGCCGCCCCGGAGGCCGCGCGGCAGGAGCCCGTGACCGTGGCCGACTACGTCCGCGCGATGGACGACGGGACGGAACGGCGCCTGGAAGTCGAGCGGGCGACGTCGACCGAGAAGAACGGGAAGATCCACGAGACGTTCCTCATGCGCGTGGACGGCCAGGAGGTCGGCGACCGGACCATCGACATCGACCCGGCCGGCCGGACCGTCGAGTTCGCGATCATGAACGTCCGCAAGGACGCGCAGGGGCAAAAGATCGGACAGGACACGTACAAGGCCATGGTCCGCTACCTGGAACGGAGGACGCGCGAGATCGACGCGGAGCTCGGCAACTCCGGCAAGGAGCCGTGGAAGGTCAAGACCTACCCGATGAACCCGATCACGGAACACCTGTTCAAGAAGCTGTTCCATGCCAGGCTGGAGGGAATCGATATGGTCGGACAGCTTCGGCCGCTGGAAGAAATCGAGACGGAGGAACGGATCGACAAGGTCCGGCAGGATATCGAGACGATCACCCAGAGGAAGGCGGCGTAAGCTTGTTTCCCCCCGCGAGCGCTTCGCACATCCGCGGAGCCCTCGCCTCGGGGGAACAAGCATGGATGAGGATACCGTGACGCGGGAACCGGCATCCCGGTTCTGGTCTCTCGACCCGCACGAGCGCGAGGCCGTGCTCGTCGTGCGCCGTTCGATGCGCCGCCACAACCAACGCTGCACCTTCCTGTCGAGGATCGACGCCGAGATCGACGAGATCCGCGAGCGAATCGACCGGCAACGCGAGCGCCACCGCGAGTGGAAACGCCATCGCGCGGCGTGGTGGCAGTTCTGGAGGCGGCCGGAGGAGGAGCCGATGGACCCGGACGCGTACCAGCAACCGCTGGTCGCGGACGACGACGGATGGATGCTGTTCATGGTCGCCATCGAGCGGCTGAAGGCGAAGGGAGTGCTGTACGAGAAGCGTCTCCTCGCCTCCGAGGGAATCGACTACATGTACTGGTTCCTTCCGTAAGTCCCGTCCCGGGACTTTTTTCTTTTCCTCGTTCGTGATAGCGTTTTCCCATGGAACGACATCCATCCCCACAGCTCGGCCGCGAGCGCGCGGAAGACCGTACGCTCCGGCTCCTGGCCGACGAGGCGCAGCAGCTCGCGCCCCGCTTCGAGCGTCTCGAGACCGCCGCCTACCAGGCGCTCACCAACCATCGCGTCCAGGGCGCGGAGCGTACCAGGCTGTTCGGCCAGATCATGGCCGAGCTGCGCAAGCGCGAGGCGGCCCGCAAGCGTGCCGACGAGCGCCGCCGCGACGAGACGCAGCCAGGCCCGCTCCGCGTCCAGCCCGGCGCGTACAAGGATGCCTACGCGCACGAGCGGAGCCAGCCGCCGGACACCTACGACATCGACGCCGAGGAAGAGGCTCGCCGCAGCGCTTGACGCCGCGGCGTTTTTTTGCAAGGATACCCGTCCGACCGCGACTTTTCGCGGCGGATTCGGAGAACAGCAGATGATCCTCGCGCTCTTGCTCGCGACCCTCTCCCCGGCCCGCGCCGAGGCCCCCGTCTCCCTCACGGCAGGCGGCTTCGGCCTCATCGACACCGCCGGCGGCGGGTGGATCGGCGAGTCCGTGTACTTCGGGCCCTCGGCCCTGTTCCCGCTCACCAAGAGCGGCAGCCTCTCCCTCCTCCCGCAGCTCACCCTCGAGGTGTCGCCGGAGTGGGGGAACTGGGGGTTCGTGTTCACCCCCACGCTGGAGTGGACGCCGAGCTCCAAGGTCGGCATCGACCTGGTGCCGAGCGTCATCCAGGACACCAAGGGCGGCGCCACGTCGCTCATCCTGGCGGCCGGCCCGGGCGCCACCTACCTGTTCGAGAACGGCATGACCGCCTCGGTCGCGGTCCAGGCGGCGTACGTCGTGAGCGGGGGCGTCCCCGTCACCCTGAACCCGATCCTCCAGGTCGCGGTCCCCATCCCCTGAGCGGCACGTGCTGCTCTTTTTTGTTCGCCGATGAACGCAAAACGGCGGCCCGCGCCGGGCCGCCGTCTTTTCTTTTGTCTAGATTCCGAGGTCGTCCACGGACAGGTTGTCGCTGCCGGACATCGCGGCCGATTCCTCGGGCGCGCGCATGCGGCGGGAGCCTTCCGGCTCGTAGATCTTGAGGTTCACGCGGGCGTTGGACTTCGCGCCGACGATCTTGAGGAGCGTGCGGACCGCGCGGGCCGTCTGGCCCTGGCGTCCGATCACGTATCCCATGTCGTCCGGGTTGACGTGCAGCGTGATGAGCACGCCGCGCTCGTCGATGATCCGATCGGTCTTCACGTCCTCCGGGTGATTCACGATCGCGCGGACGACGTACTCCACGAACTCTTGGTCAAATTCTGCCATATCAATGATCAGATGTTATAGGCGGGGTCCCTGCACCCCGCACGGGGAAGAGCGCACTTCCGTCGACCTCCGGCCACCACTCGTTCCCTCATAGGATACACACCCTTGACGGCGGGGTCAAAAAGGGGCAGGGTATCCTTCCGGGAGAACACACGATGCCGGAATTCACCGACCGACTACTGCGGTGCGCGCGCGAGCTGTGCGCCGCGGAACCGGACCTGCGCGCCCTCGTCGACGCATACGCCCCGCTGCTCGTCGAGCCCGTGGCCACCACGCGCGAGATCGCGCTCGACGTCTTTCCGGCGCCCGGGGAACGGCAATGGGACCGCGACCGGCAGCTCATCCTCGAAATGATCCGCGCGGAGACCGGCGAGGACCTCTCGGACGCCCTTTCCTACCCGTCGTACCTGGCGGCCCGGGCGCGCGGACGGCTCCTGGTCACGACCATCGACGCGGTGACGACGTGCCGCGTCAACGTCGTCCCGGTCCCGCTCGAGGAGGCGGAGTCGCGCGACGACTGGGCGTTCATGATGTCCGGATGCGGAAACGCCGTTCCGATCCGCGACACCGCGTGGCTCATCCGCGTCGTGCGCGAGGAGATGACCGACGCGTGGACCGGGTTCGCGCTCGTCGAGTTCCTCACGTTCATCCACGCGCTGATCCTGAGCGAGGAACTCCCGACCCCGCCCGGGTACAGGACGCTCGCGGACGCGTTCCGCGACACCGACGACCCCACCTGCGCGCTCGCGCTCAAGGTCGCGATCAGCGAGACGCGACGCCAGCTCCTGCTCCGCCTGTTCCCGGACGGCGAGCTGCGCCGAATCCCCTACGGCCTCGTCCCGCACTCCGAGGCGATCCTCGCCTACAAGGAGCTCGCGCTCGAGGACCTCGCCCGACGGACCGGCCCCCCGTCCCACGCGGCCGAGGCCGACCTCCGGGAGACGGTCCTCACCGAGGCGACCATCGCCCAGTGCGTTGGAATCCACATGCTCCCCTCGGTCATGGCCCAGCTTCTCAACAGCCCGTAAAACCGGCTGTTTTTTCATCCCCACCCCGTCCCCAGCCCAGCCCTTGACAGGGATTCCAGGCTCGTATAAAATGCGGCCACTTGATCGTTCACAACTGAACACCGAGCCAAAAGAAACAGGAACCTGTAACTCACCAGAAGTTGTCTTCTGTGTGATTGCAACGTCTATATCAAATATCAGATACCCTGAGCGAAGCCGCAAGGCTGAGTCGAAGGGTGTTCTACTAAGAGTTTGATCCTGGCTCAGGATGAACGCTGGCGGCGTGTCTAAGGCATGCAA
>CAYRYG010000013.1:0-22760 GCA_964428465.1 uncultured Gammaproteobacteria bacterium
AGCTCGACGAGGACCGTGTCCACGCGCGGCAGCCGGTCGCTGTCGCGCGCGCCGTCGTCGACCTGCAGCAGGCCCGGCTTCTCGAGCTGGGCGAGAATCGCGAACGGGTTCTTGTGGTCCCGTCCGGCCTCCGAGTGCTTGTACACCGCCTCCTTGCACGCGTCGCACGGCACGGGCGCGTGCGACTCCACGTACTGCTCGGCGATGGTGACGAACACCATCCCGTAGAACCGCGTGGTCCGGAACACGTCCCGTCCCTCGCGCGCCTCGCCGGTCGCGTACACCTGCCCGCGTCGGGCAGCCGCCGGGGGCGCGTGCGCCTCCGCGAGCACCTCCTTGTCGTCACGTGCCTTCCCGCGCCTGCGGGACGTCTCACCATTTCGTGCGGTCATGGCTCTCCAGTCGGCCCCTATGGCCGAGAGCGAACCCTAGCGAAACCCAAGCAAATCGTCAAGACCGTGCTTGACACCGGCGAAACGAATTGATATGGTTCCGCCCTTCTGGCGACGGCTGCCAGAACGGTCTCTACAAGTGAAAACTCTCAAGAAACGGAGGGCTCCATGAGCCAGGACTTCGTCAAGCCCGGGTACGTCTACGGCGAGGGATCGACCCTCAAGTCGTTGCTCGGCCAGTTCCTGAAGGCCAACCCCGGCCGCCGCGAGGCGGTCGCCGAGGCACTGGGCGTGAAGCCCGACACCTTCGGCCAGTGGGTCGACGGGGTCTGGACAGAGGGCCTGCGCACCCGGTACTTCCACGCGTTCAGCCAGTTGACCGGCATCGACCTTGACCGCCTGATGGTGGTCGAGGCGAAGCGCCGCATCTGGAGCCGCGACCCGGCGACGCGCGCGTTCGTCACCTATGAGCGGTTCCAGACCAGGGCCGACCTCATCGGGGAGATCAAGCGGCTCAAGGCGCTGCCGACCTACGACGGCGTCCGCATGATCGCCTGGCAGATCAACGTCAGCGACCGGTCGGTCCACAACTGGTCGAACGACCGCGAGCTGCCGGCCAACGACAACCTGGACGCGTGCGTCCTCGGCCTGTCGCGCGGCCTCATCGAGACCGGGACGCGCAACGACCTCGCGCTGCGCGTGGCGGTCACCCGCGTGTGCGGGCAGGAGCCCGAGCGGTGCCTGGGCCTTTCCACGTTCCAGGAGCTCGTGAACGCGGTGTTCACGCCGAACCTCCGCGCGCGCGGCGACACCATCGCCTCGCAGCAGACCGGCATCAACCGCGCGACCACGGTGGACCTGCTGCGCTGGAAGCCGACGGACGACACCGTGTTCCCGTACGGGACCCTGTTCAACCTCGTGCGAATCCACGTCCGCGAACGGTGGGACGCGCCCACGCGCGAGCGCTTCGAGCGCATCCTCGCCGGGTTCCTCAACAAGGACAACAAGTCCTACGAGGTCCTGGAGACGGTGTTCCCGAGGGGGACCGCGCCGACTCCCATCCGGGAGGAAGCGCTCCCGGTCGAGCCGGCCCGCGAGACCCCGCGTCCCGCGTTCGAGCCCGAGCCGCCCCGCGCGCGCCCGGAGCGCGTGTCGGAACCGGTCACGCCCGACGGCGTCATGCGCCGCCTGGTCGTCCACCTGCGCACCCAGTTGCTGCAGACGGCCGTGGACTTCCCGGAGGTCGTCCGGCGCCTGCCGCTCATCCCTGGCCTCGAGGTCGGGGAGACGCTGCACAACGTGCGCTGGTGCCTCACCGGCGCGAACGTGCCGGACACCGGCGACTGGGACCCGAGCGACGCGGAGATCGAGCTCATCGCGGAAGCCGTCGCGCTCCTGCGACGGGCGGTCCTGCTCGTCCTCGGCCTCCCGATGCCCGTGCGGCGCCGCGTGATCAAGCGCCTGGCCCGCGAGCTCGACGAGCTGTTCCTGGCCTTCGACCACGCGGGCGTCGAGGACCTGGTCGGATTCGCCGAGCAGATCGGCCTTCAACGTCAGCAGGCGGACATCGTC
The DNA here is from genome assembly GCA_964428465.1 of uncultured Gammaproteobacteria bacterium. Taxonomy (GTDB): domain Bacteria; phylum Patescibacteriota; class Patescibacteriia; order UBA9934; family GWF2-40-263; genus YC12-FULL-57-11. Next base: position 1,965 of record CAYRYG010000013.1, read on the forward strand.
CGCAAGGGAAAGTAGACATGGACACCACCCGTACCAACGACAACGCCGGCCACGGGCCGGGAGGGAAGACCGTGAAGGGCAAGAAGGAAGAAGAGGACGACATCGAGGTCAACGAGGCGACCGTCGCCACCGACTGGGTCCAGCGCACGAGCGCCACCTACGGCGGCGACTACCTCGATGCCCTGGCCGAGTACGCCTGGAACGGCCGCGACGCCGGGGCGACCTCCATCTTCATCGAGTACTTCTTCGACGCGGACCGCGACCTGTGCGTGCGCGTCGTGGACGACGGGATGGGGATGAACCACGCCCGCCGCATCGCCTTCCTCAACTGGGGGCAGTCCAACTGGGACACCGTCCAGTCGGTGCGCGGCAAGAACGGCAACGGCCGCCTCGGCGGGACGAACCACTGCGAGCGGATCTCCGCGGAGACCAAGGCCTCCGGGGAGGTGCTCCACATCACGGCCTTCACGGTCCGCGACCTCGACGAGATCTGGCGGACCCACCGCGGCGTCTGGAAGCGGAAGCCCCTGCCGCCGAAGCACCCGATCAAGACGACCGGAACCGTGATCACGCTGCACAAGCTGGGCAAGGGCGACCGGGTGAACCCCCGTCACCCGCGCACGGCCAAGCGCGTGATCGACGGGCTCGCGAAGCTCCTCCCCATCGACCTCGCGCGGATCGTCCGCGTGAAGGACGAGAAGGGACAGGTGCACGAGCTGCGCCAGCGCAAGCTGCGCGGGCAGGTGATCGAGGCCGACCACCACGACGTGCCGCTGGTCGGCGACGTGAGCTACCGGCTCGGCGTCGTCGAGAAGCACGAGGCCGACGTGGACACGGTCGAGCTGTTCGCCCTGTCCAAGGTGTGCACGCTCGCGGAGTTCTTCTCCGCGATCGCGAAGATCGACAACGCCTCGCTGCACGTCTACCTGAAGGCGTGCCGGGCGGTCCTCGAGCACCCGCTCGTCAGCGGCATCATCGACGTGCCGTTCCTGAACCGGTTCGTCGGCGACGCGCGCAACCGCGTGGGCGAGGAGCTGTTCGACCGGCACGACGTGCTGCTCGCCATCCTGAAGTTCCTCCGCGAGACGGTGGTGCCGAAGGTGGAGAACGCCATCGGGCTCAAGTCCGAACAGATCGAGCGCTCGGACGACGAGACGCTCATCCGCTCGCTGCTCGACTCGATCGGCGCGAGGGGCGAGAGGCGCAAGCCCACGGTCGACGGTCCCGACGCGTGGACGACCCTGTCGCTGGACACGGGGCACTTCTACGTCCTCTGTGGCCGCACGCACGCGATCACGGTGACGGACCCCCGCGAGGGCGGCACCATCACCTGGACCGTGCGCGGGGACGGGACCCTCGACAAGACGATCGGGACGCGCGCGGTGCTCACCGCGGGCAAGACCCCGGGACGCGTCGAGGTCGTGATCAAGGAGACGCTCAAGGGCGCGCCCACGCGCGAGACCACGGTCCGCGCCGAGGTCGTCCAGGAGTTCCCGTTCCAGTTCGACACCACCGTGCGCTCGGCCACCCCGCTGCAGCGCATCACGCTCAAGCTGCGCTTCCCCGAGCGGGTGCGCGGCAAGATCGCGTGGAACGCGCCCGCCGGGGTGACGCTCGAGCGGAAGGGCGACCCGGACGGGATCGGCATCGAGGAGGTCGTCTTCTCGGCGCCGGAGGTCGGCGAGTACTCGGTCGAGGCCTCGGTCCCGGGCACGGACATGCTGAAGGTCTGCACCGTGAAGGTGGCCGAGCGCAACGCCTCGGAGGTCAGCTCCGCGTCGCGTCGCGAGTTCGAATACGGGGGCCACGTGTACGAGCTGCGCGTGCGCAACTTCCCCGAGGGCCCCGACGGCGAGCGCCACGCGGTGTGGGCGGCCGGCGGCGGACCGGGACGCACGATGATCAGCACGAACCTGGCCAACAGCCAGTTCGCGCGCAAGTCCGACGCGGTGCGCATGCCGCTCGTGCTCCTGCACATCGCGGGGATCATCGCCGAGGTGGAGCTCGCCAAGGCCGGCGAGATGATCACCGCGGGCGCGCTGCGCACCACGGGCAACGAGGTGTTCGCCAACCTCGCGTCCCGCGGCGCCAAGAAGGTGGCGGCCGCGTAGCCTCCGCCCCCTCAGCCTCTGCCCCGACACCGCGTCGGGGCTTTTTTCTTTCCCAAATGAAAAAACGCGGCGGTTTCCCGTCGCGCGAGCGCGCGAGCGCGCGTGCGTCACTCGATGACCTCGAGGATGTACCGCCGGCGGTGCTTCCCGCCGATCGCCTCGAGCAGCGTGCGAATCGCCTTCGCGTAGACGCCGCCGCGGCCGATCATCTGCCGGATCGACCCTCCGTCGTCGGACACGACCTCGAACACCGTGGAGTGGCGTCCGGTCGTCTCCAGGACCCGGACCGTCTCCGGCCGGTCCACGAGCGCGCGTACGATTCTCTCGATGAGCGCCCGCACGTCGGTGTCGGGCGACTGGTCCTGGGCCATCGGCACCTCCGTGTCTGAACCCAGGCCGTTGTACCGGACGCGCGGCCCGCCGTCAAGGGTTGACGAACCGCCGATCCTTTCGTACACTCCCGTCACTATGACAACGGTCCAACTCGAACAACTTCCGAAAAATTCCCTGAAAATCCGCGTCACCGTCCCGCACGACGACGTGGTCCCGTTCCTCGAGGAGGCGGCCAACCGCATCTCCGAGGAAACCACCATCGAGGGGTTCCGCCCGGGCAAGGCGGGCTTCGAGGTCGTGAAGGCCCGCGTGGGCGAGCAGAAGATCTACGAGGAGGCGCTCGAGGCGATCGTCCGCAAGACGTTCGTCGACGCGGTCGTGTCGAACAACGTCGAGACGGTCGGCAGCCCGAAGATCGACGTCGAGAAGCTCGCGCCAGGCAACGACATCGTGTACACCGCCGAGGTGGCGCTCATGCCGAAGGTGACCAAGCTCGCCGACTGGCACGCGCTCACGGTCGGCAAGAAGCCGCACGACGTCACGGACAAGGACCTCGACCTCGCGCTTACCGACCTCCGCCGCATGCAGACCAAGGAGGTCCGCGCCGCGGCCGGTTCCGCCGCCACCGAGAAGGACAAAGTGGTGCTGTCGATGAACATGAAGAAGGAGGGGGTGCCGGTCGAGGGCGGCCAGTCGCCGAACCACGCCGTGTACCTCACCGAATCGTACTACGTCCCGGGTTTCAAGGAGCAGATCGTCGGCATGAAGGAGGGAGAGCAAAAGAGCTTCACGCTGACCTTCCCGGAGGAGCACACGAGCAAGCTCCTGGCGGGCAGCGCCGTGGAGTTCGAGGTGTCGACGAAGGAGATTTACAACCTCGAGCACCCGGACCTCGACGACGCGTTCGCCGCGTCGCTCGGCCAGAAGGACATGGCCGCGCTCAACGATGTCCTGAAGAAAAACATCCTTGGCGAAAAGGAACATGAGGAGAAGAGCCGCCAGGAACGCGAGATCCTCGAGGTGCTCGCCAAGGAATCGCGGTTCGACGACATTCCGGACCTGCTTTTGAACGAGGAGATCAACAAGATGATCCACGAGCTCGAGCGCGGGGCCGTGGAACAGGGGATGGAATGGGACGCGTACCTGAAGTCCATCAAGAAGACGGTCGCGGAGCTGAAGATGGAGTTCACGCCGCAGGCGCTCACCCGCATCAAGGTGGCGCTGATCCTGCGCGAGCTGGTGAAGACCGAGAACCTCGAGGTCACGGACGCCGAGGTCGAGGACGCGCTCGACAAGATCGCGGAACGCTACGAGGAAAAGGAAGCGCGCGACCGCATCTACGACCCGGAATACCGCGGGTACGTCGAGTACACGCTCAAGAACCGCAAGGCGATCGAGAAGCTGCGCGAGGCAATGGTGAAGTAGCCGCAGGCTTTAGCCTGCGTACCCCCCCCCCCGCCGGTCGTTGACCCCGGCGGGGTTTTGTGTTAGCGTTGCCCTCCACCGATCCCGGTGGAAACGGAGACCCTTTGGACGAAATGTTGAACGTCGGCCAGCGCGTCGCGTTCGCCGTCACGTGCTTCGTCGTCGCGTTCGGGCTCCTCTGGGAGATCCGGCGCGAGCGCAAGGACGGACGTCGGACGAGGGCACAGGCGGCCACCGTGGGCGCGGCCGTCCTTCTGGCCTGCGCCGGCCTGTCCCTTCTCTTTCCCGGCGTCGCGGCCATGGTCGCGCGCGCCATCACCCATCTCTCGTAGAGAGGCTCCCATGCACCTCATGGCCCTGTTCTTCCTCGCCGCGTGTGAGGACCCGCCGCCGCCCGTGCGCGGGCCGCATCCCGACCCGCCGAAGCCGACCGAGGCCGAGCGGCGCGAGATCCGCGACCGGCGCGTGCGCGGTTCGGCGAAGGCGAGCGGATACGCGTTCGCCGTGTGCACGAAGCCGACGCGCGCGGTGGACACCGTCGTGCTCGTGAACGGGAAGAGCTCGATCGAGCTGGTCCCCACCGTGCGCGGATACTGCCATCAGTTCGACGAGCTGCGCCCTGGACAGACGGGAACCTACTCGCTCCGCCCCGAGGACAACTCGCTCGTGCGCGGGCTCTCCGTGTGCGCGCCGAGCCCCGTCTACAAGGAGGACGATCCGGACCCGAACCCGTGCACGCACCTGTCGAGAACGGACGCGGGCGGAAACTACACCTTCGTGATCCACCCGAGGCTCGCGGACGAGCCGGTCATCGAGATCGGCCCGCTGCGCCCCGGCGCCCCGCTCATGTGGCCCGCCGACGACCCGGACGCGGCCGCGCTCGTCCCGCCCGTCCCGGTCGAACAATCGGTCGACGACGGACCGCAAGGCGGAACCGCCGCCACTTCGCCCTGACTGACGTCGGGCGTTTTTCTTTTGCGGACCGGTTGACGCGACGGCCGGCCCGTGCTAGCGTAACCGTCCGCCGGACCGCTCGGCGATATCCCACGGAGGACATCTTGCGACTGACCGCACTCGTCTGCTTCCTGCTCCCGGCCTGCGCGCCCGTACCCGCGTCCATCACGTTCGACGGCGGCGGGGAAAGGGTCACCGTCAGAAGCAGGGACGGGGTCCCGCTGAAGAGGGCCCTGGTCCGCGACGCGGACAACAAGCCGCTCGACCCCCAGCCGATCGTGAGTTGGAGCGTGGACCGCCCCGACGTGGCCATGATCAGGGACGGCGCGCTCATCCCCGTCGGCGACGGCGTCGCCAAGATCGAGGCGAGGGTGGGCGACCTTGCGTTGGCCAGCTATACCGTCGCGGTAGAACTGGAGGACAACGGGCTCCGGGAGACAAGGCCGGGGCCGTCTGCCTCGTGGAAGGCGACGCAATACAGCGATTGCCTCGTCGCGACCTACGGAAGCAACGTGATGACCTTCACCTGCGGGGACCGCCGGGACTTCCCACGCGGGCTCGCCGCGTACCTCGCCGAACACGGATCGCTCACGGTGACCGTCGTGTCGCCGCTCGACGGCTCCTACCTCGTCGTCACGCGCCCCAACTGACGGGCGCGTTTTTTTATTGCCTAATTTCCGCGCTCGGCATACGATGGACGGGTTGCCCTATGAAATTCGGCGCACACGTTTCAGCCGCGGGGGGACTTTGGAACGCCCCGATCAACGCGGGCGCGCTTCAGTGCGAGGTGCTGCAGATGTTCTCGCGGCCGCCGCAGGGAGGAAAGCCGTCGCCCATCACCGACGAGGTCGCGGCGAAATTCAAGGCGGCCATGGAGGAGCACGCCATCGAGCGCGCGTACATCCACACGCCGTACTTCATCAACCTCGCGAGCAAGGAGAAGCGCATCAGCGAGGGATCCGTGTCCGTCATCCGCGAGGAGCTCGAGCGCGGATCGAGGCTCGGCTGCCGCGCGGTCATGTTCCACCCGGGGTCCGCGAAGGACGTGGGACAGGAGACGGGCGTGAGGATGGTCATCGACGGGCTGAACAAGATCCTGGACGGCTACGAGGGGTCCTGCCAGCTGCTCATCGAGATTTCCGCGGGCGCGGGGATGGTGATGGGCGACACGTTCGAGGAGATCGCGGCGTTCATCGACGGGGCGAAGCGCGGGGACGAGATCGGCGTGTGCTTCGACACCCAGCACGCATTCGCGTCGGGCTACGACCTTCGCACGGCGGAGGCCGTGGACGCCACGTTCAAGCAATTCGACAAGCTGATCGGGCTCAAGAGGCTCGTCGCGTCGCACTGCAACGACTCGATGGTGGAATTCAACGGCCACAAGGACCGGCACGAGCACCTGGGAAAGGGACACATCGGACTCGACGGGTTCAAGGCGATCGTCGCGCACAAAAAACTCACGCATCTCGACCTTCTGCTCGAGACCCCGATGGACGAGGGCGTGAAGAAGGACCTGGCCTATCTTAAGAAATTCCGAGGATAATATGGCCGTTTCCGCCCTAAAGACCGCAGTCGCCGCCGCCCGGGAAGCCGGGAAAATTTTGATGGACGCCTACGACGGGTCCGCCGCAAGCCTGGAGGTACGGTATAAAAAGTACCGGGAGCCGGTTTCCATCGTGGACCTCGCCAGCAACGACGCGATCATCCGGCGGCTCAGCAGGGCCTTCCCGCACGACGACATCCTCAGCGAGGAGTCGAAGGGTCTCGAGGCGCCGCTTATCGGCGGCAAGGGCGCGACCTGGATCATCGACCCGCTCGACGGCACCACCAACTACATCAACCACCTCCCGTTGTTCGCGGTCATCATCGCGCGCGTGCTGGACGGCGTCCCGACGGTGGGCGTCATCTACGACCCGCTGCACGGGGAGATGTTCACGGCGGAAAAGGGGAAGGGGGCGAAGCTCAACGGAAAGCCGATCCACGTCTCGAAGCGCGACGTCACGCGCGGGGCCATGCTGTTCGCGGGACGCGGGTACCGCGACCGCGACCGGATCCGGCACGGGAAAATCATCTACGCGCTCGAGCGCCAGACCCCGTACTTCCGCCGCCTCGGTTCCGCGGCCCACATGCTGGCGGACGTGGCGTGCGGACGGGCGGACGCGGTCATCCTCACCGGCAACAAGCCGTGGGACACGGTGGCCGGCACGCTGCTGGTCGAGGAAGCCGGCGGGAAGATCTCCGACTACTGCGGACGCCACTGGACGGTCAAAAGCGAGGACCTGGTGGCCGCGAACGCCTCGATCCACAAGGGAATCGTGGCAATCACGAAAAACAAGGCGAAGTGCTGACCCGTATGATCCTCACGGTCCACGTAAAGCCGGGAGCGAGGAAAAACGAGCTCACCTGGCTCGACGACACCACGGCCAAGGCATCGGTCACGGCGGCCCCGGAGAAGGGAAAGGCCAACGAGGCGGTCATCGACCTGGTCGCGGAGCACTACCAACTGGCAAAATCCCGCGTCCGCCTGGTCCGAGGTGCAACGACGCGCATCAAACAGCTATCTATAGATGTATGAATGAAACATGTCCCACGTGCGGGAACGACCCGTGCACCTGCTAACCGGCAGGAATCGAAAAGCCATTACCGGGTAATGGAGGTGTCCATTACCCGGTAATGGCTTTTAAAGAACCGGGTCATTTCCTCCCTTTGAAAACGGGTTGCACCGGAGAATCCGCCAGACCGTACGCAGGCCGCCGACGATCACCCCGTGCTTGTCCACGCATTCGTAGCCATACTGCGAGCAGGACGGATAAAACCGGCAGTATCCATCCGGGTAAAACCGCCGCATCCACCCGTGGTCGAACGACAGGGTGTTCTGATACAGCCGGATGGACCAGAGGACGATGATTTTTCCGATGATCATAGGATCTTCGCCTTGCGCAGCGCGTCCACCACGTGACGCTCGAGCTCCGGGTACGTTTTTCCAATCGCCTCCTTGCGAATCAGCACCATGACGTCGAACCCGGGCTTTACCTCCTCCAAGCGCGACCGGATCGCCTCGCGTACCTGCCGTCGCAGCCGGTTGCGAACCACGGCGCTCTTCGAAACCTTGGTCCCGACCACCACCGCGAAGCGGGAGACCGCGAGGTCGTTCTTCCGAAACTTCAGCCCCGCGTAAACATCAAACACGCCCTTGCCTTTGGCAAAGAGCGTTTTGATGTCCTTATCGAGCGTGAGCCGATGAGGACGGGGCAGCATATTATTTCTTTTTCGCCTGGACGCTGATGCGCTTGCGGCCCTTGGCGCGGCGGCGCTTCAGCACGTTTTGGCCGTTCGTCGTGCGCATACGGACGCGAAATCCGTGCACTTTCGCCCGACGGGCCTTCTTTGGTTGATGTGTACGTTTTGGCATAGAAATTATTACAGCAAGACCATATCACACCGTCCACAATTTATCAACCCTATCCACACATTCTCCACACATCTTCCGCCACTACCCACCCACTTGCCCACATGTGGATAGATGATCTAAGATAGCGAGCGTCGCTCCTAAATCGTCGATCAGACACGTGCTATGAATACCAATGAACTGTGGCAGGCGGTTCTTGGCGAGCTGGAACTTTCACTCAGCCGGGTGAATTTCACGACGTGGTTTAAAAATACGTTCATCGTCACGTTCGACGGGGGGCAGATTTGCATCGGTGTCCCCAACATGTTCACAAAGGCCTGGCTGGAGAAGAAATACCACAAGGAGATTTACCAGTGCCTGCAGACGCACACGAACAACGGGGTCAAGGTGATCTGTTACAAGGTAGAAGCCCGCTCCGGGGCGGCCGCGCAGCCCGTTTTGGAGCGCAACGAGCCGGTCGTCGTAACCGCGCAGCGCGAGGAACCGGTTCGGGAGGCCGTTCCCGTGCCGGCGTACCGGTCGGAACCGGAGCGGAACGGCCAGAACTTCGGCGAGTTTTCCATCAATGCCAAGTACACCTTTGGAAACTTCATCGTCGGCAAGCAGAACGAGCTCGCGCACGCGGCCGCGCAGGCCGTTGTGTCGCAGCCGGGCGGCGTATACAACCCGCTGTTCATCTATGGCGGCGTCGGGCTTGGAAAGACGCACCTTTTGCAGGCGGTCGGTAACGAAATCGTCCGGAAGAACCCGCAAGCCAAGGTTTTGTACGTCACGAGCGAGCGTTTCACCAACGATTTCATCAATGCGGTGCGCAGCGGGCAGGCCAAGGAGTTCAAGAACCGCTATCGGACCGTGGATGTGTTACTGATTGACGACATTCAGTTCATCACGAGCAAGGAACAGACCCAGGAGGAGTTTTTCCACACCTTCAACCAGCTCCACCAGACCAACAAGCAGATCGTCATCTCGTCGGACCGGCCGCCGAAGGCGATCATCGGGCTTGAGAACCGCCTCATCTCCCGCCTGGAGCAGGGGATGCTCGCGGACGTCGGGAGCCCGGACTTCGAGACCCGCGTCGCGATCCTCGACACCAAGTGCCGCGAGAAGGCGTTCCCGCTCGACCGCGACATCCTCCACCACGTCGCCACGGTCGTGCAGAGCAACGTGCGCGAGCTCGAGGGGGCGCTCAACAAGGTGATCGCCTTCCACCAGTTCAAGAACATGATCCCGACGGTCGACTCCGTCCGCCCGATCCTGTCCTCGTTCCAGCCGGCGTCCGCCCGCAAGAACATCACCCCGCGCCAGCTCATCCAGACCGTCGCCGTGTACTTCGACCTGCACATCGAGGACCTGCTCGGGAAGAGCCGCGAGAAGCGCCTGGCGTTCCCGCGCCAGATCGTGATGTACCTCATGCGCGAGGAGATGAAGTCGAGCTATCCGTCCATCGGGCTCGAGATCGGCGGACGCGACCACACCACGGCCATGCACGCGTACGAGAAGATCTGCGGGATCGTGAGCGAGGACGAGAAGCTGCAGCACGACCTCGAGCTCATCAAGCAGCGGTTGTACGCACTTTAGCCACAGGCCCTTCCACAGGAAACCCGTGTGGAAAACGTCTGCGGAACCCCAGGGACAACCCTGTGCGCGAAGCAGGGAGAGGCTCTGGATACAGATGGTGTTCAACCGGACGACCCGACTCGTCCCCAGTTCCTCCCTCGCGTCACACCGATCCGTTCCACACCCATGCGCACCGAAAACGTCGCTCAACCCAGTTTCAAAATTCACTCTATCCACTTCATCCACTCCCCTACTATCGTTACTAACTTAAATCTCTATATAACTTTCTAATAATAACGGTGACGGTATGAAGCTGACCTGTACCAGGGACAACCTTCATCAGGGACTGTCGATCGTGAGCCACCTCACGGGCAAGAACGTGAACCTCCCGATCCTGCAGAATGTCCTCGTGAAGGCGGAGGGAGGGACGATCCGGTTTACCACGACGAACTTGGAGATGGCGATCAGCTGCCTGATCCGTGGGAAGGTTGAGGAGACGGGGGAGACGACGATCCCGTCCAAGCTGTTCTTCGACTACGTGTCGCTCCTGCCGAACGACGCGGTGGCCGTGGACGGGAACATGGAGAGCGTGCGCGTGGTGTGCGGCAACCACAAGACGAAGATGAACGCGCTGTCGGCCGCGGAGTTCCCGCTCGTCCCGCGCGTGCAGGGGACGCGGACGTACAAGATTCCGGCCGAGGACTTCCGCGTGGCGCTGTCGCAGGTCGCGTTCGCGGTGGCGACCAACGAGTCGCGCCCGGAGCTCACGGGCGTGCTCATGCGGTTCTCCCCGGGCAACGGGGAAGGCGTGCTCACCCTCGCGGCCACGGACTCGTACCGGCTCGCGGAGCGCACCATCCCGGTGGTGACGCCGATCGAGGAGGAAAGCTCGGTGATCATCCCGGCGAAGACCTTGCTCGAGGTCAGCCGCATCCTGTCCGTGTTCCGCGACGACGTGGAATGCCCGCCGTCCATCGAACTGTCCGTGTCTGACTCGCAAGCCGCGTTCAGCTATGGGCCGGTGGAGCTCATTTCCCGCCTGATCGAGGGGAATTATCCGGATTATCGACAGATTATCCCCAAGCAGTTCGAGACCCAGGCGCTGATTGACCGCGAGGACCTCATCAAGGCGGTCAAAACGGCCAGCCTGTTCTCGAAAAACGGCCTGTTCGACGTGGTCCTGGAGCTGGACCCGGTTACCAAGCAGGCGTCGCTCAACGCCGTGGACACCACGCGCGGGGAAAACACCACGATCTGCGGCGCGGACATCAGCGGGAAGCAGAATTCCGTGACGCTCAACTTCCGCTATCTGCTCGACGGCCTGAACTCCATGTCGTCCGACCAGGTGCAGTTTTGCATGATCGACACGGGCAACCCGTGCGTCGTGACTCCGCAGGGATCGGAAAATCACCTATACTTGGTCATGCCGATCCGGCAATAATCACGAATGCGCCTGATATGCGACGAGGACGGTTGACGGGCAATCGTGGCGGGCATGGGGGAACGTCCAAGCGGGAACGAGTTGGCCGCCTTGAGGAGCTGTTCGAGAATTTTGATCGCCCGAAGTTTGACGAGCACGTGATCATCATGGAGGACGGCGCGCTTTCCTCTCCGGAGGTCCGGACGGCGGCGCAGGCGGGCATCGTCGACTGCCTGCGAAGGGGGGATTCCTATTCGGCCGGACAGATCAAGGAGGCCGTCGGGTTGGGCGACGAGGCGCTGCTCACGCCGGAGGCGAGGCAGGCGGCTCGTGGCGCCGCGCTCGTGAAGCTGGGCGAAGGCGAATGGTTTCAAACGGACGGCCTCATGAGGGCGACGAGCATCACGGCGGAAAGATACTCGCCGGAGATGCAGGAAGCCGCGAAGAAAGGCGTACTGGCGGAACTGAAGAAAAATAGCCTGTGGGGCGCGGGCATCCTGTTCCAATATGCGCTGACGCAGGAGGAGATCGCGAACTTGGTCCAAACGCCGGAATACGCGAGGGCAGTGGAGAAGGCAGTCCTCGCGGGACTCCAGGCCCCGGACGTTGACGCGGTCCAGGACACGACGGTGGACCGCGGCCCGGTCGTCCTTCAGGAGACGTATCACGTCTCGGCGGAGGTTATCTCGTCGAAGAAGGTCCAGGCCGCCGCGCGCATGCGTTTCGGATCCAAGCTTGAGAAGGTGGCCACGAAGGATTATTGGTCGGGCATCGCCATCTACGGCTGGAAACCGGATTGGGACGGGCTTGTCGGCTTCAGGGACGCGTGGAACATCGGGGCGAATGACGTTCACGCACAGGTGAAACGGACGCTCGTGAAGCTGATGCGCGCGCCAGGGTATATGAACTTCGAACGCGTTTTGAAGATCCTGGCGGATCTCGGGACGGAGTTTTCCGTCCCGGACGCGTTCCTGCGGGACACGGAGATCCAGGACGCGGCCGTGGAACAGGCCAAATACACCCTTGGGTACTGGCCGGATCACGCGCTCGACGTCGTCAGGAGGTTCGGGATTACCCAGCAAAGGCTCGTGTCGCCGGAGTTTCGACGCGCGGCCGTGGCCGGGTGCGCGGAAAGCCTTGGGTACGACCTGGAAAAGGCGAGCCGTATCGCGGAGGGTTTCCGCCTGACCGACGCCGAGCGCCAGTCGGATGAGATTCAGGACCGGGCGCGGCAGGCGCTGGCGGCACTCCTCGAAAAGAAGGATTCCGCGCGGGCAAGGCGGCTCATTCAGGAGTTCAGGATTACAACGGATAACCCCAAATGATCTTATGTCACACCTTATCCCCAAGGAACCGGACTCGCTTTACTTCAAGATCGACAAGATGTGGAACGGCGACCCGTGCGGCGACGAGTCGTTGCACGCCGAGGCGTGGGTGATGAAGAAGGGAAGCGGGCTCGAGGTGCGCGTGCACGCGCCGCAGCGCGACGGGCAGCGCGTGCCGGACGCGCCGCGCGACACCCGCGTGGACGGGCTTTGGGAGTACGACGTCATCGAGCTGTTCTTCGTCGGCGAGGACGGGACGTACACCGAGGTGGAGCTGGGCCCGGGCGGGCATTACCTCGTCCTGTCGTTCAGCGGGGTGCGTGAGCGTTCCAACGACTACGTGGGACGCGAGTTCAACCACCGCAATGCCAGCGCGACCCCCGGGACGTGGCAGAGCGTCATCCAGCTGCCCTGGGACGTGCTTCCGGCGAAGATCGCGAAGGTGAACGCCTTCGTGATCAGCGGCGGCCACCACCTCGCCTGGAGCGCGGTGCCGGGCACGGAGCCGGATTTCCACCAGCCGTCCGCGTACCCGGACGCCAAGGTCGTCGAATAAGCGAGGCGCCGCCTTCCCGGTTGACGGGCAGGCGGCTTTTGTTTACAGTCCTGGACCACCGGTCTTTCGGAGGATTCATGTCGGAAATGAAGAGGTTCACGGCGTCGGACGTCGTCCGCGTCGTCGCGTCCTCCGTGACGCTCGTTTCTACCCTCATGTTCATGCTCTCGACGCTCTGCCTCTGCGGCGGAATCCTCATGATTTCGACGGAAGATCCGGAGACCGAGGAACAAACCGAGTTCTGCCACGCGGCCGGTCTCACCGCCGACGAGGTCGCGGCGAGCGCGCGTCACGAGGCCGGGCACACGGTCGTCACGCTGGCGCTGCACCCCGAGTGGTTCGAGCAGACGGACCTGTTCCCCTACGGGCTCCTGCTCGGCGAGACGTGCGCCACGGGGATCACCTCGCTCGCGCTGCCGGCGGACATGACCCGCGACGACATCCGCGACCACATCGCCATCACCTACGGCGGATACGTCGCGGACCTCCACGTGCGGGGCCAGCCGACCACCGGGGCGTCCCGCGACCTGCGCGTCGCGACCTCCGTCGCCATCGAGGCGATCGACGAGATGGGGATGGGCGGCGTGCTCCAGCCCTACAACTACGGGATCCTCCGCCAAGAGGGGATCTGGGTCGGCAACGAGATGGGAGAGGCGCGGGACATGGAGATCCGGCGGCTGCTCGACGAGGGCATCCTGCTCGCGACCGAGGTCCTGTCCGGGCGGTGGGACGAGGTGGACGTCATCGGCGCGGCGCTCGCCGACGCGCCGAGGCTCACGCTGACGGCGCTGGACGTCACGCGGGCGATCGGGGAGAACTCGGTGATGACCGAGGACGACTCGCTTCAGTCGTACGAGTAACGCTCGTGCGATTTTTCTTTGCGAAAAACGCCCCGATGTCTGTCGGGGCGTTTCTGGCTAAATCGTCGCGAACGGATCGAGCGTCGGCAGGGACGTGTCCTCGGCCGGCGGCCGTTCCTCCTCGGTGACCGTCTCGGCGACGGCCGGGACGAGGACCGGTTCCTCGGCGACCTCCGGCGTGACCACGTGGACGATGATCCCCGCGGTCTCCAGGAGCTCGCCGCCCCCGTCCGGGGTCGCGGTCGCGGACAGGGCCCAGTCGCCGTCGCCCGGCAGCGTCCAGCTGAAGGTAACGTATGGAGAGGTCGGGTCGGATTTCGTCTCGACGGCCGACCGGCCGCCATGCCCGATCCCCTGCTCATAGAGGGTCACGGACGCGTAGTCCGACGGGTTCTCGAGCGATGCCACCACCGTGTACGTGCTTCCCGCGCGCTCGATCGTCTGCCCGCCCTTCGGGTCGATGAGCTCGAACGAGGAGGCGGCCTCCTCGGAGTTGATGCGGATGCCGACCGTGTCGGACCCGCTGTTCTCAACGTCGTCGTAGGCCACGGCCTTGAGCGTGTGATACCCGCGGCTCACCGTGTTCGGGATGGTGGTCGAGAGACGCCACGGCTCGCTCGTGTCCGATCCGAGGAAATATCCGTCGAGGTAGAACTCGACGCGGTCGACGCCGCGCCTTGCCTCGGCGTCGACCGCGACGGAGATCGCGCGGTCGACGTATTCGGCGTCGTTGTCCGGCTCGCGGATCCGTACGGACGGGAAGTTATCCGGCACGTGCAGGTCGTCATATTCGGCCGGCGGCGCGCTCTGCTCGATCTTGATCCCGGTCTCGGCCTCGCGCCGCGCGATCCAGTCGGCGATCGCGGCCTCCCACGGGGCGTAGTACGGGTCGTCCGCGGGGTTCGCGGGCGGGTCGCCGAGCGGGTCCTCCTTCCTCACGTAGTGCAGGACCGAGTGGTATTCCGCGTACGTCCGCTCCTCGCGGTAGGAGTCCGGCGTGTATTCCGTGGCGAGCTTTCCGGACGCCGTGTCGACGGTCACGGTCGTCCCCGGCATCGTGCCGTCGAGGATCGCCTTGCCAGTCACCGGAATTTCCGGGGACGTGAAGTAGTCGACCGGCTTGCCCTCGAGCGCGCGGCGCATGTACGCGTTCCAGATCGGCGCGGCGACGACGGACCCGTCGGCCCCGCGGCTCATGGCGACGTACTGGCTGTTGCCGACCCAGACCGTGGTGACGAGCGACGGGGTGTACCTGACGGTCCACGCGTCGTAGAAGTCGTTGGTGGTGCCGGTCTTCGCGGCCACCGGGCGGTCGCCGAGCTGCAGGTAGCTCGACCCGCCGAACACGTACGCGCGCGCCGCGTTGTCCGACAGGACGTTCGAGGTCATCCGGGCGACGTTCGGTTCCAGGATTTTCTCGCCCGACTTCTCCTTCCACTCGTCCACGATCGTCCCGCCGGGTCCCTCCACCCTCAGGATGGATACGGGCTCGTGCCGGACCCCGTCGTTCGCGATCGTCGCGAAGGCGGTGGCGTGCTCGAGCATCTTCACCTCGCCCGCGCCGATGCCGACCGACAGGCCGAACCGCGACCGGTCCTCGAACGTGGTGTAGCCCAGCCGCTCGGCGAAGGTGAGCAGCGGTTCCACGCCCACCAGGTAGGTCATCTCCACGGCCGGGAGGTTGAGCGACCCCTGCAGGGCGCTGCGCACGCGCAGCGGACCGCGCTCTCCGAGGTCGTAGTCCTTCGGCTCGTACGTGGACCCGGTTCCGCTCGGGAACTTCGTGTTCACGTCCCAGAGGATCGTGTTCGGCGTGTATCCCTTCTCAAACCCGGCGGTGTACACGATCGGCTTGAAGCTCGATCCGGGCTGGCGCGGGCGTAGCGTGACGTTTACCTGTCCGTCGATCTCGTCGTCGAAGTAGTCCTTCGACCCGACCATCGCGAGTACCTGGCCGGTCTTCGGGTCCATGGAGATGAGCGCCCCGTTTCCGAAGCCATACGAATCCCCCCGCGCCTCGACCCCGGCCACGACCTCTTCCTCCGCGATCTTCTGGAGGTCGTAGTCGAGCGAGGTGATGACCTTCAGCCCGCCGTTTTCCGCGGCATATTGCCCATAGAGCTCCTCGAGCTGCTCCTTCACGTAGAACACGAAGTGCGGCGCCTCGATCTTGGTGATCTTTACCTGGACCGGCGACTCCTCGGACTTGGCCGCGTCCGCCTCTTCCCGCGAGACGAATCCCTGCTCGACCATCCCGTCGAGGATCCAGTCGCGTCGCGCCCTCAGGTCGTCCGGGTTGTTCACGTAGTAGGTCGGGATCTGCGGGATGGCCGCCAGCGTGGCCATCTCGGAGAGGGTGAGCGCGTTCACGTGCTTGCCATAGTAGTTCTGCGCCGCGGCCTCGATGCCGTAGTAGGTGGACCCGTATGGGATCTCGTTGAAGTAGATTTGGAGGATCTCGTCCTTCGAGTAGCGGCGCTCGAGCTCGATGGAAATGATGAGCTCCTTGATCTTGCGGGCGAGCCGGCGCTCGTTCGAGAGGATGGCGTTCTTCACGAGCTGTTGGGTGAGCGTGGAGCCGCCGCCGCGCTTCCCAAGGAACACGACCGCGCGCAGGAGGCCCTTCACGCTGAACCCGCCATGCGCGCAGAACGCGCGGTCCTCGGCCGTGACGGTGGCCTGCAGCATGCGGAGCGGGATGCCGTTCGGGTCGGTGGTGAGCGCGGGGTCGTCCTTGCAAAACCCCTCCTGGATCTTCACGAGCGTGCGGTTTTCCTCCCCGTACACCTCGTACAGCAGGTGCTCGCCCGTGCGGTCGTAGATCTTGGTGGTCTGCGAGATGCTGCGCTCGGTGAGCTGCGACGGGTCGGGAAGGTCGCGCGAATAGAACGCGAACGTGCCGAGGGTACCGAGCGAGCCGACGATGCACACGAGGATGCCCGCGAGCACCAGGTTCTTGGCATTCTGCTTGTTCAGGAGCCGCTTCAGGAGCGTTCCGGACTTGCCGTGCTTTTTCCAGCCGTGGATCTTGTATTCGGACATAGATGGCTCCCATGCTATCGGAAACGGCGGTTTCTGGAAAGGTGACGGCAGTATTTGGACAAACAACTCCATTTATTTTTCTCACAACGAAGCGGGAAAAAATTTCTATCCACAATTCTGACGACGATATCTGGATCAAATGTTCGCGGCGGGGGATAGTGGGTCGGCGGACATCAACCTGGAGAACATCCTATGTGCGGAATCGTCGGCTACATCGGAAAGCGCGAGGCCCTGCCCATCCTCATGGACGGGTTGCGACGTTTGGAATACCGCGGGTATGACTCCGCGGGCGTCGCGGTCGTAAATGATGCGCTGCACGTCGCGCGCGCGGCGGGGAAGATCGCGGCGCTCGAGGCGAAGATCACGGCGGGGTGCGGGGACCCCGCCTATGACGGGGAGTTTTCGGGAACCGTCGGGATCGCGCACACCCGCTGGGCCACGCACGGCGTGCCGAACGAGGCGAACGCGCACCCGCACGCGGACTGCGGCGGGCGCATCGCGCTCGTGCACAACGGGATCGTGGAGAACTACCGCGAGCTGCGCGGCCAGCTTGAGGCCGCGGGACACGTCTTCCGCTCCGAGACGGACACGGAGACGCTCGCGCACCTCGTGGAACACCTGCTGCGCTATCCCGGGACCACGCTCGCGGACGCGGTGCGCTCGGCGGTGCGCCGGGTGCGCGGGACGTACGGGATCGCGGTGGTGCGCCTCGACGACCCGGACACGCTGGTGGTGGCCCGGCTCGGAAGCCCCGTCGTGATCGGGGTCGGCGACGGGGAACTGCTCGTCGCGTCGGACGCGAACGCGATCATCGGGCACACGCGCCGCGTGGTGTTCCTCGACGACGGGGAGATGGCCGAGCTTGGCCGCGACGGATTCCGCGTGTCCTCGCTCGACAATCGCTCGATCGAGAAGACGCCGGAGGATGTCGGGTGGACCGCGGAGGACGCGCAGAAGAACGGGCATCCGCACTTCATGATGAAGGAAATGTCCGAGCAGCCGGAGGTGCTCCGCAACACTATGCGCGGGCGGCTCGACCTCGAGAACGGCAACGCCGTGCTCGGCGGGCTGCGCGACGTGGCCGAACGCGCGCGCGATATCGACCGGCTCATCGTGGTCGGGTGCGGGAGCGCGTACTACGCGGCGCAGGTCGGCGAGTACATGCTCGAGGAGTACGCCGGGATCCCGGTGGAAGTGGAGCTCGCGAGCGAGTTCCGCTACCGCAAGCCGATCATCACGCCGCGCACCGCCGTGCTCGCCGTGTCGCAGTCCGGCGAGACCGCGGACACGCTCGCCGCGATCCGCGAGGCCAAGATGAAAGGCGCGCTCACGCTCGGGATCGTGAACGCGGTGGGCTCGACCATCGCGCGCGAGACCGACGCGGGGGTGTACAACCACGCGGGGCCGGAGATCGGCGTCGCGTCCACCAAGGCCTTCCTGTCGCAGGCCACCGTGTTCGCGCTCCTCACGCTCTTCCTGGGACGCCAGCGGCAGATGTCGGTGGTGACGGGAAGGCGGATCGCGGAGGAGATGGCGCGCCTCCCGGAGCTCGTCGCGTCGCTGCTCGCGCAATCAGACCGCTACCGCGCGGTCGCGGAGAAGTACGCGTGGGCCGACGACTTCCTGTACATGGGCCGCAAGTACTGCGCCCCGCTCGCCTACGAGGGCGCGCTCAAGCTCAAGGAGGTGAGCTACGTGCATGCCGAGGGGTATGCCGCGGGCGAGATGAAGCACGGGCCCATCGCGCTCATCGACGAGGGGTTCCCGTCCGTGGTGCTGTGCCCGGTCGACTCGGTGTACGAGAAGACCAAGTCGAACGTGGAGGAGATCCGCGCGCGCCGCGGCAAGGTGATCGTCATTACCACCGAGGGGAACGACGACATCGCCCGGCTCGCGGACGACGTGCTGTTCGTCCCGAAGACGCTCGAGATGCTCACCCCGCTCCTCGCGGTCGTCCCGCTCCAGCTGTTCGCGTACCACATGGCGGTGCTGCGCGGGTTCGATCCCGACCGCCCGCGCAACCTTGCCAAGAGCGTCACGGTCGAATGATGCGGACCTGCGGCCCGCGCCCGCCTTACTTTCTTGTCCGGACAAGAAAGTAAGCAAAGAAGCCGCCCGCCCGGTCTCCGGCTCCTACGCCAGTCCGCCCGAAAATGCCTTGCTGCGGAACTCGCTCGCCCCGAACTGACGGTCAGCGCGGGCTTCGCTCAGACAATCCTCGCAGTCCGACGTTCGTCGGACACGGCATTTTCGGACGGCCTGGCTGGGTCGCCTCCGACAGGGCGGGGTACACGAGTTTCCCCTCCTGCCAAGGAGGGGATAGGGGAGGTCTGCGCGTCTTGCCGGGAACCTCTCCATTGGTTAACCTACCGCTTCGGAGTCACGGCATGAAACGTATCCGTATCTTCTGGGATCTCGACGAGACCCTGCTCGACACGCCTGCGCTGCTGCGCCCGATCCTCGAGGATCTCGCCGCGGCGACGGGGCGCTCGCCGGAGGACGTCCGGCGCGCCATCTCGGAGCTCGACAAGCTCGGCTTCACCTGGGAGCGGCTGTTCGCCGCGATCCGGCTGCCGCCCGAGCGCTTCGCGGAGAAGTCCGCCATGTGCGCGGCGCAGTACGCCCGCGCCGAGGCATACCTCTTCCCGGGCGCGCGCGAGGCGGTCGAGGCGCTCGACCCGATCGCGGAGCAGATCCTCGTCACGTTCGGCGACCCGGCGTTCCAACGCCGCAAGTGGGCCGCGATCCCGTCGCTCCACCCGCTCATTCACGCCGCGCACTTCGTGGACGGCGAGACGGTCGGGAAGGGCGCGGTCATCGCGAGCTACGACGGGACCGGCATCCTCTCGGTGTTCGTCGACGACTCGGGCCGCTGGCACGCCGACTGCGAGCGCCACGCCCCGCACGTCGTCCGCGTCCTCATGCGCTTCGCGCCGCGCGCGCACGACCAGGTCGTCTCGCTCATCCGGTCCCTCGCCGGGTGAGTTTTTCGTTGTTTTGTCGAGCCGACATTCTGTCAAGTTATTTGTGGGTAAATTCGATTGACGGATGACGTTTCCGGTGGTAAGCTTGCGCCCGCTCCCGCGGGAGCATTTTTCGTAGGATGGTATTTGGACATGCGTTGCGGTCGGCCGTTCGCGGCCGGAGGAATCTCAACGTATGGTCAACATGTCGTCGATGGTGCGGAAGATCCGCTCGCTTCTCAAAAAGAACGCGAAGGATATTGCCGTTGGATTGGTTTCCGGCGTCGTCATCGCCAATGTCTTTTTCCTGAACGCCGCCTCGGCCGACGTGGACACGGGCCCGCGGTATCCGGACGCGGCCACGGTCGCGCTCATGATCGAGGCGATGCAGAACCAGCTGCGCCCGTACGGCGACCTCCCGTTCGCGCCCGAGGCCGCGCCGCGCCACACGCTCGTGGTCCCGATCACGGCCTACACGTCGGACGTCGCGCAGACGGATTCGACGCCGTGCATCGCGGCCCGCGGGTTCGACCTGTGCGCGCATGGCGAGGAGGACGTCATCGCCGCCAACTTCCTGCCGATGGGCGCGAAGATCCGCATCCCGGACCTCTACGGCGACCGCGTGTTCACGGTGGTGGACCGCATGAACGCCCGCTACGACCGGCACGTCGACATCTGGATGCGCGAGTACGCCGACGCCAAGGCCTTCGGCCTCAAGCGCGCGATGATCGAGATCTTCTAACCCCGCTTGCTAATTGCCGCTGCCATTGATATATTCCCGCCACGCGGCCACGTGGTGAAGTGGGAACACAGGGGTCTGCAAAACCTCGATGAGCCGGTT
>CAYRYG010000014.1:0-21811 GCA_964428465.1 uncultured Gammaproteobacteria bacterium
GCCCATACTCCTCGATCATTTCCAGATACCGGGGATCGCTCTCGCTCGGCATATCCGGAACGATCAGGTCCGCCTTGTGTCCTTCCGCCAGCTTCTCCGCCCGCAGGGTCGCGTCGATCGTCGCGACCGCGTGGCGAACCTGATCCGGATGGCCGACGGGCGTGTAGGCGAGATCAACCCACGCGTCCACGCCGTGGAACACGTCCACCGGTGTCCCCACCGCGCTGTAGAATCCGAGCTCGTCCCCGTCGGGCAGACCGAGCGCCTCAAGCACGGCGAGCCGCAGTTCGCGTGCAAAATCCTTCGGCGGGTTCGTCGGGTCGTCGGGCGTGAACCTCCGAATCAAATCCATCCCGATGTCCCGGCGAACGTACCCTTTCTCGTTCGCGACCCCCCGTAACGCAGTCACGTACTCCTTCGGCCACCTCGGCTTCCCAATCAAATCAAGTTCCAGCTCCCTTCCGGAATACATGCGCGTGTCACTTGGGACGAACCGCCGGGCCATAGCTTGTGGCAAAAAGAGTAAACGATTACACTAATCGTACTATGGGCGAAACCAAAAAACAACCCGAAGCGCTCAAGGGATCTTCGGAAGAAACGCTCGCGGCGGTTGAGTCGCTCGAGGGCGCGGCGGAGGTCGCCGAGCGCGAGCTCAGGGAAAGGCTGCTGCGCCGCGAGGCCGAAGCGCTCGCCGAGTCGGCCGAGCCAGGCGAGGCGTAGGGCGTGCAACCCGGCTGAGAGGGTCTCATGCGTCCGAGACGGGCCCACCCATGCCTTTGCGACCTCGTGTTCGTCGCGAATCCGATCCCGCCGTTCGCGAAGCGCGCCAAAAACCCCGAGCAGCTGATACAATCGACTTCCTTGGTCCTTGTTCTGAAATCCCCTCCCAAATTCGTCGGCGGGAATCCCGGAAAACAGTTCCGCGATCCCGGCGACATTTTTCGTAAACGACCGGTCGGACTTCATGCCCGCCTGGTATGCCTCGACGGCCGCGCGCAGCTCGGCCGACACCGCGCCCTCCCGCCCGACCACGTTCCCGACGAGCCGCGCCGCCACCTCGCGCACCTGAAGCCCCACCTGCACGAACGCCTGTTCGACGAGCAGCGAGCGAACGGGGTGTTCCTCGAGCTTCTCGGCGTCGCCGTCCGTCTCCTGCAGCATGCGGCGCAGCGCCGCGCGGTCCACGCCGAGAATGACCATCGGGACGTTCGACAGCGAGGACTCGTGGGCGCGCCCGCGCGCGTCGGCGACGGTCGAGCGGAAATATTTTATCTGCACGCCGCGCTGGACCTTTCCAAGCTTGTACTTGAGGTTGTCCTCGCCCTCGGCGACGGTGAAGTCGAGCGCGAGCCGAACCGACGTCTCTGGACGGTCGCCGAGCCACTCCAAAATGCCGTCGGTCCCGTTCCAAAAGTCGTCGTACTTGCTGGAACGCACGAACCGCGCGCCGAACCAATCCTGCCGCGCGAGCTCGGTCTGCATGAACGCCTCCAGCAGGCTCCCGAACGCGAGCTCGGGCTTCTGTTCGCGCTCGGCGCGATAAACGGCCTCCTGCGCGTCCTGCCGTTGTTGATCCTCCCGCCGCTGCTCGGACGTTCCAACGCGTGTGAATGACTCTGGTTCCGCCGCGGGAACGATCTCGTCGGACAACCTCTCATATTGTTCCTTCAGCCGCGCCTCCTGCTCCGAAAGCGCGCCGAACTCCTGGCGGAGACGCATGACGCCTTCTCTCTTTGTCCTGCTGGCGAACGCCTCGGCATGCTGGCGAAATTGGTTCGCGCGGTTCCGTTCCTCGGCCGACACGTCTCGAAGGGCAGTCCCGATTTGCTGCGCAAGAACGTCGAGTCCGTTCCTCGTTTCCCCCGCAGGCGCCGAGCGCCGCGTCTGGTCGATACGCTCGCGCAGCTGCAAAAGCGAGGCAATCCGCGCGGTCCCGCGCTTGGGATCGGCGGGGGGCAGGGCATCAAACGCGTCGGACAGTCCCTTGTGTAATCCCGCGACCAACTCGGTTGAAAACGGTTTTCCGGACCGCTTATACGTCCAAGAAACCTTCGTTCCGTTTATCGTCAGGTCCGCCGGCGCGCCCGTCTCCCGGAGCACGGCAGAAACGGCCGTCTCAATGGAAGACGGCTGCCGGATCGCGTTCTCAATGCGCGAGAGGAATCTTGGTGCCTCCATCTCCATATTCGATCTCGATGGTCCGCTCGTCCGGCGACGTGGCCGCGAGGCGGACGGTGTGCGTTGGCTTCCATTCTACACCATCGACCACGCCGGGCCATTCGATGAGCGTGACCGTGTCCGGGGCGCCGAGATATTCCTCGAGCCCAAGCGCCGCGATCTCCCGCGCCGTCTTCAGACGATACAAATCCAAATGCGCGACCCTCCGAACCTGCGAACCTGCGAACCTGCGAACCTCATGCACATTCAAAATCGCAAACGTCGGGCTCGTGACGACGGACTCGACCCCGAGCGCCTCGCACAGGCCCTGCGTGAACGTGGTCTTGCCCGCGCCAAGCTCGCCCTCGAGCGCGATCACCTCGCCGCCGCGCAGCGTCCGCGCGAGGTCGGCCGCGATCTGTTTGGTTTGTTCCGACGAGGTAGAAATCATACGTTACACAGACCCCTCCTAACCTCCCCTCACGGAGGGGAGGAAACCCGGAGTTTTCCCTCCTCTGTGAGGAGGGGTTAGGGGTGGTCTACGGGTTAGACAAGTTTCATGTTCGGATCGGCCTCGAGGACAAGCGGGTCGGAGAAATCCTTGCGGAGCGCGCGGAAGTAGCCGGCCGCGGCGATCATGGCCGCGTTGTCACCGGTGAACTTGAGGTCGGGGACATAAAAATTCACAGGGACTTTAGTCCCGTCGCGCTCGACGCCACTAAAGTGGCTGTGAAGTGCGTCGCGCAGCGACGTGTTCGCGGCGACGCCGCCGGCGAGGATGACGGACCTCGGCTGAAATTTTTCGACCGCGCGCATCGTCTTCGTGACGAGCGTATCCACGACCGCGGCTTGAAATGAGGCGCAGACGTCCGCGACGGACATACCCCCTCTTAACTCCCCCTTGGCAGGGGGAGAATCGCTTTGCGTTTCCCCTCCTGCCAAGGAGGGGTTAGGGGTGGTTTTGAGATATACGGCAACCGCGGTCTTCAAACCGGAAAACGAAAAATCAAAGTCGCCGCTCTCGAGCATCGGTCGCGGGAACGGGATCGCCGACGCGTCGCCCTGCTCCGCCATCTTCGAGATTGCCGGGCCGCCCGGGTAGCCGAGGCCGAGCAGCTTCGCCACCTTGTCGAACGCCTCGCCCGCCGCGTCGTCGCGCGTGGCGCCGACGCGCTCGTACTCCCCGTGCCCGCGCATGAGCACGATCTCCGTGTGCCCGCCGGACACGAGCAGCGCGAGCGCCGGGAACGCGACCGGTTGGAACGTCGAGTACAGGTGGCCCTCCAGGTGGTTCACGCCGACCAGCGGCTTGTTCCAAACCCACGCGAGCGTCTTCGCGAGCTCGACGCCCACGCGCAGCGCCGGCACCAGCCCCGGGCCCGCGGTCACCGCGATGGCGTCCACGTCGCTCCCGTCGCGCGCGACCCCGGCCTCGAGAAGCAAGGGAAAAATCACGTCCACGTGCTCGCGCGCCGCCACCTCCGGAACCACCCCGCCGTACTTCGCGTGCAGCGCGGCCTGCGACGCCACCAGGCTCTTCTCAATCAAAACGCGATCGCCCTCGCCCGTCACGATGGCAATCGCGGTCTCGTCGCAGCTCGATTCGATCCCGAGGATACGCATATCGCGTATACCCTACCCGATCTACCCCTTCCAATCAACCTTCCCGCGCCCGGCCCTCTTTTGCTTCTCCCGATAATCCGACGCCTCGTTGCGGCGCTTCACGCCCTTCGGAACCTTCGTCTCCCTTCTCTCCTTCTGCACCTCAATCGCCTTGTTAACCATCGCGTGGAGACGCTCGACGCAGAGATTCCGATTTTGCAGCTGGTTACGCTGTTCGTTGCAATGCAAGACGATCTCATCCTCGGTCGTGATCGAAAGGTTCTCCCGAATGCGCGCCTTCTCTTCTTCGCTGAACGCGGATGACGAACCGACCTTCCACTTGAGAACGGCCTTCGTCTCCCGCTTGTTCACGTTTTGCCCGCCCGGCCCGCCGGACGCGGCATACGTCACGTTCATCTCATGCTCCGGAATCTGGCGGCCGGTTCCGCGGCGTTCACCTGCCATGGGGTCTCCCATATCGTGCATTCTTCGCATAGAAAGGATTGACGATTCAATATATTTATGATATCACACCGCTGGAGGTTCCCTTTGACCGAACCCGAACCAGAAGTCGCAGAGATCCTTTCGGCGGACACCGCGGTGCTCGTCCGAAACCCGGACGGCACGCACGACATCGTGCTCATCCGGCGCGGCGGCGAATCCGAACACGGCAAGCTCGCCTTCCCGGGCGGGCGCAAGAAGGCCGCGGACGGATACATCCGCGCCACGGCGCGCCGTGAGCTCCACGAGGAAGCGGGCCTCATCGTCGCGGAGAACGACCTCGAGCTGTTCGAGATCCTGGACGGCCCCGGCCGCGATCCGCGCCCGGGCGGCCGAACGTCCGTCGTGTTCGTGACGTTCAAGAGCACGGAGGAAGCGGAGACGGCGCACGCCGGCGACGACGCGAGCGAAGTCGTCCGCATGCCGCTACGCGACGTGCGCCCCCAGGAGACGGCGTTCGATCACGGCAACGCCATCCGACGTCTCCAGCGCAAGTACCCCTAGGGCCCACGCGGCTCTTTTTCATTTCGTACAGACAAAAAATCCGCCCAGTCTAGGCGGTTGCGCCCGCGGCAAGGTCGCGCACGAGCAGGCGGCGCTGGTTGTCGACCTCCTCGTGGATGAGGCGGCGCAGGCGCTCCATGTTGGCGCGTTCCTCGGGCGGGCACTCGTCGACCATGCGGTCGAACAGCGGGAGGTACTCGGCCTCGGTCTCCGCGATCTGCTTGCGGCGGAACTCGAGAGAACCGGCCTCGAGCGTGCGGAGGTTGTCGAGCCGGTCGCATGCCTTGAGGCGGAAGGTCTCCCACGTGCCGAGCGTGACGAGGCGGTCGTGGTATCCCTCCTTCGGAACCTTGCTCACCTGGCTGACGCGCCGGGCGACCTTCGGGCCGAAGACGGCCTCGATGAACGCGATGGTGAGCCGGGTGTCCTCGGCCATGTCGTGCAGCAGCCCGGCGATGATCTCGTCGGGATCCGTGCAGCCCATCTCGATGAGGATGATGGCCACGCGGCGCAGGTGCTCGAAGTACCGGACCGGGTTCCCGTACGCGTCGCGCTCCTTGCGGGCCATGGAGCGGAACTCGGCCTTTGCGATGATGTAGGCCGCGTGGATGCGATGGACGTCCCGCTCGGGAAACACCGCGCGCAGCCGCGCAAGGAACGTCGCGAGGTTCTCTCCCATGTGGTCCTCGGGTGGAGGACGAGGCTACCACCGAACGAGTTGACCGTCAACCCCCATTCGGGGCATACGCGCCATTCTATGTCGGGAGTACTCCTTGACGGATCGACGACGAACGGCTATATTGCGCGTCCGTCTGATTCGGACGGACCACGAAGAGGAACGAAGAGCCATGCATCCGACCCCCGACCCGTTCCGCGGGTCCTGCCGCCCCACCACCGCCGTGCAGGCGGAGAACATGCGCAAGTTCGCCGTGACCGTCGTGAACGACGCCGGCGGCACCTGCGCCTACGACGCCGCGGTGACCGCGTTCGCGCGCAAGCTCGTGAGCGTCTCGCCCCTCGGCGAGGCCGCGGTCTACCTCGACCAGGCGCTCGAGCAGGGCCTGCTCGAGGTCGTGACCCCGGACGAGAACAAGGGCCTGCGCGTGATCGGCCTCACCGACGCCGGCCGCGCCCTGATCGCGTAGCGCGCGATCCCGACCTGATCCCGTCCGGGATCTTTTTTCTTTCACGGTCGATTGACACTGCCCGGCCCTTCGATTAGGATGGCCATCCGCGGTTTGACGCTGATCCCCTACTCCGGTGGCCTTACCGGCCGGCCGCTTATGCAGGCGGCCGGCCGAGGGGTGGTCTCCAAGCTGCGGACTTTTCCAAGGAGATACGCGATGCACCGACTGGTGTCTTCCGTTTCCAACGCGCTGGCCCTCGCGCTCGCGCGGCTGGGCTTCCGGCGCCGTGACGCTTCCGGGCGGCTCGTCCGTCCGGAACCCGATCCGGGCCCGTTCGACCCGGACGCGACGCTCGCGGCGCTCTACGCGGCCGACAGCCTGAGCCGCGCGCTCCGCATGCTGTACGCGCGCGTGGACCGTGCCATGTCCGCAGGCGAGTTCGACAAGGTCGACGCGCTGCTCTCGCGCGCCGACACGGGCCGGCTCAGCCTCGACATCTCCGTGGCGATCCTTTCCGCGATCGCCCCGGCGCGCGGGAAGCTCCCGTCGTTCCGCGCGTTCTACGACCGCGTGCTCGCTCGGCTCACGGAAGAGGACGGAGAGGAAGCGGCGCGGAGGTGCGTGCACGGCCTCGGTCCCTTCGAGCCCGTCCTGTTCCGCGTGCGCGTCCCGACGGACCGCGACATCGACGCGGCGGCGGCCTCGCTCGCGCGCATGGCCTGGATCGGCACGGTGACGCTCGCGTTCCCGGACGACCCCGATCCCGGCCGGCGCCGCACGCTGCTCGTCGAGGCCGACCCAACGCTGGTCGACCTCCAAACCCTCGGCGCGCTCCCCGGCTTCGCCGACGCGGAGCGCGTCGCGGCCCCCTCTGCCTGACCCCGCTTCTCAACACGGAGAATACCGATGCGAACACGCCTCTGGGTCGAACCCCTTCGGTGCGACATGACCTTCGAGATTCCCTCCTACCACGAACGTCGCCTCGCGGGAACCTGCTTCCGTGGTCGCGACCTCCGGCGGGCCGGCAACCTCTGCCGGTGGGAACACGCGGACGAGATGTTCGAGGACAGGCGGTTTCTGGATCGCCTGTTCGATCAAGTCGCGCGAGCCGTCCGCGGGGTGGACCTGCGCGACCCGGCCACGATGACCGTGACGGTCGGCTACGGCGACACCGTGGGCTGGGCCAGCACCCGTCCCCACGACCCCGCGATCGCGGCCGCGTGCGAGTCCTTCGCGCCGAACCGCCGCACCGTCGGACTGCGCGTCCGTCGCGGCGAGCCCTTCCTCGCCCCCGCCACCCAGCTCGTCACGCTCGTGATCGAGTTCGGCAAGGGGCGACACGGGCTCACGGCCAAGATCCACACGATCTACCCCGGCCCGTACGTCGGCCAGCTCCGCGCCACCGAGCCGGGCGAGGCCGAGCCGGTCGACGTGACGAAGCGCGAGAACGTCGTCTTCTTCGACTGGAACCACGAGGGAGAACCCCTCGCCTCCTAGAGCCATCCGGCTCTTTTTTCATTCCATGGACCGTGCGATACTGGAGCCATATGAAGCGCACGCTCACCCTCGTCGCCCTGTTCCTCGCCGTGTCCGCGGCCACGCTCGTCGCGTCCTACGCCCTGAACGTCCCGGTCTCGGACCACTCGGCAACGAGCGACCCCACGGCCACGACCGACGCCCCCTTCTATTTCACGACCATGACGCACATGGAGGGCAACTTCAAGGACGACCGCGACGAGGACCTGTTCGACCGGCACGTAGAGCAGATCCGCTGGGCGATGGACCTGTTCGACGAGTACGGCGCGAAGCTCACGATCGAGAGCGAGCAGTCCTTCGCGAAGGCGAACGACACCTGGGGGACGAACGTCCTCGCGGAGGTCGCCCTGCGCGGGCACGGGGTCGGGACGCACGCGGACTTCGGCGCGGAACGCCGGCCGCTCGGGCTCGTGGCGCTGACCCGTCGGTTCGCGGAAAACAAACAACTCGTCGACGCGTTGGTCGGCGAGGAAAACAACCGCGGGGTTTCCGGCGGACAAGGCCCGGGCGAGTGGGTGGTCGCCGCGGCCAACGCCGGGTTCGGCTACATGGACGGCGTGGTGGGGTTCGCCTATCTCTCCATGCCCGAGAGCGAGCGGCCCGACGGATGGACCGACGAGGCCATCCGCTCCACCTACTATCACGACAGCGCGCCCGTCGACCTGAAGCTGCGCACGCACCCGTTCTGGCTCAATGACGCGACGGACTTCGACGAGGACGAGGGCGGCGTGCTGCTGATCAACGGCGGCGACCTCGGCGAGCTCGCGAGCATGGCCGAGGGCCGCTCGAACTGCGCGCCGGACTGCGAGCTGACGGAGGCGGACGTGGACGCGCTGCGCGGGCAGCTCGACGCGGCGCTCGCGCTCCACGACGGCTCGCGCGTCGGCAAGGTCAACGTCCATATCCCGCTGATGCTTCTGAAGGAAGAGAACGAGCCCGTCCTGCGCGCGCTCCTCTCGATGCTGAAAACGTACCGGGACGACGGCTCGATCCTGTTCGGCACCCAGAAGGACGTTTACGACGCGGTTTCCATCTGACGGCTGACGCTCCAGAGCAGCGCGAACAGTTGTTCGTACGTCTCCCGGAGCGTTTTGCTTTCAACGGTCCACGCGAGCCCTTCCCCCTTGGTGGTGAAGAACGCCACCGTGTCGTCCCAGAACAGGACGGAGCAGCGGAACGTCAGCTCGCGCGGCAGGAACTTCGCCTCGCGCAGCTCGCGCGCGTGCGTCGCCTTCGAGTACTTCTTGATCTCCCGCGACTCGACGCGCAGGCTGTTGAGCCGGACCTTGGCCGCGACGCGCCGCTTGGTGAAGTGGAACTTCTCGCCGAGCACGTCCTGCAGGTCCCTCGCGGACACGATCTCGTACACCAGCCTGTCGCGCGATGACAGCGCGGCATGAAAGATGTCCGCCGCGCGCTCGCGCTCGTACACGCGAATCCGCGCCGACGCCACGGGCTCGGCCCTCATCTTCTGCAGCATGGGGACGATCGCCGCGACCTCCTCGGACTGGCGCTCCAGGATGCGCCGGAGGACCGCCGGGTCGTCGGCCTCGAACACGCTGCGCGACTTCCGCTTGGTCGCGCTCACGATGCCGACGTCCACCAGCCGCCGCACCACCGACTGAACCGTGGTCACCGGCAGCCCGGTTTGCCGGGCAATGGGGGAAAGCGTGACCGCGCCCATGGACAGCATGGCCAGGTATACGCGCTGGTCCGTCTCCCTCAGCCCGAACCGCTCAAGCACCTCTTGGATTTCTTTTTTCATAACTACGAGATATTTCGTAGTTATTACTATACATAATTCTGCTGAAAATAGCAAGATTTTTCTTTTTAAGAAATTATCTACGAATACCTAATATCCAATATCTATTATCTATCGTATCCTCATATCGTCAGCGTGGTGCTGACACGTTCCTTCCAACGGAGTGAGCCATGCAGGTTCTCCAAAAGGGCCCGGACCCCCAGGGATGCCGGGAACTGCGGTGCCGCGGATACGGCACGGGCAAGACCGCCGGGTGTGGCGCGCTCCTGCTCGTGGCCCCGCGCGACGTTCAGAGCCAGACCTCCACCGACTACGGCGGCGGGACGGACACCGACTACTACTTCGTGTGTCCGGAGTGCCATGTCCGCACGTCTGTCCGGTACAACCTGTTCTCGAGTAGCGGCAGCTACTAGGAGGCGACCATGTCCCACTTCCCCAATCTCATCGTTACCGTGGACGGCGCCGTGACCGTCGAGGGCCGCGACCTCGTGCTCATCCGCCGCGCCAAGCCGCCGTGCGAGGACCGGCTCGTCCTCCCCGGCGGCCACGTGGAGGAAACCGACGCCACGCTCGTCGCCGCCTGCGCGCGCGAGCTCGCGGAGGAAGTCGGGCTCGTGGTCGGCCCGGAGCGTCTCTCGATGCTCGCGGTGCTCAACCGCCCGGGAGCGGACCCGCGGTATCCCCGCCGCATGAGCGTGGCGTACCACGTCGACATCTCCCGCGAGGAGTACGCCCGCATGCGAGCGGGCAGCGACGCCGCCGCGCTTGAGCTCGTCGCGCTCGACGGGCTCGCCGAGCGCCAGCTCGGGTTTGACCATTACGACGCGGTGCGTGCCCTGCGCGCGTGCCGCAAGGAGGCCGCGTGAAGGTTCTCAAGGAAGGCAAGTGGAACGAGCCGTGGACCATCGAGATCATCTGCTCGAACCAGGCCTGCGAGGCCACCCTTGAGGTGGGCGAGCAGGACGTGAACGCGACCAACCAGCAGGGGTCGCGCTACGAGTGCCACTGCTGCGTGTGCGGCCGGTCGATCCAGATCCCGGCCGAGCGCATCCACCTGCGCGTGCGCGGCCTCGCCGACCAGCGCCGCCAGTGGTAGCCAAACGAAAATCGCGGCCGACTCCGGCCGCGATCGCCCTCGCCCGTCAGACTCGACGGGCTTTTTCTTACGCGGGCCTCTTGTTTTCCAAAATCCCCGCCTTGTACAGCTCCACCACCACGAGGAACGCGGCCAGGATGGTCGGCCCGAGGATGAAGCCGATGGGGCCGAACGCCTCGAGGCCGCCGAGCATGGACACGAGGATGAGCAGGCCGTGCATGCGCGTGCGGCCTCCCACGACGAACGGCTTGAGCATGTTGTCGACGGTCGAGACCAGCACGAGCGACCAGATGAGGAGCCCGATGGCCGCCGTCGGGTGCCCGGCCACGAACAGGTACGCGACGCACGGGAGCATGACGATGGACGTGCCGAGCATCGGGATCTGCGCGGCGATCACCACGAGGCCGGCCCACAAGAGCGCGCCCGGCACGCCGAAGATGGTGAGCCCGATGCCGGCGAGAATCCCCTGCACCACCGCGATGATGAGCGAGCCGAAGATCACCCCGCGCACGGTCTGCACCATGCGCAGCGCGATCTCGTGGTCCACGCTGTCGCGCAGCGGGGAAAGCGCCAGCATCTCCTTGGCGATGCGCTCGCGGTCAAGCAGGAAGTAATACAACGCGACGAAGAAGATGAACGTGTTGAGCACGAAGCTGGTCGTCACCTGAAGGAACGTCCCCAGGTTCGAGGTGGCCCACTGCGCGACGTTACGCAGCACGCCCACCACGTCGAGCGACAGCACCGTATCGCGCACGAATTCCGGCAGAAGCTGGAAGAACGGCTGCTCATCGAGCCGGAACCCGGCCACCCAGTCCGGGTTCGCCACCGTGGACGCCACGATGTCGAACGCCTGGTCGAGCATCACCGCGGCGAGCGTGGCGAGCGGGCCGACCACGAGGAAGAACATGAACGCGACCATGATCAACGCGGAGAGATGCGGATGCCGTACGACGCGCCGCACGCGCTTCTCGATCGGCGAAAGCACGATCGCCGCGATGGCGGCCGTGACGAGCGTGATGGCGTACGGCGCGATCACCTGCCAGAACAGGACGGCGACCGCGGTGGCGAGCAGGAGGAAGAACCAGCGCGCGACATGGGTGTGGGACTCGGAAAGACGTGCCATATGCGCATAGTGTACCATAAAAAAAGCGGGGCTCACGAGGGAGCGTCCGCCATTGACAAACGGGCCGAATCGTCGTACCGTCTCGTTCCCAACCAACGACGGGAACAAGAAGGAGTACGGATGAAGATCGAGACAAATTCCCTCACCGCGGAGCTCGCCGTACGCGTGCACGAGGCGATGGACGCGGCCCGCCCCGCGCTCCTCCCCGAGCGCCTCCCCTGGCCCGCCGGGTCCACGGTCGACGACCTCGGCAAGGGCGACAGCCACATGTGCCGGTTCAGCGACGGGATGTTCGCGGCCACCTTCCCCGACGGCTCCAAGTGGGGCGGCGACGGCGGGACCGGCTGGAACGAGACCGGCTGCACGATCCGTTGGACGCCGGAGATCGATCCCGAGACCGGCGACGTGACCGCGATGCCCCGCGTGGCCGACTTCAAGGTCACCAAGGGCGGCACCTCCGTGCAGATGGCCGCCGCGCTCGGCGCCACGCCGCAGCGCGTCGCGACGCTCGGCCCGCTCGTCCCGTTCTTCGGAGACCTCGAGGCCGCGGCCACCGCGTTCGCCGCGCTTGGCATGAAACCCCCGGCACAGACCTACGTCCTCGCGGCCGACGCCGCCGACCTCCGCGCGGCGTTCCTGAGCGCCCTCGCCCTCCGCTAGCATCGCTGGCGGTTTTTTCATGCCCAAAGAATCTCGTCACGCGGACGCCTTGACGATCCGCCAAAAAACATTTATCATGCCGCCACAAACACCAATGACGGCCCCATCGTCTAATGGTTAGGACACGGGCTTTTCAAGCCTGTAACCGGGGTTCGACTCCCCGTGGGGTCACCATCACCGAATCGGTGTCCAAACAGAGCTCCCTGAAAGGGGAGTTTTGTGTTATCTTGGCGACTTTTTGGTCGATAACTGTGACGTTCATGAAGAGTTTCTTGATGATGAAATCCAAGTCGGCGATGGCGTCGATATTTTGTATGAGGTTGGCGATATTTGTGAACAGTTCATGGAACTCTTCAAACGTAGCAAGTGCGCCTTTGGCATTTTCTTTCTTCGCCTTGAGTTTCAGTATTTTTTGTTCGAGCTCCTTGACCTTTGCAAGATGGAGCTTGAGGTCGCTCTTGTATTCACCCACAAGCACCTTGTCGTCTTTGTCTTTATGGATGAGTTCCTTCATGTCTTCCACTCGCGTCTCGCTGTGGCGTTTTTGCGCCATGAACGAACGGAGCTCTTTGTCGCGTTCTTTTTCTTGCTCGGCCAACACCTTCTCCATTTCAAGAAGATAGTGTTTGTAGCCCTTTTCCGTTGGGAGTGGACGCTTGGCAAGGTAGGCGTAGAGCTCGTCGAGGATGACTTTTGCTCGGATGGATTTGCCGCCCATCGGGCAACCATCTTCTTTGTGGTCACAACGGATGTAATAGAGTTTTTTAGTAATGCCCGTGGACATGAAGTTGTTACAATGCCCGCAAATAACGAACTTCTGCATCAAAGCGGCTTGTGTCTCCTCACGCGGTGCAAACACCTTGGCAAGGTCAACGCCCATTTTACCGCCTTCCTGCTTGTAGAGCTTCTCGTAGTCGTCCATGGAGACGGCGGGTACGAAGTCGTATTTTTCAAAGAGGTTTTCGTACTGACCGCCAAACTTCATGGCTCCAACGTAGATATGGTCGTGCAAAATGCCTGACACGAACTTGTCATTTATTTTCATTTCACGGTGCTTGGTATGTGCGGTTTGTACGGGATAACCGCGCTCCTGCAAATGGGCGGCAATCTCATTGAGTGACTTGCCCTCAAGGCGAAGGCGGAACACGTCTTTGATAAGTTCGTGGTTTTCTCCGTCAGGTTGGAGATAATGGGTTTTGTCTTTCCAATAGCCGTGCTTGAGACGGCTCCCCGCCCACTTACCGTCCGCCGTTTTATGACGAATGGCACGGACGACATTGAGGGAGTGATTGTCCGAAAACTGCTTTGCCATGATGAACGCGATACCGAGGAGCATCTTGCCCGAGGGGTCATTGTTGTACACGAAGTTATTGGAGAACTTGATGTCTTTGATGTCGCCGTGGTCGAGCATGTCGATAATCTCCCCGCCTTCCTTCATGTTCCGAGCCAAACGGTCAGGAGCCCACGCGATGATGGCGTCGTACTTCTCACCCTTTTTGAGCTCGTCCAGCATGGTGCGGAACTTTGGACGACCGTCGGAGGTCATGGCCGAGTGCTCCTCATGGATAACGTCCACCCACCGCAGGCCAAGACGGTCGGCGAGGTCTTTGCACTCCGCCGTCTGCTCACCGATTGTCTGCTCCTGCTTGCCCGCATTTTCACCCGTGCTTTTACGGACGTAAATGATGTACCGCAGCCCCTTGGCTTCGTCGTCGTCACTCTCCCCTTCATTACCACCAAATCGAGCCCGTAGACCCACTACAAGCTCTGTGACGCGTTCGGATGTGGTGGGAAGGTCTTTGTCCATAGTGATTATGGTCCAACTTTACCATGTTTGACTGGACGTATCGAACCGACTGTGGTAACTTCAATCGTCGCCAAACTGGTGTCCCGACCCTCATTGGTGAGAGGGATGGAGGTTCAAATGACCGAAAAGAAAGATGAAGGGAAGAACTGTAGCTTCTGCAATAAGCACCAGAACCAGGTTCAGGTTCTCGTGCAGGGCCCGAGCTCCTGCATCTGTGACGAGTGCGTTCTCACCTGTCTCGGCATCATGGCCGAAAAATACAGCGTCCCGCTCGACTGTGCGGTCTCTGGTGACATGAGGGGACTGCCTCTCCGAGACTTCCTCGCGGACGTCACCGAGGTCACCACGGTTGGTGATTTCCTGTGTTCGCTGGCAGGACCCGCTGGCAAGCGTCTGGCATTCGAACGTCGGCTGAAGGAGCTGCAAGAACGCACGGCGGACATCGAGAGCCAGAGGCAGAAGCTCGACAGCGATGCGTCCTTCGCTTCGCAGAACGAGGAGCGTCTGAAGCGTCAACTCGAGCAGCTCGACAAGTAGCCGAGGTTCACATGACGTCATACTCGCGCGTCACGCGAGGCAGAGAGCCGCCAACCCCGTTGGTGCAGCCGCCTGCCCACGGGACGCGCTCTTTGTTTTACTCCAACAATCAAAGACGACCGCCGTTTGGTGGTCGTCTTTTGGTAGCGTAGCGGTCAGAATGTTGGAGATAACCTAGTAACCTATGCCTCCCATGTAGCAAGAGGTGCCATGTCGGCGAAGTCAAAGTCAATGTTGCCCACTTTTTTCTGTTTGAAACTCATAGGCGCGTTCACGCCTATCTCGCGTCCGAGTTTCAGGAGCATGTCAAAGAGGCGTTCAGTTGGGACGGTAGCCATGTCACGCTTGGCAAGCTCCCCCTCAACGCTATCCAGTTGCTTGGCAAAAATCTCCACACGACGCTCTGCTCCCATGCGGTACTTCTCCCGCATAGCTTCGGCGTAGATTTGACGGAGGTTGCCGATGTCATTCTCCGCCTCCTTGCTCCATGTAATGAGCGTGGACTTCGCAACACCAAGACGCTCCGCAATAACCGCAAAGCTCACGCCTTGGGCGCGTAGCTCTACGAACTGTTCTTTGGTTGCGGGGTCTTTCATAAATGTCGCTACTGTTGGCTCTGTATTACTTCTCTGTCAGTTTCATGCCCTGTCGAGGGGAAGAGATAGCGGCGTTGTGATGCCCTTCCTCCCCCAAGGTCACGCGCGTCCCGTTGGCCGTAACAACCGTGCCCGCTGGCTTATCTGCGGGGCGTTGTGCTGCTTGGGGCAAGTTCTGTACTACGTCGCTGATGTTATTTTCGCCGTCAGAAGTCATACGCTTTTATTGAGGGTTATTGCTCCCATGATACGCCCGTTCAGTACGTCACCGCAACACGCTGCAATGCACGGGGACGCTGTAAAAACCGAGAAACGTCACCATTCCATGCCATGATAAACGGCACGAGTTCCTCCAACTTGGCGACGTAGTTCATGCTGGCTCGCTTCGGGGTCACCAAGAGGGACTTCTCGCCAAGAGAGGTCTCTTTTGTTTTGAACGACGAAAAAGCCCGAACCGACGATGGGTTCAGGCAGTGAGGGCGAACTCGGGGGTCTCGGCGAGGAGGTAGGACGTGCCGAGCGTGCCGTCGGGGAACAGGTTGATGCTCGCGCAGCGGCTGTCGTCGAAGTCCCAGTAGGTGATCTCCATCCCCTCGTGGTCCATGACGGGATTCCCCTTGAAGGAACCGACCACGGGCCATTCGGGAAGAACCCAGTTCCGGGTCTCGCCGTAGAGCCGCCGAAGCACCAGCCGCCGCACGCCGACGCGGTGGCACCGCGCCGCGAAGTCGCCGAGCTCCGAGACGTTGTGCTCGTCGATGACGCAGGAGACTTTCACCGGGATCCGTGCTTCCCGCACGATACGCGCCAGGTCCGGAACGGGGCCGTGTCCCATCATCTTCTCGTACGTCTCCGGACGGAAGGAGGGGAACGAGATGCACGCGCGGTCGTAGAGGTTCAGCGTGCGCATCTTCGCGAGGGCGAGCGCCCCGTTTGTGTGGACCGAGAACCGCGCGTCCGGATGGAGCCGTTCGCGCAGCAGGGCCAGCAGCGCCGCCTCGTGGCGGTAGAGCTGCGGGTCCGTGGTCGTGCCCGTGAAGACGATCTCGCGGACGCGATGCGCGTTCACCGCGTCGACGAACGCGTCGATCCCGCGCGGCGGGAACGCGTCGAGGCTGCCCGCGTTCGCGCGCGCGGGAAGCTGCTTCCCGATGCACCAGGGACACGCGCGGTTGCACGGTCCCGCGAACAGGACGTTGGCGAAGTCATACATGCGCCTTCTCCCCCGCCATCCAGTCGCGGTCGATGAGGTACTTCTGGACGCTCGGGGCGAAGAACAGGGCGATGACCCCGTTCACCTGCGCGGCTCCCTCGCGGGTGAGGCTGAGCGCGCGCGGCGTGTATTCCATGAGGCCCTTCCCGAGCAGGAACGCGACCTCGGGGCCGTACGCGTCCTCCAGGCGGACGCCGAACTTCACGCGGAACGCCTCGCGGTCGATCTCCCCGAAGTAGAAGCTCACCGCGCACATCTTCGCCATCATCTGCCGGGCCGGGAGGTCGTAGAGGTCCTGGATCGGCAGGCGGCCGCGCGAGACCGCGCCGAGGTACGGCGCGAGGTTCTTGCCCGCGGAGCCGGCGTTGTAGGAGATCGTCGTATGCGTGAACGACTGCGCGCCCAGGCCGAGGCCGAGGTACGGCATGCCGTCCGTGACACGCCGTGCCAGGTACGAGCTGGTCCCCACGTCGCCGTCGATGCGGCTGTAGGTGGTCTTCCCCGGGTTGGCGCGGTAGCCCGCGTCGGTCAGCATCTCCTTGGCGAGCCGCATGAGCGGGCGGACGTCGTCGAGGGCCACGCCCGTCGCCTGGTGGGAGATACGGGTGAGCTTATAGCGCATCCGGTACAGGGTGACGTACTCCGGCCCGAGACCGATGGCGTGCGCGAGCGTCGCGTGCCAGCTGTCGAGCGACTGGCCGGCGAACCCGTACATGAGGTCGACGTTGAGGCGCCGGAACTCGGCCGCGCGGATGTTGTCGACGGCGAGCCGGTGCCGCTCGACTCCGTTCGCCGAGCGGTTGAGGACCTTGAGCAGGTCGGGCTGGATGACCTGGATGCCCATGCTGATGCGCTCGATCCCCGCGCGGCGGTACGCGGCGAGCTTGTCCGGCTCGGCCGCGGCGATCTTCGGCGTGGTCTCGATGCTCACGTCCGCCCCGGGGGCGAACGCGAAGCGCGAACGCGCCTTCTCGACCAGCCGCGCGATCTGCTCCGCGGGGACGAACGACGGCGTGCCGCCGCCGATGTCGAACCCGTGCACGAGCCGGCCCCCGCCCGACACGACGTCGCGGGTGAGGTCGAACTCGCCGAGCAGCGCGTCCATGTACGCGTCTACCGCCGACAGCTCGTCGCGGCCGACCACGGTGTACTCGCAGAACGAGCAGCGCGTCTCGCAAAACGGGATATGCGCGTACAGGCACAGGTCCGCGATGCCGCCCCAGGCCCCGCGGACGACGGCCTCGTGCCGGTCGTGCGGGACGCGGTACGGTCCCCACGTGGCGCCGTGGGCGATGGGGTACGCGGTGTTGGAGATGTGGTGGTTGCGCAACCCGGCCGCGAACACGTCCGCGGGCGTGTAGCGAACGGCGTCGGCGGGAACGGGAACGTTCCACGGGCGGATGGTCGTTTCGGACATTATGTGGTCTCCAATCGATTGTCAGGGAGCGCAAGGCACTACTTAGTGTCTTATAAACACATACTAAGTCGACGGCCAAAACCTGTCAACCGGATGACATGCCGGCGCTACCGATTGGCCGGGAATTGCTTTTGAACGCGTCGAATTTCGTCCAGGATGACCTTGCCTTGCTGCCGCAGAAGACCCATGGTTTCCAGCAGCCGTTCCCTCTCGTCGCCGTCGTAGGACTTCTTTACGCGAGCCTGCATGTCCCTCATGGCCGCGTCGACCTCGGACTGGAGGCCTTCGAGACGGACGAGTTCATTGGCAACCTCGGCGTTCCCGTAGACCGTTTCAATCTGCTCGGGCGCGACAAAGGACTCATAACGTGGGCGCACCATAGAAGTTGGCGGTTAATTCGACTGCTCGCACTCGGCCGTCACGCAGCCGAACCATGGGAACGGCTGCACCGGGTCGAGCCGGGACTTCGACCAGTTCCACCGCCGCCAGTCGCCCTGCGGATAGTAGAAGACCAAAAGGCGGTCGGTCGTCGACGAGTCGACGTCGGTCCGCTCGAGCGTGACGCCCTGTCGCTCCAGCTCGACGAGCGTGTCATACGCCTCCGCCGACGCGTAGAGCACGTCGAGCTGGTTGACGCTCCCCCGCGCGAGGATGCGGTCGGCGTTCAGGCGGAAGGACAGCCCGTCCGGGGCGGACAGGACGAAGGTCAGCGCGAAGACGCCGACGAGCAGGAGCCCCTGCCGGATGAACCGCGCCTGCGCCAGGCCGCGCATGAGGTGGACGAACGCGAGAACCAGGAGCGCCGCGACGGCCGCGAGGAACCAGTAGGTGAACAGCCGGGCGGTCGTGTACCCGTACGCCTCCACGTACAGGTTCATGCGGACGACGGCCGAGACGAGCACCAGCAGGGTCTCGGCGAACAGGATGCCGTGCAGGGCGCGCAGGAGGTTGCTCGCGCGGTCGCCGTGGAAATACCGGAGCGAGAGGAAGAGGACCAGCACGATGGTAGCGACGGCCACGAGCTCGTGGAACCCGCGGCGCGCGTACTCGGAAAACGTGTAGGCCGTGTCCTGGAACGCCGCTTCCCCGCCGAACAGATAGCTCGCCTGGAACACGAGGAACGCCGCGAACAGCGCGATGACGCCCGCGAGCACCACCGTGCTCTCCGTGTGTCCCCGCGGCTCCGGACGAAGGTGCGCCTCGAACGTGGCGCGCTTCCAGAACGCGAGCCCGAGCACGGCGGCGAACGCGACGGACCAGAACGCGACCCCGACCACGTGGGTGAGCCCGTTCGCGACCGAGAGCGAACCGAACAGCCCGTCCACCTGCCGCTCGAACAGCGGGTCCGCGGACGAGAACAGCGACACGAACACGAACAGCACGGGGACGAGGATGCACATGCCGAGGAGGACCGACCGCGTCTTCGCGGGAGCCCGGCTCGGGAGCGGGAGATGGCGGAGGATGGAAACGCGCGCGAGGGCATGGAACGGCGTCATGACGAACGCGGAGTACGCGAACTGCAGCGGGTGGTGGAAGTCCGCGTGGTGCCCGGTGATATAGAGGCCGAACACGGCCTCGGACACCAGGAACCCGACCGCGGCGACCGCGAGCCCGAGCGGCGACGCGTACGCCGCGAACGCGGCGGCGAACGCCAGGGAAAACCCGGCCGCGACCCACCCGGCGCGCGGCACGGCATGCCCCGTGCGCGCGGACAGCCCCCAGGCAGCGGCGACAAACGCGGCCTGCACCAGCGCCAGGTTGATACCGAACCCGTCCGCGTCGATGACCAGGAAATAGAACAGGATCCCGAGGGCCAGCCCGGTCGCGAGCACGGCGGAGGCGAACGATTCCTCGGATTTCTTGGTGAAATTGGCGATGTCAAACATAGTCATTCCTTCCCCTAGTTAATCTCGATGTCGATGTGGCGGATCCCGGGGAACCGCTCGCGCAGGCGCGTCTCCACGTCGTCGATGGTCTTGCCGATGAGGCGCGGGATGCGGTCGATGCTGATCACCATGGCACGCTTGAAGGACTCGATGTCCTCGCGGGCCTCCTCAAACTGCTCCTCCGCGCTCCAGTCCTCGAACATCTCGCGCGCGAGCGCGGCGCCGTTGAACTCCACCTCGCACTTCACGCGGTACACGCCAAGCCCGAGCGCGCTCGACTTGAAGTCCACCACCTGCTCGATGGCCGGCTCGGCGTTCAACAGCTCGATCACCTCCTCGCGCATCCCCTCGGGCATGGCGCGGCCGAGCAGGTGCGTGCGGTTCTTCACGATGAGCACGATGGCGACGAGCGCGAGCAGCGCGGCGATGGCGAGCGACCCGAAGGCGTCCCACGCGCCGTTGCCCGTGGCGTAGGTGAGCGCGATGGACGCGGCGGCGATGAAGATGCCGAGCACGGCGACCGAGTCCTCGAGCAGCACCGCGAGCGTGGACGAGTCCGCCTCGTCGATGCGCTCGCGCCAGGTGAGGTCCGGCAGGTGCTTCCTCAGCTCGCGCGCGGCGGCGAGCAGCGCGTACGACTCGATGACGAGCGACACGCCGAGCACCACGAACACGATCGGGTTGAACTCGATCGCCTCCGGGTGGCGGAGCGTCTCGATGCCGTGGAACGCGGTGACGCCCGCGCCGATGAAGAAGATGCCGCACGCGGAGATGAGCGCGAAGAAGAAGCGCTCGTTGCCGTAGCCGTACTCGAACGCCTCGTCCGGCTTCCGGAGCGACCGCCGCAACCCGATGAGGAGCAGCAGCTGGTTGAGCGTGTCCGCGAAGCTGTGCACGGCCTCGGACAGCATGGCGCTCGACCCGGACGCGGCCGCGGCGAGCCCCTTGATGACGGTCACGAGCGCGTTCCCGCCAAGCGCGATGGCGACCGGGAGGTATCCTTGGGTGTTGGAAAGTGACATAGGGTTGTAGAGGGCATTCTGCGCGTATTTTCGGGAAAATGCAACGGAGGGCCATTGACGCGGGCGCCCATTTCTGCCATGCTCCCGCGCAGGAGGCCTCATGCGTATCTACCGGGTTTTCACCAAGAACGGACGGCCATGCGTCGAAGTCGACGGGACCGAGGAGGAGGAAGGGGCGACCAACATCTGGGTCGAGTTCGACATCGCGCACCGGGCGGGCGTCCGCGTCGCGACCGACGAGGGCGACTGCGCGGGAATTCGGAACCTCAACTACGCCGAGACCGACGCCAACGTCGCCTTCCGTCCGGGCTACGCGATGGAGGACGGCTGCGGCGACCTGCCCGTCGTCGTGACCTTCGACGGGGAGGAGCCGGCGGTCGCGTGGTTCCGTCTCTGCTGGGACGGCGGGACGCTGACGGCCATCGAGGAACCGGCCGTGGCCGACCGCATGGCCACGCTCTGCCAGGACAAGAAGGGCACGCGGTTCTTCTTCCGCGTCACCGCCGCCGACCTGCGGGCGGAGGCAAGCCGCGACCCGCGCGTCGCGGCCGAGAACCTCATCCGGGTGACGCTGGTCGTCGACACCGATCGCCCGCTCGACGCGTGCTACGTCGACGCGGGGATGACCTGCTTCGACAGCCTCTCGCAGCGCCGCGCGCTCGACGCGCTCACCGGCCTCATCGTCGGCTTCCGTCTCGCCGGCGGCGACACGACCTGACCCATCGGGTCTTTTTTCTTTTCACGGCCCTTGCTCCTTGCTTCTCTTCCCTTTCCCTTAAAGAAAAAACTCCCCGCTGTCAGGAAGCGAAGAGCACGTAGGCGCCGATGAGCAGGACCACCAGCGCGGCCGCGAGCGCGCCGACGACGTAGAACACGCGGTCCGAGGCGTCGTCGGGGAAGCCGTCCTCGACGGGCTTGGTCGGCGGGGCCGGCGTGACGCTGCGAAGCTTCGGCGGGGCCGGCGGGGTGGCCGGGGCCGCGGGCTTGCCGCCGAACACTTCCCAGCCCTCGGGCCGCGACGGACGGCGGGGACGCGGGATGATCCTCGGCGGCACGGGCGCGACGGACGCGGGGAGCGGCTCCTCCGCCGGCGGCCCGACGTCCGTCGGGTCGGGAACGATCGTCGGGCCGTGCGGCACCTCGTGCGGGCTGCTCGCGGGGAGCGGCGCGCGCGGCGCGTGGATGACGACCGGCTCGGCGCGGGAAGGCCGCGGGAACGCGGGCGGGGACGGCGAGGTCGCCTGCTCGGCCCTGCGAAGGATCGC
>CAYRYG010000014.1:21821-22565 GCA_964428465.1 uncultured Gammaproteobacteria bacterium
GCGTCGTCCCCCGCGACCATGTGGCCGATGTCGCCGAGCACCGTGTGCGACCCGCTGTGCACCGCCCCGCGCAGGCCTCCCCAGGCCTGGCCGAAGTCGAGCACCTTGTCACCGATCATCGCCTTGTAAAGGACGAAGACGGCGGTCCCGACGACGAAGCTCGCGACGAAACGCCGCGGCATGCTCACCCGGAGGATCGGCACGCCCTGGAGCACGGTCAGGTGCTCCACCTTCACGTCCACGTCCTTCGTGACGCGCGACTTGCTCGCGTCCCAGAACACGTCCCGAAGCTCGGCGAGCAGCGGGCCGAGGTCATCCCCATGAAAGGAGGACGAGTAGTACCACGCCCGATGCGGTGGCTGGTTGCCGGCGAGCGCGTGCCAGGCGCGTTCCTTCGCCGTATCCGTCACGTCGTCGTGATGCATCCAATTGGGATTCCTGCCCATGCGTACTCCTGCGAGTCCCGGTGTAAAGACTAACGCCCCGTCACTTTGGCCAGAAACGAGCGGTTTGTCAACCCTCTCGACGAAAAAGAGCCCGGTCAGACCGGGCCCGCGTAGGAGATGGCATGCCAGCGGCACAGGTGCTCCGGACGGCCCTCGGGCCGGGCGCGCACCGCGTAGGCCGGGCGCCCGTCGACGCGCACCGGAAAGGACTTTCGGGAGAGGTCGATCGGCGGGAGGAGGAAGCACGGCCGATCGCGCGTCGCCGCGTCCGTCCGCTTCCCGGCCGACGCGGCGGTCG
>CAYRYG010000015.1:0-7905 GCA_964428465.1 uncultured Gammaproteobacteria bacterium
GTGGCGGACTTTGACGTGGGCACGGCGTTCAACGTGGACGCGGTCGGCTCCATCACCCTGACCTCGACGAACAACGCGGTGGACGCCATCAACCTGACGACGAACGCGGGCGTGGCCGAGACGATCCAGCTCTGGGCGCAGCAGGGGACCGCCGTGAATTCCATCAACGTTCTTTCCGACGCTGGGGGCATTACGCTTGGCAGCGGGCTGGGAAGCGCGGATGCCATCAACATCACGGCGGAAAACGCCGCGGGGGGCATCGACATAGGCGCGGGGACGGCAGGCATCGACGTAGATTCCACCGGCGTCATGAGCTTCGACGGCGAGCTGGTCGCCATCGGCGGCTCCGGTCCCGGAGACACTGCCACGGGCGACGCGGACCTCTACGTGGTCGGTGACTTCGAGGTGGACCTAACCTCGCGTTTCGACGGCGCGGCGACGTTCAATGGCGGCCTCACCGTCTCGGCCGGGGACATCGCCCTGACCGATAACTCGGGAACCACCTGGTCCATCACCAACGCGGGCGTCGCGCAGTTCGGCGCGAGCGTGACCATCGCGGGAACCGGGGATGGCACGGACGCGCTCATCCTTACCCTCGGCGACATCCTCGTGTCGAACGGCGACTTCACCATGAGCGGCGGCGACTTCGACGTCACACTCGACGGCGCGGACAGCGCGTCCGTCACCAACAATACGGCAACCACCGCGTCCGGGGCATTCGTCGTTAACCAGGTTACTAATGCCTCGAACACTGGCAACAGCGCGGGCCTTGGTGTAAACGCTACGTTTACGGACTACGCCGATGACAACGATGAGGACAACCGCCAGGGTGCCATTATCACGGTGACCAACAACGCTTCCGACTTGCTGGGAGTGGACGACATCATTTCTGGTCTGCGTATCAATGATCTTTCCGGCGCGAATCAGGCCGACGGGAAAGAATGGGCGATTCGCATCGGCACGGGCTGGGACGCCGACCTTTCGTTCGGGAGAGGAGAGATGCTTAGCAACCAAGTCGACGACCTGATCGTCCTTTCCGGGGCGGGCGGGATCAACAACACGTCCATCACGTTCGACCTGGATGGCGCCAGCGTGACCAACGTGCCGTCTATCGTGTCGGGCGGCAGCGACCTCGTTACCGTCAACGATAGCCTTTCTGTCGGTATCGACGGCGAGACGACGGAAAATCTCACCAACCCGACGTTCGCCTTCGGCGCGGGGAACGACCTGTACGTCGAGGACATGCTCGGCGTGAACGGCAACATCTTCACGGACGGCCTGCTCACGCTGCAGGGAACGGGCGACGGCACCGACTCGATCCTGGTCACGACCGGTGACATCCGGGTTGCCGACGGCGACTTTCAACTGCTCGCCGGCGACTTCAACGTGTTCCTGGATACCGGGGATACGGCACTGTTCCGACCGAACGCCGCGGCCACGGTTCCCGTCCTCGACGTGAGCATGCCTTCGACCGCGGACGTCGGAACCGTTTCGGCGTTGATCGTCAACGCGACCGCGTCGGACCAGGCAAACCGGCTCGTCAGGGGCATGGAGATCAAC
Source organism: uncultured Gammaproteobacteria bacterium (assembly GCA_964428465.1). Taxonomy (GTDB): domain Bacteria; phylum Patescibacteriota; class Patescibacteriia; order UBA9934; family GWF2-40-263; genus YC12-FULL-57-11. The sequence goes on from CAYRYG010000015.1 coordinate 1,561, forward strand.
ATGACGTCACAGGGAACGGCCCCGACGGACAACACCACGGGCCTCCTCGTGAATTTGCAATCGACCGCCGGCGGGACGGACAAGGCCATTGAGATCGAGAATACGGCCGCGTGGGATCGCGACCTCGAGCTGCAGAACGACGAATGGATCGGGAACGTCAACAACGGCGCGGTCACGTTCAACGGCGACGCCGGGGCGAACAACGCGTCGATCACCTTCGACCTCGACGCCAACAGCGCGGGGAACGTGCCGGCCATCGTGTCCGGGGGAAGCGACCTGCTTACGGTGTTCGACAGCCTGTCCGTCGGCATCGACGGCAACACCACCGAGAACCTCACCAACCCGACGTTCGCCTTCGGCGCGGGGAACGACCTGTACGTCGAGGACATGCTCGGCGTGAACGGCAACATCTTCACGGACGGCCAGCTGACCCTGCAGGGGACCGGCGACGGCAACGACTCGATCGTGGTCACGACCGGCGACATCCTGGTCTCCGACGGGGACCTCGACGTATCCGGCGGTGACTTCAACGTGGCGCTCGATTCAGGCGACGGCGCGTCCATCGCGAACGCCTCGGCAACGACCTCGGCTCCGGCATTGATCGTGAACCAGACGACCACGGACGCGACCTATCAGGGGAACGTCGCCGGCGCGAGCGTCAATATGACGTTGGGACAATATAATGACGACGGGGACGCGGACAATCGTGATGCGTTTTCCATCGGCGTGACGAACAATGCCACGGACGTGGGCCTCGACGATGCGGTCACGGCCCTGAATATCAAGGGACTCTCGGGATCGAACAACCCGGACGGCACCGAATACGCCATCAGCATCGGGACGTCCTGGGACGCGGACCTGAGGCTCGGGAACAACGAGACCGTCTCGAACCAGACCGACGATACCATCGTCTTCGGCGGAAACGGCGGGACGAATAACACCTCGCTGACCATCGACGTTGACGGCGCGGCCGCCACCGTGCCGACGATCGTCGGCGGGGCGTCCGACCTGGTCGCGGTCAACGACAGCCTTTCCGTCGGTGCGGATGGGACGGCGGCGGAAAATATCGTGAACGCGGGGTTCGCGTTCGGGGCCGGGGACGACCTGTACGTAGAGGACGACGTCGGTATCGACGGGGACCTGTACGTGGACGGCCCTGCCAGCTTTGACGGCGGCTACGGGCTTGGTGCCGCGATGACGATTCTTGCGGCCGGAACGACCCCGAGCGTGGCGGGCGGCTCGCACTTCCTGTTTGAGAACGGCACGGCCCAGACGCTTACGGACTTCTCGGGCGCGTACGTAGGCCAGGTGATCTTCGTTCGCGCGGGCGCCGCGGACGACACCCTCGACTGTACAACTTCGCAGCTCACTTGCGGCTCGACGGACATTGTCCTTGGAAACGGCGACGGAACCATGTGGGTGAGGACGGACGCGGGCGGCTGGCAGCTGATCGCCATGATGGACCAATCGGACAACCACAACGCCGGTAACGGCTTCGACCTTGCGGAGTGGTTCCAGTCGTCCGAACAGCTCGCGGCCGGAGACGTCGTGTCGGTCGATCCGAACGGCGTGGAGACGATTCGCAAGTCCCAGGGGGCGTATGAGTCCTCGGTCGTTGGCATCGTGTCCACGGAGCCAGGCATCACCCTCGGTGCGCCGGCGTCCGGATTCGCGTCGCAGATCGCCCTCGCCGGTCGCGTGCCGGTGAACGTCAGCAACGAGAACGGCGCGATCGTGCCTGGCGACTATCTCACCACGTCCTCGACCCCGGGCGTCGCCATGAAGGCGACGGAGGCCGGTCCGGTCATCGGTATCGCGATGTCCTCTTCGGACGGCGCGTCCGGCCAGGTGATCGCGAAGATCGCGAGCTTCTGGTATGTCCCGCCGGCGTCGGAAGCCAGCTCGCTGCAGGGTTCGGACGGTTCCGCGCTTTCCGCGGGCGTCCTCTCCGCCGAGTCGGTGGTGGTGTCCGGCAACGCGGTGTTCGAGGGATCCGTCACGGTGGAAGGCCATTTGTACGGCAGTGCCGACATGGCCGGCCGCGCGCGCATCAACACGGGCGACACCCGCGTACACGTCCCGTTCACGGAGGAATACGCGTCGCAGCCGATCGTCACGGCGACCCTGCGCACCGCCACCGACATTCCGGGTTACTGGTGGGTGGAGGGGGAGAGCACCACGGGGTTCGACCTCGTGCTCGACGGGACGCTCGCGTACCCGGTGGAGTTCAACTGGATCGCGCTCGGCGTCGAGGCGGGCCGCGTGAGCGTGTCCGACGGCTCGAGCCAGGAGATCAACGTATATGTGGTCGACGGCGGCGCCGCGCCGGAACTTGAGGCCCCGGTGGTCGAGGAACCGGCCGCGGAGGAACCCGTCGTCATCGAGGAGGCTCCGGCCCCGGTCGAGGAGGCCCCGGCCCCGGCGGAGGAGCCGGTCGTCGTCGAGGAACCGGCCGCCGAACCGGCGCCCGAGCCGATCGTCGAGGAAGCCCCGGTCGTCGTCGAGGAACCGGCCGAGGAAGTCATCCTGTAATTATCAAGAGTCCCGACCGACGATCGGGACTCTTTTGTTTCCACGGATTCTTCTTGTGGCACCCGCCGCGAACTGCTAAAATCCAAGACATTGGAACGTCAAACCCATTCTATGGCCATTGAGTCAAAGATGCGTCGTCCGTCCGCGTTCGGGCAGGAACAGCCGGAAGGAAGCTCCGGACTGCGGCATGCCGTCGTCATGGTGCTGCTGCTCGTCGTTCTCGCCGCCGGCGCGTGGTACTGGTGGACGAACCGTGCCGAGCCGGACGCGACCCCCGCCGCGCCGTCGGGCGGCCACCAGGCCGTCTTCCTCGACAACGGGCAGACCTACTTCGGAACGTTGGAATGGGACGGGCCGACCGAGGGGTTCGTCCGGCTGCGGGACGTGTACTACCTCGACTTCCGCCAGAACCCGCAGGACCCGTCGCTCAGCGCGGCCGACCTGAAGCTCATCAAGCTCGGCGGGGAGGTGCACGGGCCGGAAGACTACATGGACGTGAGCGTGGAACATATCCTTTACACCGAAGACTTGCGCGGGGACTCCAAGATCGTCCAGGCGATCGCCGAGTACACCGCGAAGTCGAACCAATAACCTATGAGCCTTTCATCTCTCTTCGGCACCGTGACGCGCTGGTCCCTCTACCTCCTGTTCCTCCTGGTGCCGGTATTCTTCCTTCCCTGGACGACCAACGCGCTTGAGATCAACAAGCAGTTCGTGCTCGTGCTGCTGACCCTCGTCGCGCTCATGGCGTGGCTCGGCTCCATGGTCATGCACAAGCGGCTGCAGTTCCGCTCGGGCTGGATCAACCTGTTTCCCGCGCTGTTCCTGCTCATGACGCTGGTTTCCGCCATATTTTCTCTCGCGGGATACCAGACGTGGGTCGGGCAGGTGAGCCAGGAGTACGCGAGCGTCCTCACGAGCGTGGTGCTCGCGCTGCTGTTCTACGTCATCCTGAACGCCGCGTCCTCGGTGGACACCCAGCGCAAGCTGTTCGCCTGCACGCTGTTGGCCGCCGCGGTCTCCGGGCTCCTCGGGACGCTCGCGATGCTCGGGTGGTTCTACCTCCCGTTCGACTTCGCCCACTCCTCCGGGTTCAACACGGTCGGGACGATCAACGGGTTCGCCGTGTACCTCACCGCCGTCATGTTCATGGGGATCGCGGCGTGGATCGTTTCGTCGAAGACGCCGAGCGGGGTCATCCCGGCGGGCGGGATGGGCGCGCTCATGCGCGTGCTGATCGTGCTCGTGTCCGCGTTCGCCATCGTGGTGTCCGTGGCCGTGGACTTCTGGGTGCTGTGGGCGCTGAACGTCCTGGGCGTGCTCCTGCTCGCGGTGTTCGCGTTCGTGCAGACCTCCGCGTTCCCGAAGCCGCGCCGGTTCGCGCTGCCGCTCGCCATCCTGCTATTGTCCGTGGTTCTGCTGTTCGTGCGCACGCCGCTGCGTCCGAGCCTCCCGATCGTCGTGTCGCCGTCCTATGGCGCGAGCTGGGAGATCGCGCGGGCGGTGCTCGCGGAAGGGTTGCCGCGGATGATTCTCGGGTCCGGGCCGGGAACGTTCGTGTTCGACTACGCGAAATACCACCCGGTCGAGGTCAACAACACGGTGTTCTGGAACCTGCGCTTTGACCGCGCGAAGTCGCACGCGCTCACCGCGCTCGCGACCACCGGCGTGGCCGGTGCCGCCGCGTGGCTCCTGCTCATGATTGCGACCGCCGGGTTCGCCCTGTCGCGGCTCCTCAAGAGCGACCGCGACAGCGAGGCGTGGAAGATGGCGTACGTCACGTTCGTGGGATGGACGACGCTGTTCGTCGCGCACCTGTTGTACTCCTCCAACCTGACGCTCACGTTCCTGCTGTGGGGACTCACCGGGCTGATCGCCGCGCAGACCGCGCGTGCCGCGCGGGAAACCGACTTCGGCCACTCGCCGCGCCTCGGGCTCGCGTTCTCGTTCGCCTTCGTGGTCGTCTCCGTCGGCGTGCTCACCGCGCTGTTCATCACGGGCAGCCGGTATGCCGCGGAGGTGGCGTTCGCCAAGGCGGTGAAGCTCGACCGCGCCGGGGCGGACATCGCCGAGGTGGCGGGGGAGCTGCGGCGCGCGGTTTCCTACAACGGCCTGTCCGACGTGTACGCGCGCAATCTCTCGTCGGCGCTCCTGTCCCAGGCGCGCCAGGGCGTCGCCGCGGCAAGCGCGTCCGGCGCGGAACTGACCGCGGAGCAGCGCGCGCTCATCACGGCCCAGGTCTCGGACGCGATCAACGCGGCCAAGCGCGCGACGGACATCGAGCCGAACAACGTCTCCAACTGGGTGGTGCGCGGCTCCGTGTACCGCGACGTGATGTCCTTCGTGTCGAACGCGGAAGACTTCGCCGCCGCGACCTTCCAGCAGGCCGTGGCGCTTGAGCCGTCGAACCCGTCGCACCAGGTGAACCTCGGCCGCGTGTACCTCGTGGTCGCGGACCGGGCGCACCAGCTCGCGTCGGCGGAGAACGAGGAGCTCGCGGCGAGTGCCGTGGAATCCGAGAAGAACCAGCTCGCGGCCGCCGAGCAGGCGTTGCTCGCCGCCATCGAGCTGAAGTCCGACTTCGGGCCGGCGCACTACTACCTCGCCGCGACGTACGAGCGCATGGGCCGCATGGACGAGGCCATCTCGCGCCTGGTCGCGTTGCGCGACGCCAGCCCGAACGACATCGGCCTCGGGTTCCAGCTCGCCATGCTGTACATCCGCGACGGCGAGGACGACCTCGCGCGCGCCGAGCTCGAGCGCGTGCTCCAGGTCGCCCCGAATTACTCGAACGCGCTGTGGTACCTCTCCGCGCTCTATGAGCGCGACGGCGATACCGACCGCGCCATCGCGGCGGCCGACCGCGTCGCGCAGCTCAACCCGGGCAACTCGACGGTATTGCGCCGCCTGGAGGCGCTGAAGGCGGGTGCGGCCGCGGCCGTCATCCCGACCCCGGTGGAGGAGGGCGCCGAGGGCGCGGTCGAGGACGCGGAGACGAGCGAGTAGAAGAAAATAAAAAGATACAAGATGCGACGAGGGTCGTGTCTTGTATCTTTTAATTTGTCTTCGCGAGGCACGCGAGCGCCTCGCGCTCGGCCTCGACGATGGTCTTTCCGGGGAAGGAGACGCGTGCCTCCTCGCGGGTACCGGAGGGCCTGAGCGGCGCGGCGAGGGCGAGCACGTCGATCGGGCGCTCGGCGCGCAGGATTCCCACGATCCCGCGGTCGTGCGTCTCGTAGAGGAGTGCCACCACCTTCGCGTCCGGCGTGGAGGCGATGAGCTCGTCCACCACGTCCGGCAGGTCCGCTTCCTCGGCGCCCGCGTGCAGGAAGTCCTGCCGCGAGAGGAGCGTCCACACCACCTGCGCGGCGGCGTCCACCTTGAGCCGCGCGAGCGCGCGTCCCCACAGGCGGAGCGTCGGCACCGAGCGGGTGCGGTACAGGTTGTGCACGATGGCCTCGCGCCGCGCGCCGCGCGCCACGAGCTTGCTCGCGGTCGAGAGCGTCTTCGGCGTCACGTTGCGCGTCTTGAACGACCTGGTCTTGGCGATCATCCCGGCGAGGAACGCGGTCGCCACCTCCTCGTCGATGAGCCCGGCCTCGATGGACTCTACGAGGTCGTGGCACACCTCGCTCGTCGACACCGCGGTGAGGTCCACCACGTTCAGCTGGCCGAAGTGCTCGTTCTCGACGCGGTGGTCCACGTTGATGATCGGCGTGCGGTAGAAGAAGTCCGGGTGGTCGGCGTACAGGTGCGCGCAGCTCTCGAGGTCCGCGGAGCCGAGGCAGATGATGAGGTCGTAGCGGTAGCCGC
>CAYRYG010000015.1:8005-21231 GCA_964428465.1 uncultured Gammaproteobacteria bacterium
ATGTCCGCCTTCTTCTCCAGCTTCTCGAGCACGCGCGCCATCCCGAGCGCCGCCGCGTACCCGTCCGCCCCGCCGGAGCGGGGGACGCAAATAAGCGGGCGCGTCGAGCGCTTGATCGTCTCCAGGATCTGTTGGGTTTCCTTCAAAGCCATGCTTTCCCCAGATTCCAACGCGAACGTCGGAACACAAATGTGTCAAAACTCCTCAACAAGCATGGGAATGGGTGATTATACGGGAGGGCGCATGGGGAGTCAAGGGGCGCATAAGGCGCATAAGATCGCGGTTTTCCCCCCGCGCCCCCTGCCCCCTATGCGCCCTATGCGCCCACTGCTACAATATTCCCGATATGGAACGAAACGACATTCCGAAGGCCTACGAGGCCGGGCAGTACGAGGACGGGATTTACGCCGCCTGGGAAACGAGCGGCCTGTTTAACCCCGACAACCTTCCTGCCCTGAACGGAGTTGAAGGGCCGGGCGAGCGCACCGAGCCGTTCTCGATCGTGCTTCCTCCTCCGAACGTCACCGGCACCCTCCACATGGGGCACGCCGTGATGCTCGCCATCGAAGATATCATGGTGCGCTTCGAGCGCATGCGTGGCAAGAAGGCCCTGTGGATTCCGGGGACGGACCACGCGGCGATCGCCACGTCCACGAAGGTCGAAAAGATTTTGTTCAAGACGGAAGGGAAGACGCGCCATGACATCGGGCGCGAGGAATTTTTGCGCCGCGTGGAACGGTTCGCGCAGGACAGCCACGACACGATCGTGAACCAGTGCCGCAAGATGGGCGCGTCGCTCGACTGGAGCCGGGAGGCGTACACGCTCGACGAGAAACGCAATTATGCCGTGAACGTCGCGTTCAAAAAGATGTACGACGACGGGATGATCTACCGCGGGCATCGCGTGATCAACTGGGACCCGGTCGGCCAGACGACCATTTCTGACATCGAAGTCGTCTACAAGGAGGTCGAGGCCACGCTGTATACGTTCCGCTACGCGAAAGATTTTCCAATAGCGATTTCTTCGACGCGTCCAGAAACGAAAGTGGGCGACACGGCGGTCGCGGTGCATCCGGACGATGAACGGTATGCGGCATTCGTTGGACAGACGTTTGAGAACATCCCGTTCGCCGGGACGACGATCTCGATCAAAGTGGTAGCGGACAAGGAGGTCGATCCCGCGTTCGGCACGGGCGCGCTTGGCGTTACTCCGTCGCACAGCTTGATCGATGCGGATATCGCCGCGCGGCACGGGTTGGCGATGCGGCAAGTGATCGGCGAGGACGGCCGCATGACGGCTGAGGCAGGAACGTTGGTCGCGGGGCAGACGACGAAGGAAGCGCGCGAGACGGTCGCGGCGTGGCTGCGCGAACAGGGGTTGATCGAGGGCGAGGAAAAGACAATGCAGAACCTCGCCACCGCCGAGCGCTCGGGCGGCACCATCGAGCCGATCCCGATGCTGCAGTGGTTCATGGCCGTTCGCAAGGAGTTTGAACGCAACGGAAAGACCGTCACGATGTGCTCGCTCATGCGAGAGGCCGTCGAGTCGGGCAAAACGAAGATCGCCCCGGAGCGCTTTGAGAAGACGTACTTCCAGTGGACGGACAATCTTCGCGACTGGAACATCAGCCGCCAGCTCTGGTACGGCCACCGCGTCCCGGTGTGGTACCGCGGCGAGGAGATCTTTGTCGGCATCGAGGCCCCGGAGGGCGAAGGCTGGGCCCAGGATCCCGATACGCTGGACACATGGTTCTCGGCCGGCATGTGGACGTTCACGACGCTTGGCTGGCCGGAGAAGACCGTCGACCTTGCCGCGTACCACCCGACGTCCGTCCTGGAGACCGGATACGACATCCTGTTCTTTTGGGTCGTCCGCATGATGCTCATGACCACGTATTTGATGGACGCGGTTCCGTTCAAACTCGTCTACCTCCACGGCCTGGTTCGCGACGAGCAGGGGCGCAAGATGTCCAAGTCGCTCGACAACATCATCGATCCGCTCGACATGATCAAGAATTACGGAGCGGACGCGACGCGCCTGTCGCTCGTGATCGGCTCCACGCCGGGCAACGACACCAAGCTGTCGGAGGAGAAGGTCGCGGGGTACCGCAACTTCACCAACAAGCTGTGGAACATCTCGCGGTTCGTGCTGTCGTCGGTGGAGAACGTCGAAGCCGTGGAAAACGTCGAGGCCGTGACGCTCGCGGACCGTTGGATTCTGTCGCGGCTCTCCGCGGTCGTCGCGAGCGTGACGAGGAAGCTCGACGCGCACGAGTTCTCCGCGGCCGGCGAGGAGCTGCGCGACTTTACGTGGAACGACTTCGCGGACTGGTATCTGGAGATCGCGAAGGGGCAGAAGGCGCAGGAGGCGCATGGGGGGACGGACGCGATTCTGATGTCCGTGCTCGAGGCGCTTCTCAAGATGTGGCACCCGTTCATGCCGTTCGTGACCGAGCAGATTTGGAGCGAATTCAAAGGGACTTCAGTCCCGTCGGGCTCGGACGCCACTAAAGCGGCTTGGAATCCCCTGATGGTCGCGCCGTGGCCGTCGGCCATCGGGGCGCGTGATGAGGACGCGGAGAAGAAGTTCGCGGCCATCCAGTCGGCGATCGTCGAGATCCGCAATATCCGCGCGACGCAGAAGGTGGAGCCCGCGAAGAAGGTGTCGATCACGGTGGGCGACGCGTCGCTGCTGGAGCACGCCGAGATCATCCGGCGCCTCGCGCGCGTGGAGGACATCGCGGTCGGCGACAAGCCGGGCATCCAGCTCACGCTCGGGGCCATGGACGCGGAGGCCGAGCGCGCGCGCCTCACCAAGGAGCGCGACGACCTCGCCGCGTACGTCGCGGCCACCGACGCCAAGCTCGCGAACGCGGAGTTCGCCGCGAAGGCGCCGGAGAAGGTGGTCGCCCAGATGAAGACGAAGCGCGACGAGGCCGCGAAGAAGCTCAGCGGGATCGAGGCGCAGCTGGATTCACAGGGACTTTAGTCCCGTCGCGCTCACGCCACTAAAGTGGCTGGGAATTCATATATGTACGCCATCCAACAGGCCAAGCAGCAGGTGCTGACCGAGCTCAAGAAGGCGGTCGGCAAGGAGTTCACGCCGTCGGTGGAGGACCTGTCCTATCCGCCCGACGCCAAGCTCGGCGACCTCTCGTTCGCCTGCTTCGTGCTGTCCAAGGGGCTCAAGCGCAACCCGGCCGAGGTGGCCACCGAGATCGCGGCGAAGATCGGCCCGAAGGGGTTCGTCAGGTCGGTGATCTCCGTGGGCCCGTACGTCAACTTTTTCCTCGACGACGCGGCGTTCGGCACGGCGGTCGTCGGCGAGATCGACGAGCGCGCGGCAAAGTACGGCACGTCCGACGCGGGCGCGGAGAAAAGGGTCATGGTGGAGTACGCCCAGCCGAACACGCACAAGGAAATCCACGTCGGCCACCTGCGCAACTTCTTCGTCGGGCAGGCACTCGTGGACGTGCTGCGCGCCAACGGCTACGACGTTATTCCCACTTCCTACATCAATGACCTGGGCGCCAACGTGGCGCGGTGCGTGTGGGCGGTGAAGAGCCTGGCGAACGGTACCGTGCCGGAGGGCGAGGACCCCATCTCGTTTTTGCAGCGCATGTACGTGGAGGCGACCGCGCGCGGCGAGGCCGACCCAAAGGCGCGCGAGGAAGTCTCGCAGATCCAGCGCGACTTGGAAGAGGGGAAGGGCCCGCTGCTTTCGACGTGGAAGAAGACGTGGAAGTGGTCCGTGGCGTACATCAGGTCCATCTTCAAGGAACTCGGCCTCCCGATCGACGTCTGGTATTTCGAGAGCGACCTCATCCGGGACGCGAAGCGGACGATCGAGGACCTCATCGGGCGCGGCATCGTGACGTCGAGCCAGGGCGCGTGGATCGTGGACCTCGAGGCCGAGAAGCTCGGGGCCAACCTGCTCGTGAAGACCGACGGCACGCTGCTCTATAACGCCAAGGACATCGTGCTCGCGCTGCGCAAGGAGGAGGACCACCATCCGGCGCGGTCGCTGTACGTCATCGACGCGCGCCAGTCGCTCGCCATGCAGCAGCTGTTCGCCACGCTCAAGCGCATGGGGTTCACGAAGGATCTCCAGCACGTCTCCTACGAGTTCGTGACGCTGCCGGAAGGGGCGATGTCGTCGCGAAAGGGGACGGTGGTGCGTTACGAGACGTTCCGCGACGAGATGCTCCGCGCGGCCGAGTCGGCCACGCGCGAGCGGCACGCGGACTGGAACGAGAAGAAGGTGGCGAAGGTCGCCCGCGCCGTGGCCTTCGCGGCCATGCGGTTCGGGATGCTCAAGCAGGACCTCGACAAGAAGATCGTCTTCGACCCGAAGGAGGCCATGGCGTTCGACGGGTGCACGGGGCCGTACTTGTTGTACTCGTATGCGCGCATGAGGAGCATTTTGAAGAAGGGGGCGCATAGGGCGCATGGGGCGCAGGTGACGGCGACGTTGCCGGTGGAGCACAAGCTGCTGGTCGCGCTCGCGAAGTATCCGGAGGTGGTGTTCGCGGCCGGGCAGACGCTCCGGCTCTCCACGGTTCCGCAGTATCTGTTCGACCTGTGCAAGACCTTCTCGGAGTTCTACGACCAGGCCCCGGTGCTCTCCGCCGAGCCCGAGGTGGCGGCGTTCCGGCTTCGCCTCGTGTCCGCCGCCGCGCAGACCCTCGAGAACGGCCTCGGCCTCCTCGGGATCGAGCCGGTCGCCGAGATGTAATTCCGATTTGACCTGCGGTTTTCGCGTGTTACAATCCCCCTGATATGTTTAAGCGTCATGACGACCAAACGCATATGGCTTCTTCTTCCGGCCAGGAGACGATTATTGCCCAGGGGGTCAAGGTGGAGGGGGAGTTTACGAGTTCCGGGGACGTGGTGATCGACGGGGAGGTGACCGGGTCCATCCAGACCGCGTCCTCGCTTCGCGTCGGGGAGTCGGCGCGCATCCAGGCCGACGTGACGGCCGTCTCCGCGGTCGTCGCGGGGGCCATCCAGGGCAACGTGCGCATCAGCGACCGGCTGGAGCTCCTCGACAGCTCGGTCATCCACGGCGACGTGGAGTGCCAGACGCTGTCCGTCGCGCCGGGCGCGAAGATCAACGGGCGTCTGACCATGGGCGAACCGAAGGAATAGGATGTACTGCTACATCTACGATGAATTTACCCAGGACAAGCGGTTCGAGAAGGAGCTCCTGAACATCGAGAACCGTTTGACCGACCTTGGGATCGCCGGCAAGATCGTGCGCATGGCGCTGTTTCGGAATGTGCAGGAAATGGTGCGCGACGAGATCCGGCGCGGGACCATGAACGTGATCGCGGTCGGCAACGACGAGACCGTGCACAAGGTGATCGACGTGGTGTCCGGCACCGACGTGGTGCTCGGCATCATCCCGCTCGGCGCGCCCAACGAGCTGGCGCGCATGCTCGGCGTGCCGGAGGGGGTCGCGGCGTGCGACGTGCTGTCCGCGCGCATCGTTGAGAAGATCGACGTCGGCATCGTGAACGGCAAGCGGTTCCTCACGAGCCTCTCCGTGGCGAACTTCCGGTCCGAACTCACCTGCGAGGGAATGTACCGCGTCACCCCGGACGTCGCGGGACACCTGGAAATCCGCAACCTCGCGGGCGACGCCACCCGCAACGAGCGCGTCTCCGACCCCACCGACGGCCGGCTCGAGACCGTGATCCGCGTGGGCGTGAAGAGCGGCTGGTTCGGCCGCCGCCGCGTGTGCGAGAGCGTGCTCCCGCTCACCTCCATGGCCATCCGCAGCGAGAAGCCGATCGCGGTGACCGCCGACGGGGAAGAGATGATGGGAACCCGCTTCGACATCGGCATCGAGACCGGCGTGATCAAGGTAATCTCGGGCCGCGCAAGGAAGTTTTAGCGAGGGCGCTTAGCTCAGCGGCTAGAGCAACTCGTTTACATCGAGAAGGTCGGGGGTTCGAATCCCTCAGCGCCCACCAAAGGCGGTCCGAGAACATCGGACCGCCTTTGAAATAAAAGAGCCCGACGTTCAGTCGAGCAGGTGGCCGAGGTCCGCGGGGGCGGAGGGGCAGCGGAACTCCACGCGGAGGCCGTGCGGGCCGTCGAGGAAGAGGCTGTAGTCGCAGGTGCCCCAGCGGATGAGGCCCTTTTTGCCCTGCGCCGTGTCGAGCGCGGGATGGGCGAGGAGCGCCTTGATGTCCTCGGGGCCGACGCGCAGCGCGACGTGGCCGCCCAGGTGCTGGCGCGCCCAGACGAGGGCGGACACGAGCGACGGGGGAAGCGGCGTCACGTGGTACGTGAGCTGCGTGTTGTTGCCGAGGGAGAAGTCCATCCGGCGACCGGCGCCGGCGTGGTCGATGGGGCCGGGCTCGTACCGGTCGTGCGGCACGAGCCCGAGGCCGCGCCAGAACGCGACGACCTCCGCCATGCCCTTCTTCGGGCACAGCAGGAGCACGTGGTCGATCTGGCGGATCCCGCCGGGTTCCAGATAGCGGGGCCGTTCTTCGGACATGCGGTTCTCCTTGGGGCCGTCGCACCATACCAGCCCCGACGCCTCTTGCCAAGATATCCCCCCTCGGGTATAGTTTCGGCACAAATGAACGCGCGGACGTGGTGAAATTGGTATACACGCCAGCTTGAGGGGCTGGTCCTAGCAATAGGGTGGAGGTTCGAGTCCTCTCGTCCGCACCAAAAAATCCCCTGGGTTCCCAGAGGGTTTTTTGTTATACTGGGTTTCAGTATGTCAGACATTTTTCGCATTCTGCTCGGCATCGGCGTCATGCTCGTCGGGCTGTGGATGGTCGTGAAGACCGAGCTTCTCATGGAATGGTTCGGGGAAGTGGACTGGGCAGAGGAGAAGATGGGGACGGGACAGTCGCGGTTCTTCTACAAGCTGCTCGGCACCGGCGTGTGCTTTCTCGGGATTCTCATCATGACAAACATCATCTCGGACGTGCTCGGCGCTTTCGCCGGCATCTTCGTCCGGTAACGCTATGGCGATTCTCTCCTCCGGCCGCGCCCTTCTCGACGCGCCGGCCGTCCTCACGCGCGCGGGGCTCGTGCCGACCATGCACTACGCCGACTTCGGCTGCGGGCCGCTCGGGCATTTCGTGTTCCCGGCGTCCGAGATCGTGGGTCCGGAGGGGCGGGTGTACGCCGTGGACATCTTGAAGAGCTCGCTCGCGGCGATCGAGAGCCGGATAAAGATCGAGGTGGCCAACAACATCTCGGTGGTGTGGGGCGACTTCGAGCGCGTCGGCGGCGTGGCGGTGCCGCCCGGGTCGCTGCACATGATCTCGATCGTGAACATCGTCCCGATCCTTCTTCGCTCACAGAACGCCATCGAGGAGATCAAGCGGACGCTCCGGCCGGACGGGAAGGTGCTGCTCGTGGACTGGCAGAAGGAAAAGACCGCCATCGGCCCGCCGATCGACCACCGCGTGGACGCGGCCGAGGCCGAGCTGGTGCTCACCCGCGCCGGGTTCGAGCTCAAGCATTTCTTCGACGCCGGGCCGTACCACTGGGCGCAGGTGTTCGCGAGGGTATAAGGGGGTATCTGGTATTTTGTATCTGGTATCTGGTATATTGCCGCCGTCGCCATACCAAATACTAACTACCAGATACTAGATACCAATCCCGTATGTCCTTCGACCTTCGCCCCCTGTTCTCCCCGTCGTACTGGCTCACCCTCGACCCGCCGGCCGTCTGGACCGGCGCCGGCAGCTCGCTCGCCGTCATTTTCGTCGGGATGCTCGTCGCGAGCGTCGTGGTGCGTCGCATGAAGCTGCCGCAGGCCACGGACCGCCACCAGGCGAACGTGTACCGCCGCGTCGCGGGGCTGCTATCCACCATGGGCCTCGTCGGCCTGATCCTGTTCTTCTTCTCGTTCCAGGAGATCCGCCTGTTCGGCGCGCGCTTCCTGTACCTGATCTGGATCGCGGGGACCATCTGGTGGGCCGTGACGATCGCGCGTTACGCGAAGCGCGAGGTGCCGGAGGCCCGCGCGCGCGAGAACGAGCGCCGCGAGCGTGAGAAGTATCTCCCGAAGAGAAGGAAGTAAGAAGTCAAAAGTCAAAGGGCAAAATTATGGTGGACGCGCGCAAGGAATTCGGCGATGCCGGGGAGGACCTTGCGGCGTCCTTTTTGGTGCGCGGGGGAATGCGCGTGCTCGACCGGCAGGTGCGCACCGCGTTCGGGGAAGTGGACCTCGTGTGCGAGGACGGGGACGAGGTGGTATTCGTAGAGGTGAAGACGCGGCAGAGCGACGAGTTCGGGTACCCGGAGGAGGCGGTCACGCCGGCCAAGTTCCGGCACATGGTGGCGAGCGCGGAGGCCGTGCTCTCCGAGCGCGGGTGGGAGGCGCGGTTCTGGCGCCTGGACGTGGTGGCCATCCGCCTGCTGCCCGGCGCGGACCCGGAGGTCGTGCACTTAAAGGCGGTTGACAGGCCCTACGGGGCGTGATATCCTCTTGACATCTGATACCTGCCGCGAGACGGCAGGTTTCGTTGTATCAATTAAGTGATTGAGTCATAAAGTCGTTGAGTCATTGAGTGTCGGAAAATTTTTAGGAAACTTCCTTCACTCAACGACTCAACGACTCAACGACTTTACGACTATGCCATCTCCCATCGAACAGGCCATCCGGCAGATCTGCGAGGAAAAGGGGCTCGCGTACGAGTCCGTCGTCGACGCCATCGAGGCCGCGCTCGCGGCCGCGTACCGCAAGGATTTTGGCGACAAGAACCAGAACATCGAGGCGAAGTTCAACACCGAGGACGGGTCCACGCGCGTGTTTGACATCAAGACCGTGGTGGACGACATGGACCTCGAGGAGATCGCCCGCGTCGAGGAGGCCCGCCGCGCGAAGGCCGAGGAGTTCGCCGCGCGCATCGAGGAGGCCCGCGCCAAGGGCGAGGACATCGTCGGCATCGAGATGGAGGCGGTGGAGGGCCCGGAGTTCAACCCGAAGACCGACATCATGCTCTCCGAGGCGAAGGTGCTGAAGTTCGGCTCGCAGGTCGGCGACGTCCTGCGCATCGAGCTGCCGCAGCCGGGCGAGTTCGGCCGCATGGCCGCGATGACCGCCAAGCAGGTGATCACGCAGAAGCTGCGCGAGGCCGAGCGCGAGGTGGTGTTCAACGAGTACAAGGAGCACGAGGGCAAGGTGCTGAACGGCATCGTGCAGCGCCAGGAAGGGCGCATGGTGCTCATCGACCTCGGCCGCATCGCCGGCATCCTGCGCTCCGAGGACCAGGTGCCGACCGAGCGCTACAAGCCGGGCGACCGCATCAAGGTGCTCGTGTCCCAGGTGACGCTCACTACCAAGGGCCCGCAGATCGTGCTCTCGCGCGCCGCGGAGGAGTTCGTGCGCAAGATGTTCGAGATGGAAATCCCGGAGGTGTCCGAGGGCTCGGTGGAAATCAAGGCCGTGGCGCGCGAGGCCGGCTCGCGCTCGAAGGTCGCGGTCACCACCAAGGACCAGCAGATCGACCCGATCGGCGCCTGCATCGGCCAGCGCGGCACCCGCATCCAGACCATCATCGCGGAGCTGGGCGGCGAGAAGGTGGACATCATCGAGTGGAACGAGGAACCGGGCTCCTTCATCGCCAAGGCGCTGTCGCCGGCCAAGGTGAACCGCGTCGAGCTGAAGGAGACGGACAAGAGCGCCGTGGTACACGTGAACCCGGACCAGCTCTCGCTCGCCATCGGCAAGGGCGGCCAGAACGTGGGGCTCGCCGCGCGCCTGACCGGTTGGAAGATCAACATCGCCGAGATCGGGGAGAAGCCAAAGGATATTGAGGTTGTTGAGGATGTTAAGGTTGTTGAGGAAGAACCGCCTCAATCACCTCAAGAACCTCAAAACCCTGAGTCCACAGAACCCGCCGTATGAACGTGTTCCACGAAGCGCTCTACCGGCCGTTGTTCAACCTGCTCATCTGGCTGTACAACGTCATTCCGGGCGCGGACATCGGGTTCGCCATCATCGCGCTCACGGTCATCGTGAAGCTCATCCTCTGGCCGCTCACCAACGCGTCGCTCAAGTCGCAGAAGGCCCTCCAGGACCTCCAGCCGAAGCTCGACGCGCTCAAGGAGGAGCACAAGGGCGACAAGGACAAGCTCGCGAAGGCGATGATGGAGCTGTACACCAAGGAGAAGGTGAACCCGCTCTCCTCGTGCCTCCCGATTCTCGTGCAGATCCCGATCCTGATCGCGCTCTACCGCGTGCTCTCCGACGGCCTGCACGTCGAGTCGCTCTCCGCGCTGTACCCGTTCGTCGCGAACCCGGGGTCCATCAACGAGATGTTCCTCGGCATCGTGAACCTCGCGGAACGCAGCATTCCGCTCGCGGTGCTCGCCGGCATCTTCCAGTTCTGGCAGACCAAGATGCTGCTGGCGCGCCGCCCCCCGAAGCAGGTGGCGGGGAAGCCGGGCGCCAAGGACGAGGAGATGCTCGCCTCCATGAACCAGTCCATGATGTACTTCATGCCGGTCATGACCGTGGTCATCGGCGCGTCGCTCCCGGGCGGCCTGACGCTGTACTGGGTGGCCATCAACGTGGTGTCGATCATCCAGCAGTACATGGTTTTCAAAAAGAAATAGGTAGATGGGGGGAAATTACAGATTTTGTTTACGGATATACAGATATCAGTACATCCGTAAGCCAAATCTGTAATTTCCCTCCTCGTCCGCCGTGGTATGATGGCGACGTATGACCCCGGTCGAGCACGCCATCCTCAAAACGGTCGTCTGGTTCTCGCTTTTCGAGACCCCGGTGACCGTTTTTGAGATCTGGAAGTGGATGCTCTGCGCGGACCGGGCCTACGGGCTCGAGGAGGTGTACGCGGCGCTCGAGGGGGAGGGGCTGCGCGGGCGTTTAGAGGGAAAGGACGGCTTCTGGACCGTCGTTCCAACACCGGGTATTGGATGGGTTAGCGAAAAAAATGACATCGGCGCATGGGCCGAGGAGCGCCGCGACCGGTTCCTCGATGCGACGCGCAAGTACGCGAAGCTGAAGCGCGCCGCGCGGTACTTCGCGCTCGTTCCCACCGTCGAGTCGGTTTCGGCGGCCAACACGCTCGCCTGGTGGAACACGCGCCCGGAATCGGACATCGACCTGTACGTGACGGTCCGCCCGGGCGCCATCTGGACCACGCGGCTGCTGATGGTGGCGCCGTTCGCGCTGCTCGGCAAGCGCCCGGGCGCCACGGAGCTCGACCCGTTCTGCTTCTCGTTCTTCGCGACGACGGACGCCCCGCCGCTCTCCTCGTTCGCGCTCCCGGGCGGCGACCCGTACCTCGACCTGTGGGTCCGCTCGCTGGTGCCGGTGTATGCCCGTACCTCCCCTAACCCCTCCCTGCCTGCCGGCAGGCAAGGCTTGGCAGGAGGGGAAACGCGGTTCTCCCCCTGCCAAGGGGGAGTGAAGAGGGGGTATGCGTCGCGCTGGTTTGAGTCAATCGCCCGCAAGATCCAGATGCGCCGGCTCCCGATGCGCATCAAGCGCGTGATGAACGCCGACACCTGCGTGGTCGTCACCGACCAGGCGCTGAAATTCCATGAGAATGATCGGAGAGAAGAATATCGGGATCGCTGGGGGCGTTTGGTATCTGGTATCTAGTATCTAGTATCTGGTATGCGCAGAAATTCTCTTGCCGACCTTGTCACCCTTGTCGCCCTTTTCCTCCTCCCGTGGCAGACGCGGTGGATTTACCGCGACCTGACCATCGCCGGGGAAGGGTGGGAGTACGGGCGGCTGAGCATCTATGCCGTCGAGATCTTGATATTGCTGGCGGTCACGCTTCGCGGGGGCCTGCGGGTTCCCGGGCGGTTGCTGCCGTTCGTGCAGCCGGTGGCGCTGTTCATCGGCGTGCTGCTCATTTCCGCGTCGTTCTCGCAGAACGTCTCGGTCGCGCTCGGCGCGCTCCCGCACTTCGCGGCCGCGGTGGCGCTGTTCTCGCTGCTCATCGACGAGCGCACCGATTTGAAGCGCGCGGCGTGGGCGTTCGTGGCCGGGCTCGCGGTGCCGAGCGGGCTCGCGTGGTACCAGGTGGTCACCGGCGTGTCGCCCGCGTCGTCCTGGCTCGGGCTCGCTTCGCACGACGCCGTGACGCTCGGGCAGTCGGTGATCGAAACCGAGACCGGCCGCATCCTGCGCGGCTACGGGACGCTCCCGCACCCCAACATCTTCGGCGGCTACCTCGCGGTCGGGCTCGTGGCGCTCGGATGGCTGTCGCACCAGGCCAGGACGCGGGGCTCGCACCTGCTCATGGCCGCCCCGGTGGCGCTCCTCGCGTCCACGCTTATCGTCACGTTCTCGCGCTCTGCCTGGCTCGCGGTCGCCGTCGGGTTCGGGTCGCTCGCCGCCGTCGCGCTCGCCAAGCGCCGCGCGCTCCCGCACCGCGCTATCCCGCTCATGACGCTGGCGTGCTTCGCCGTGCTCGCCACGCTCGCCGTGTTCCACGTCGCGGTCTTCACCCGCTTCCAGCCCGCCGCCCGCCTTGAGGCCAAGTCCATCGAGGAGCGCGCCGGCGCCTACGCGGCGTTCGACGACGTGATCCGCGCCAACGTGGTGATGGGCGTCGGCCCGGGGAACTACACCGTGGCGCTCGCGACCGTCTTCCCGGGCTCGCCGGCCTGGTCGTACCAGCCCGTCCACAACGCCTTCCTCCTCGCGCTCGCGGAAACCGGCCTCATCCTCCTGCTCCCGGCCGTGAAGTTCCTCCTCGCGCTCTCCCGCCTGATCCGCGAAAACCTCGCCACCGCGGGCGGCCTTTTTGCCCTCGCCCTCCTCGCCGCGCTCCTCCCGATCATGCTCCTCGACCACTATCTTTGGTCATTATGGCCGGGCCTCGCCCTCGCCGCGTTCGGCATCGGATTTTCATTGAAGAATAACTCTTGACGCGTTAGCACTCGCGGCTGTAGAGTGCTAATGCTTTTAAGTTTTCCACACATATGCAACTCCGTCCCGTCGGCGATCATCTGATCGTCAAACCGCTTCCGAAGGAGGAAACGTCCGCGTCCGGCATCATCATCCCGGACACGGTGGACAAGGAACGGCCGGAGCGCGGCGAGATTATCGCCGTCGGCCCGGGTCGCGTCCTTGAGAACGGCCAGCGCTCCGTCATGGAGGCGAAGGTCGGCGACAAGGTCGTCTTTAAGAAGTACGCCCCCGACGAGTTCAAGCTCGACGGCGTCGAGTATCTGGTGATTAAGTCAGATGATGTAATGGCGGT
>CAYRYG010000015.1:21241-21951 GCA_964428465.1 uncultured Gammaproteobacteria bacterium
CAGGATTTTAGGAAATATCCTGAGTTCCCGCCTAATTCCTGTGTCCTAATTCCTAAAAACCTATGGCAAAGCAAATCGCATTCAACGAGGAGGCCCGGCACGCGCTCAAGCGCGGCGTGGACGCGCTCGCGAACGCGGTGAAGGTGACGCTCGGCCCGAAGGGCCGCAACGTGATCCTCGACCGCGGCTACGGCGCGCCGACCGTCACCAAGGACGGCGTCACGGTCGCGAAGGAGATCGAGCTCGCGGACAAGCTGGAGAACATGGGCGCGGAGCTCGTGAAGGAGGTGGCGTCGAAGACCAACGACGTGGCCGGCGACGGCACCACCACCGCCACGGTGCTGGCGCAGGCGCTCATCGGCGAGGGGCTGCGCAACGTGACGGCCGGCACCAACCCGCAGGCGCTCCGCCGCGGGATGGAGAAGGGCGTCGAGGCGCTGGTCGCGGAAATCAAGCGCATCGCTACCCCCATCAAGGGCGACGAGATCCGGCAGGTCGCGAGCATTTCGGCCAACGACAAGGAGATCGGGGCCATGATCGCCGAGGCCATGAAGAAGGTGGGCGAGAACGGCGTCATCACGGTGGAGGAAGGGCAGTCCTTCGGCATCGAGGTGGACGTGGTGGAGGGGATGCAGTTCGATAAGGGCTACATTGCGCCGTACATGATCACCAACACCGAGCGCATGGAGGCCGAGTACCACGACGCGCAC
>CAYRYG010000016.1:0-20817 GCA_964428465.1 uncultured Gammaproteobacteria bacterium
ACCTGCTGGTCGGCCTGGCCACGAAGTTTGGTGGCACGAAGTAATACTTACCCAACAAAAAGATCGCAATGCGCCAAAACGTGTTCGTAAAATCCATGTCGGCATTTTTCGATTTCATTGAAGGGAAGACCCCTTACCGGCTCAACTGATTCGTTTTGCTAAAATAGTTGGCGCCGTGAAATGAAACTTAGACGACGCATAAGCAATGTGGCACTAAGACAATGGTGGGTGGGTATGTAGATAGCCCTCAAAACGTCCTAGGGCCGTATATCGCGTCGCATATCGTCGGTACCGGTCACTATTACCGTCTGTATCTATCCTCGCCGCGTATTCGACTCTCCGTACGATTCCGAGCACGAAGCGTCTAACGGAGCCGACGGATCGCTACGCTTGGCCGACCGACCCGCGCCTGAGGCGTCTGACGGACCTCGGGCGGCGAATATCCATGTCCGCGTCCTCCTTCCTGCCCTTTCCCCTCCTCTTCTGCCAATCTATTTTACGACACAAACGATCAGTTCGCGCAAACAAAAACAGTCCGACGAACCGGACCGCTTTTGTTGGTCCAGGATGGACCGTGAAGAGCTCTTGGCCTACTCGGCCGCCTTCTCTTCGCCGGTGGCTTCACCGGATGCGGCGGACTCAGTGGCAACTTCCGGTTCCGTCACCGGAGCGGCGGCCTGCTGGTCGCCCTCACCGTCGAAATACGACATAATGTGTTCGGCGGTTAAGAATTATCCGGCCTCCTGTTGAAGTAAACTCCTCGAAGAGACCGCCGGTAGTATAGCACGATCTGGTTATTTCGACAAGAGGCGACGCGCTTCCTTCTTCCCCGCTTCCACGCCCGGCTGGTCGAACGCGTTCACGCAGAGCAGTTCGCCCATGTATGCGGTCGCGGTCTCGATGGTCATGAAAAGCGCCCCGAGCGCTTCCGGCGTGATGGACGGCACGGTCAGCGTCCCGTTCGGCCTCCCGTTGGACGTGAGCGCGTGCTCGGTCCCGGCGCGCTCGGCATGAAGAATTTCCTCGAACGAGAGGCCGCCGACGTATTCGAGTCCCTTGCGGTCGCCCCAGACCCTCGGGACGCGCAGAGAGCGGCGGAATCGGCCCACCTCGACGAACGTCACGGTCTTGTCGTCCGGGCCCTCGTTGTACAGCTGGATCTGCGAGTGCTGGTCAATGGCCCCGAATGCCGCGATTGGCGTGGGACCGACCGACGTCCCCTCGCGTTTCTTGCCGAGCGACTCGGCCCAGATTTGGCGGTACCAGAACCCAAGTTCGGAAAGCAGGTCCGCGTACGGCATGAGCACGTGGATGTTGCGGCCGTGCTTGGACATGGAAAGATACTGGTTCGCGGCGAACCGCGCCGGGATGCTGTCCGCCTTCTTTCGTCGGCGTTCCGTCTCTACCGCGCGCGCTCCTTCGAGCAGCTTGCGGACGCTGACGCCGCTCACCGCGGCCGGAAACAATCCGACGAGCGAGAGCACCGAAAACCGTCCGCCGACGTTCAGCGGGTGCGGGAGAATCTCGTACCCCTCGTCCTTCGCGATCTGGTAGAGCGTGCTGGAAACGGACGGGTCCGTGGTGACGTACACGTGCGCCGCGTGCGCCTTCGTGCCGACCTCCTTGATGAGCGCCTCGCGCATGGTCATGAAGATCGCCATGGTCTCGAGCGTCGTGCCGGACTTCGACACCACGTTGATGGCCGTCTGCGACCAGTCGGTCGACTCGACGATATGCGAGACGGTTTCCGGGTCCGGATTGCTCACGAAGGTCAGCCAGGCCTTCTTGCCGCCGAGCGCGCGCCAGATGGTGCGGGCGCCGAGATCCGACCCGCCGATCCCGATCACGACCATGTGCGAGAAGCGCTTCTGGACGCGGCGCGCGGCGCGCTCGATGGCCAGGGCGCCCTTGTCGTCGAACGGAAGGTCGAAGAACCCCTGTTCCTTCCGCTTGCGAACGTTCTCAAGCCGCACGTGGGCCGCCGCCAGCTGCTTTCGGACGGAGCGACGCTCGGCGTCGGTTACGCGCATGTTCCGGTCCTCGTAGGAGATGAGGGATTTCATAGCTATTTGTAATACACGTGATCACCGAAGCGCAGGTCGATGTACTCGAGTTCGGACGGATCCGGGACCGTGTCACGCAGGAGGATCCTCAGGTTTCCAATTTGGGCATCCACGTCGCCGGCCGCGTCGAACAGGATGTCGTAGCCGGCCTGGGTCTCGACGGCCATCCACTTCCCTGCCAACCGGTCGATATTCGTCGAGACGAACGCAATTCCCGTCTCGGTCAGGCGCTGGTGGAACAGGAACATGTTCGCGACTTCCTCCGGCGTCAGGACAGTCGCGCCGACCGTGATCGGGGTCGCGTTCACGTCAACGAAGAGCGGGAGGCGCGTAAGCGGGTCCGGCGGGGTCGGCGGAGGGGCGCGCCACGCGCCCAACTCGGCCAGCGTCAGTTCCCGGATGGCAACTCCTTGCAGGTCCGCGAGATACACGTGCTCGCCCGTTTGCCATAGAAGCTGTGACGTCTTTTCCTTTACCACGACGCTCATGGCGCACTCGCCGGCGCCGAACCAATGGCAGGTCCGATCGATCTCGAGCGTTTCGAAGGCGTAAGTGGAAGACAGTGCGTCGCGCAGCGTGGCCTCGTCAAACAAGAATCGGTTGCTGGCGCGAAACACGAGGAGCCGGCGGCGGTTCAGTTCTTCCCAAACACGGGCGTTGATCTGGTCGGTGGAGATTGTCTCGTTCCCGCCGACGGATACGTTCGTGATCGCGAATCGTCGTGCGCCGAATACCCACCCGACGGATGCAAGCACCGCGATCGTGACAGCGGACGCGATCAGAATCCCCTTCCAGTTTCGCTTTGCCTCGTGCTTGAAGTACGGATTATGAAAACGCCGCGCCTCGTAGCGCTTCCGTTGGAGCACGCGAAAATGGTTGCGGGACCGCATAATCCCTAATGATTATACCACGATTCTGGGCAGCAGCGGATTAATGCGCGTGACGATTTCGTAGTTGATGGTCCCGAGCCGCGCGGCCGTTTCCTCGGCCGTGACCGCGAACCGCCCAGAGCGGCCGAGGAGCACCACTTCCTGCTCGGGCTCGGCCTGCGGGACCGCGGAAACGTCCACCATCATCATGTTCATGCAGACGCGCCCGACGACCTTACAGCGCGTGCCGTTGACGAGAACCTCCCCGACCGAGGAAAGCCCGCGGTCGTACCCGTCCCAGTATCCGACCGGCAGCACCGCGATGCGGCTGTTCTTTCGGAGCGTTTCCGTCAGCCCGTAGCTGACCGGCGTCCCTGCGGGAAGCGACTTTACCTGCGCGATGCGCGTCTTCCAGGTGAGCACGGGCTCGAGCTCGACCGCGACGTTGTGCCGACGCGCGGTCTGCTCGGTGAGGTCCGACGACCACATCCCGTACATCGAAAGGCCGCCGCGCACGAGCGTTCCGTGCGTGTCGGGATAGAGGATCAGCGCGGCCGAGCAGGCGCAATGCAGCCATTCTGGATCAAACCCAGCCGTACGGACGACCTCGACGCACTGCTGGAACAGGCTGAACTGCTGGTTTGCATACCGCGTGTCCGTCGTGTCCTCGACGTTCGCGAAATGCGTGGAAATGCCGGCGAGCGACAGGTGCGCGCAACGGCCGAGCTCGTACAGGATGTCGTTGATCTGCTCCGGCAGGACGCCCTGTCGGGAGGTGCCGGTCTCGACCTTGAGGTGCACGAAGGAGGTCTTCGCGCGTTCCGCGGCGACGGCCTCCAGCGCGAGGATGCTTTCGCGGTCGTACATCGTCAGGTGGATGTCGGAGGCGACGGCGTCCGCGAGACGCTCGCGCAGGGTGTATCCGAGCACGAGGATGAGCGCCGACGGGAGCATCGAGCGCAACGTCAGCGCCTCGTCGACGTTGTCGACGGCAAACGCGTCCACGCCCGCCCGCGCCGCGATGCGCGCGACCTCGGTCATCCCGTGCCCGTACGCGTTCGCCTTCAGGACGGCACAAAACCGCACGCCTGGGTTGAGCAGCGCGCGCAGCGTGTCGATGTTGCGCGTCAGGGCGCGCTCGTCAATTTCCACCCAGGTCTTGTACGTTGGCACAGGAATGCATCAGGAACTTCTTGATCAGATACGCGTTGGCTTCCAGCAGGTCATAGGTGATCGCCTCCTCGGCGCTGACCCAGGCGTGCCCGTAGGTCGAGCGTTCCTCCTGGACCACGTCCCCTTCCCCGACCGGACAGAGAAACAGGTGCAGGTGCACGCGCAGCACGTAGTCGGCAAGCGTCCAGTCGTGCGTGTGCGTTCCGAGCGGCGTGGCGTCGCTCGGGGTAAGGCCGGTTTCCTCGGTGATTTCTCGAATGACGGCCTCGGCCGGCGTCTCGCCCGCGTCCACCTTCCCGCCCGGGAATTCCCACTTCCGGTCCCACATCGGGTTCGGGTCCTTGCGCTGGGCGATCAGGAACTTGCCGCCGCGCTCCATGACCCCGAGCGCCACGTGCGCCTCCTTATGCGCGATGCGCGCGAGCGGGATGTCGATTCCGCGTTCCGCGAAGTGACGCCTCAGGTCCGCCTCGAGGCCGAACTGGTCGTACCCGAGCGCGATGACGTCCGGCCGGACGCGATCGAGTACCGCGTATGTGCCGAGCGTCTCGTCGGACAGGATGGCCTCGGAGACGCACGGGATATCCGCGACGATCGCGCGGCGCGTCTCCACGCCCTGGCGCGGTTCCTTCCGCTTCAGCGCCCGCACGTGCTCGTCGCGCGCGACCGCGACCACGAGTCGGTCGCCGAGCGCCGCGGCGCGCTCCAAAAACGCCCGATGTCCGGGATGCAGCCGGTCAAACGTCCCGAATGCCAGCACCGTCGTCATACCTGCGGTTTCATCGTCGGGAACAGGATGACTTCCTTGAGGTTGTGCGAGTCCGTGAGCGTCGCGGCGAGGCGGTCGATGCCGATGCCGAACCCGGCGGTCGGCGGCATGCCGTGCTTGAGCGCGGTCACGTAATCGTCGTCGCCGAACTGCGCCTCCTCGTCGCCGCGGTCGCGCGCCTCCTGCTGGACGCGGAACCGTTCCTCCTGGTCGAGCGGGTCGTTCAGCTCCGAGAACGCCTTGATGTTTTCCACGCCGCCGCCATACACGAGCTGGAACATCTCCACGTAGCGCGGGTCGTCAGCCTTGCGCTTCGCGAGCGGCGAGATCTCGACCGGGTAGTCGATGAGATAGGTCGGCTGCACGATGTTCGGGCGCACGTGGTTCTTGTAGATGTTGTCGATGATGGTGGTGTGGCTGTCCGTCTTTTCCACCGGGACGCCCATCTTCGCGGCCTGCTTGGCGATGGAGTCTCGGTCCGGGAACGCCTCGATGTCGATCTTTGCGTGCGCGAGCACGGCGTCGCGGAACTTCACGCGCGGCCACGCGTCCGCGAAGTTGAGCGAATACTCCTTGAACGGGACGGCGGCCGGATCCAGCCCGCACGCGCGGATGACCTCGCGGAGCATCTCCTCGAGGAACGCCATGAGGCCCTCGTAGTCCATGTACGCCAGGTATCCCTCCACCTGCGTGAACTCCGGGTTGTGCGAGTGGTCGATCCCCTCGTTGCGGAAGCAGCGCGCGACCTCGTAGACGCGCTCATATCCGCCGACGAGAAGGCGCTTCAGGTACAGCTCCGGCGCGACGCGCAGGTACATGTCGGCGTCGAGCGCGTTGTGGTGCGTGATGAACGGCTTGGCGCTCGCGCCGCCCGGGACGGCCTGCAGGATCGGGGTTTCCACTTCCAGGCAGCCGTGGCGGTCGAGGTACGCGCGGATCGTGCGCACGATGGCCGAGCGGGTCTTGAAGATGTTGCGCACCTGCTCGTTCGCGATGAGGTCGAGATAGCGCTGGCGGTAACGCATCTCCGTGTCCGTGAGCCCATGCCATTTCTCCGGCATTGGAAGCAACGACTTCACGATGATCCGGTACGACTGGACGTCGAGCGTCTGCTGCCCGGTCTTGGTCACGAACGCCGTCCCCTTGGCCTCGACGAAGTCGCCCATGTCCGCGGTGTCATGGAAGAACTGGTACGCTTCCTCGCCGATATGGTCGCGGCGCAGGGCGACCTGCACGATGCCGCTGCCGTCCTCAAGCTGCGCGAACGTCAGCCCGCCGTGTTTGCGAATGGTGCGCATGCGGCCGGTGAGCGTCACCACGGTCTTGTCCGCGAGCATCCCGTCGAACGCGCCCAAAAACTCCTGGACGCGGTGCGTCCGTTCCACGCGGGCCGGATACGGGTCGTTTCCCGACTGCCGGAGCTTCTCCAAACGCGTGCGGCGCACGCCTTCTTCCTCGATCATACCAAAACAAAATAAGGGGCTTTCACCCCTTATTTTATGCGATCCGTACGATTTTGTAAACCATGGTTCCGGACGGGACGGCCACGGACACTTCCTCGCCCAGGCGGCGGCCGATGAAGGCCTGGCCGATCGGGGATTCGTTGCTGATTTTGCCCTCGAGCGGGCTCGCCTCGTTCGAGCCGACGAGCTGGAAGGTCTTCTTGACCCCGCCCACCTCGGCGTCGAACGTGGTGCCGAGCGTGATGGTGTCGCCGCCCTTCTGGTCCTCGACGATCACCGAGTCCTTGATCATGGACTCGAGCTCGGAAATGCGGACCTCGTTGGACCCCTGCGACTCCTTCGCCTCCTGATATTCAAAATTTTCGGAGAGGTCCCCGAGCTCCTTCGCGTCCCCGATCTTCTCCGCGATCTCGCGGCGCGTCACGGTCTTGCGCGTCTCCAATTCGTCCTTCAATTTCTGCAGTCCTTCCGCAGAGATATACGTCGGCATAGGCGTCCAGAAAAAATTAGCGCTCGGCCGGATACGTCCGGGACGAGGGCTTGCGTAACAGGCACTATACGGAGATTATTTGCGCCTGTCAAGCGAGACGGCAAACCAGGTAGCAATGGGGACGGTGAGGATCAGGGCCGCGGTTCCGGCGAGCGTCCGGACGATCTCCTCGGCCACCGCCTCTGTGTTGAGGAAATCCGCGAAGCTGACGGACTTGATCGCCCAGAACAGCAGGAACGTCGGCAGGGCCGCGCCGGCGTAGGCCAGAACGAGCGTGTTCGCGATGGAGGCGATGTGGTGGCGGCCGATGCGCATGGCGCGGACGAACAGCTGCTTGCGGTCGAGGCTCGGGTTCGCGTCGCGCAGCTCGGCGACCACCTCGCCCTGCGCGATGGCGATGTCGTCGAGCGCGCCAACCGCGCCAAGGAGAATACCGGCGAGAAGAACCCCGGACATGTCCACGGACGCGTTCAGATGCTCGATGTACAGGATGGCCGACTCGTCCGACGTCAGGCCGGAGAGAAACGCCAGCGAGACGAACCACTTCCCGAAGATCCAGGCGAGAACCACGCCGGCGGCGGCGGACGCGAACGCGGTGACGGTCTCGCGCTTCCACCCGTGGGTGAGATGCATGTTCAGCGCGAGGATGAGCAGCGACGCGATGACGGTCACGGTCACGGCATCCTTGCCGGACACGATGGCCGGAAGCACGAAGCCGAACAGGATGGCGAGGGTCACGGCCAGCCCGACGAGGGCGCGGAGCCCCCGCGTGAGGCCCACCGCGATCGTCACGGCCGCGAACGCGACCGCGATCCAGAACAGCCGGCGCGTGCGGATGGCGTCGTTGAAGTAGGCTGTCTCCGTGCCGTCGGGATTCGCGACGAGCTCCAGGCTCACGCGGTCGCCCGAGTCCAGGTCGTAGTGGACCCCCGTTCCCGCGGACGTCGCCGTGTCGACATGGTACGTCACGCCGTCCTCGCCCAGAACGTCCAGCTCCAGCTGCGGGAACCCGTGCTCGTCCGCATATTCCCTGCCCACCCGCTCGATGATTCCCCGGACCGAACGGCTGCCCGTTTCCTGTGCCGACGCGAAGAAAGGCACGGACAATACGACGAACAGGAGGAGGATGGCCAGACGCTTCATATGGTGAAATGGTACCGGAAACGGGCACGTTTGACAAAACGCGAATGCATTTGCATAATGATCTCATTATGCACTCATGCCACATCGAGGAAGCGCTCGGAAGGCGCGGACTGCGAAAAACGGCCGACCGTCACCGGATCCTCGAGCTGTTCGGGGAGACGCGGACCTGGACGGCGTCGGAGATTGCCAAGCGGATGCGCGGGGCGGACCTTTCGACGGTTTACCGGAATCTTCAGACGCTGCAGGTCGAAAACTTCATCGTCGCGACCCATTCGCACGACGGCGAGGCCCGATATGAGGCCGCGGGGCGGCCTCATCACGATCATGTTACCTGCGCCAAATGCGATTCCCTCTCCTGCATCCCCTGCCCCGTGCCGAAGCTTCCGACCCATAACCTAGAACTCGCGGGCGTCTGTGACTCCTGCCGATAAGCAAACCCTATGAGCCTCCTTTGGATTCTTCTTTCGACCGCCGGCATCGCGCTGTGCTCGCTCGCCGGCATCGCCTTCCTGTTCCTGCGCGGCAAGCGGCCGGGCCGGATCGTTCTCGCCCTGGTCGCACTTTCGACGGGCGCCATGCTTGGGAACGCCATCTTCCACCTGCTGCCGGAGGCCATCGAAACCGGCGAGGCCGCGGGGATGTCCCTGTTCCATACGTTGCTTATCCTCACGGGCGCGTTCGTGCTCTCGTTCCTCTTCGAACAGGCGTTCTCGGTCCATCACTGCCACAGCACCGCGCACCACGGAAACGACAGACCGTCCCATCACTGTCATTCCGAGATCAAGCCGTTCGCGCATCTGGTGCTCTGGAGCGACGTGGTTCACAATTTCATCGACGGTCTGATCATCGCCACCGCGTTCATCGTCTCGCCCGCGCTCGGGATCACGACGGCGCTCGCCATCGCCCTCCACGAGATTCCGCAGGAGCTTGGGGACTTCGCCGTGCTGGTATTCGGCGGGTACAAAAAGCGCCGCGCGCTCTGGCTGAACTTCCTGGCCGCGACCACCGTGATCGCGGGCGGTATCGCCGGGTACTTCCTGACCGCGACGGTCTCGAACATGGTCCCGTTCCTGCTGCCGTTCGCGGCCGGGAGCTTCCTGTACGTGGCCGCGTCCGACCTGCTTCCGGAACTAAAACACGACGAGGAAGTCGGGGAAACCGTTCTCCACGTCGCGATTTTCATCCTTGGGTTGGCGGCGATGATCGGGTTCGCGATGCTAGAATAGGTCGCGTGCGTCCAGCCAGCCGCTGATCTCGCCCGCGTCCTGGACGTAGCCGCGGATGTCCAGTTCCGGGCCGGCGTGCACGCCAAGGTGCAGGTGCTTGCGGACGCCGTCGGTCTCCTCGCTTCCGCCTTCGCCGAGGACCGCGACGCGCTCGCCTCGCGCGAGGGTGTCGCCCTCGTTCGAGGAGGCGCTCGCGAGGTCGATGTGGCCGTACAGGACGCGCACGTCGGCCCCGTCGAGCACGCAGCGCTGGACCAGTACGCCGCCGTACCCGCGCGCCCAGGTTTTCAGGATGACCGGGCCGTCGCACATCGCGTACACCGGGACGTCCGCGTCCTGCTCCTCCGGAAACGTCTCAAAGTCCACCCCGACGTGATAGCCGCTGAATCGGTCGTTCTCGACCGGCGAATGCCCCGCGATGATTTCGATCGCGAAGGGCTTTTTTGTCACGCGCGCGTCCGCCCGGTCGATGGGCGCGCCGAACGGCGTCTCGGCAACCGTCTCGGGCGAGGCCGATTCCACGGCGGTCTCGGGCGTGACGCTCAGCACGGCAAAGACGATCCCGGCCAAACACAAGGCCAACATCCCGCCAAACCCCGCTCGACGTGCCCGAATTGCGCGTTTCATAGCAGGCCATGATGCCACAAAAATCGCGTGTTGGCAAGCCCCCGCCCTAGGATTCCTCCGGCCGGTGCGCGAACCACCATTCGAAGATGTCGCGCGCGATCGGCACGGCGACGGAGGAGCCTTCCCCGCCGTTCTCGATCAAGATGACTACCGAGAGCGTCGGGTCGTCATACGGGCCGAACCCCTCGAACCAGGCATGCGTCGCCACGTCGCCCGAGGCCTGGGCCGTCCCGGTCTTTCCCGCGACCGGCAGCGCGAGCGTGGAGAGGAACCGGGCGCTTCCCGTCGTGACGGCCTTGCGCATCCCCTCGCGGACGATTTGGATCGCACCCGCGTCAAGCGGTTCCGCCGCCACCTCGGCAGGGATCGTCTCCTCGCCCGCCTTCTCCACCAGCCGCGGCACATACCGCGTCCCGCCGTTCGCGACCGTTGCGTTCGCGACCGCGACCTGCAGCGGCGTGGCGAGCATGTCGCCCTGGCCGATGGCGAGGTGATAGGTGTCGCCGACGTACCACCGCTCGTTCTTCGCCTCCTCCTTCCACTCCTTGCTCGGCAAAAATCCGTCGGCCTCGCCCGGCAGGCGGATGCCCGTTTCGGAGCCGAACCCGAACAGTCGCGCGCCATCCGTGATGCGTTCGACGCCGAGGCCGGTAAACGTGTCGAAACCGCCCCCGATGATGTAAAAATACGTGTTGACGGACCAGGCGATGGCGTCGCGGACGTCCGTGACCCCGTGTCCGCCGGCCTTCCAGTCCGGGAAGAACCACTGCCCGATTCGCAACCCGCCGGTCGACACGAACGACGTGCTCGCGTTCACGAGGCCCTCGGAGAGCGCGGCGTAGGCGACGTACGGCTTGAACGTGGACCCAGGCGGATACTCGCCGGAGACCGCGCGGTTGAACAGCGGGAAGTCCTCGTCCGCGAGAAGCTGCGCGTATAGCTCGGCGTCGATGCCGGTCGAGAACGCGTTGCTGTCGAACGTCGGCGCGCTGACCATCGCGCGGACGGACCCGTCGCGCGGATCCATCACCACCACGGAGGCACGCGAAAGCCCGAGCCTCTCGAGCACGTCCGAGACCCGCGACTCGACGAACTGCTGCAGCTCGAGGTCGATGGTGAGCGTCAGGCTCTGGCCGGCCACCGGCTCGGTCCGTCCGTCGACGGCCAGCTCGCGCCCGCGCGAGTCGACCTCGATGAGAAGCGATCCCGGCGTCCCGCGCAGGCGCGTTTCCTCGGACCGCTCGATCCCGGATTTCCCGATCTCATCCACGGCGCGATATCCCGATGCCTTGTATTCCGCGTACTCGTCCGCGCTGATTTTCCCGGTGTACCCGAGCACGTGCGAGAGCGTCGGGGCGTTCGACGGGTACGCGCGGATCGCCGAGTCCTCCATGCGGAATCCCGGTAGCATCGCGGCCTCGATGGCCAGCCGCATCGCCGCCTCGTACGGGATCCCCTTCTTCACGACGAACGGCTCGTACGGGTCGCGCTTCGCGTCGGTGATAAGCAGGTCGAGCTCGGTGCGCGGCACGCCCGCGAGGTCCGCCGCGAGCGTAAGCGTCGCGTCGCGCTCGGCCTCGTCCTTCGGGAGGTCCGCGAACGTCATCGTGAAGACGAACGTCGGGACGTTCTGGACCAGGACGTTTCCAAACCGGTCGTAGATGATGCCGCGCGGCGGGACCAGCGTGTACGTTCGCACGCGGTTGGCCTCGGCGAGCGAGGCGTAGTGCCCGCCCTCGATCACCTGCAGCTGCGCGGCCCGACCGACGAGCAGTCCGAGCGCGATCGCGAAAACGGCGCCGCCGAGCGCGAATCGGCGGCCCGGGATGGTCAGGCCGAGAAACCGGCGTCCGTCCGTGGACGCGCCGCCGACCGCGTCGGGCGACTCGTCCACGGCCGTCAGCGCGCGCGAGTTGCGGACCGCTCCAAGACGCCCGCTTTGGATGACAAACGGGTTATTCACACGGACAACAGGACGGGCGTGATATCAAGCACGGTGATGTTCGCGTGCCGCGGCTGCGGCAGCGTGTTCGTGACGTACAGCCGCCGGATCGGGAGCGCGGCAAGCTTCTCGCGCGCCTCGCGGGAGAACAGGCCGTGGGTCGCGACCACGCGGATGGACGTCGCGCCGCGCTTCGAGACCGTCCGTACCGCCTCGATCATCGTCGCGCCCGTGTCGATCAGGTCGTCGATGACGACCGCGTGCTTCCCCGCGACCTCGCCCTCCATCGACTTGGCCTGCGCCACGGAAGGCCTCACGCGCACCTTCTCGATGACCGCGACCTCGGCGCCAAGCAGCGCGGCAAGGGCCTCCGCGCGCGGTCGCGCGCCCTCGTCCGCCGCCACCACGACGTCCGGGCGCTCGCCATCCTCCGACAACGCGTGCGCGAACAACGGGATCGCGGAAAGCTCCGACGCGTTCGGGCCAAGGGCATCAAGAACGATCCGGCTGTGCGGATCCACGACGAACAGCCGCGCCGCGTTCACGTTCCGAAGCAATTCCGCCACCATCACGCCGAGCGCCGACCCGCCTTCCGCCGCCATGCGGTCCTGGCGGGCATATGCCAGGTACGGGATGACGAGCGCCGGGTTCAGCGACTTGTTCTCGCGCAGGACACGGAAGGACGCAAGGAGGTCGAACAACGAGGACGGGTCCGGCAAGACGGACGCGACCAGCGCGACCGGCTTGCGACGGATATCCTCGGCCAGCCGGACGTCCCACTCGCCGCCGGCCGCCATGGAAACCTGAATGGTACCCACCCCGGCCTGGCGGTTGACGTACAGCGCGCGCAGATGTTGGACGGACTGGGTGAGAAAATGGATCATACCTACAACGTATCACGCTCGCGGGAAACCATGAATCCGGCCCGCAGGATACCGCGAATCTGCCTGGCGAAGGCGAACAGAAGGCTGAGGAGCAGCGCAACGAGCACGAGGTTCCACAGCAGCGTGTCCCCGAACGCGACCCAGGAAACGCGTTCCGGATGGCGGAGGGCGACGGCCGCGAGCACGAGCGCGCGGACGACGTTCAGGGAAACGACGGCGGACGTGCCGCAGGCGATGAGGCCGTACCAGGAACGGTTGGAAAACAGGTGTTGCGCAGAAACGTATGCCGCGATTCCGGCCGCGGCGTACGACACGGCCTCGCCCGGGAAGGACGAGAGCGCGAGGATGTCGAGAAACAGCCCGAACCCCGCGATCCAAAACGCGCCCGCACGCTCGCCGGCGTGCTGCACGAGGTACACGCCGGCCGCGATGACGAGCGGGGTGTAGGCGAGCAGCCCGGGAAGCGACGCGAAGAAACTGGTTTGGAAGACGGCGAGCGCCAGGAACAGAAAGCATGCCGCGGCGGGGCGCATCATAGGGCCTCGGAGATCACGATGGAGACGGTATGGATACGCCGGACGTCGCCGAGCGGCTCGAGCACGGCCTCCTGGAACGGGGCGGTCGGGTCGCTCGTCACCGTGTTGACGATGCCGATGATCAGCCCGCTCGGGACGTTTTCCTCGAGCCCGGACGTGACCACGATGTCGTTGATCGACACCCGCTCGTCCTGGGGAATGTACTTGAGCGCCAGCAGGGCGCCGGACATTCCCTGCGCGATCCCGATGGTGCGCGTCCCGTTGAGGAGCGCGACCGCCGTGGCCGAATCGCGGTCCGAAATGACGCGGACCGTGGCCGATCCCGCGGTGACCGCCGTCACCTTCCCCACCATCACGCCGTCGCCCGACACGGCCGGGTCGCCTACCTCGACGCCGTCGTCCGCCCCGCGGTCGATGACGAACGCGGATGCCTCCGGGCCGACGGAACGGCTGACGATCGACGCGGTGACCGCGCGCGAGCGAAACCGGCTCACGAACCCCGCCTGCGCCCGCAGCTCCTCGTTCTCGACGCGCAGGCGCTCGAGCTCCGCGTGGTCGACCACGGCCGCGTTGCGCTGCGCCTCCAGCCGGGCAAGCCGCTCCGGCGAGACGGCCGCGGCGTCGAAGATGCCGACGGCGTGCACCGACGCCCAGGTGCCGGCCGCGACGAGCGGCCGCTGGACGACCGCGAGGGCACGGGCGACCGACCCGCGAAACACAAACGCCGCCACGGCGATCGCCGCGATCAAGATTCCGGCCGTCATCATGCGTTGCCCTGGTCTTCGCATGGGTCCGTTGCGTTACACGATCGATCCTTGGTTCGCGGACGGGAGGGCAAGATCCTTCAGCAGCGGCTCGTTGTCGAGCAGCGCGCCCGCGCCCCGGACCCCGCACGTCAGCGGGTCCTCGGCCACGCGCACCGGGATCTCGGCCTGGCGCGCGATGAGCTGGTCGATGCCGCGCAGGAGCGACCCGCCGCCGGTGAGCACGATGCCGCGCTCATAGATGTCCGCGACCAGTTCCGGCGGCGTCACCTCGAGCGTGGCCTTGATGTTCTGGACGATGGTCGCGACCGAGCGGTGCAACGCCTCGCGGATCTGCCCGTCATTGACGATGATCTCCTTCGGCAGCCCGGTGATGAGGTCGCGCCCGCGCATCTCCATGGTGAGCGGCTCCGTCTGTTCCACCGCGCTTCCGATGCGGATCTTCACCTGCTCGGCCACGCGTTCCCCAAGCAGCAGGTTGAACACGTCGCGCGCGTACTGGACGATGTTCTTGTTGAACTCCTCGCCGGCGATCGGCAGCGACTTCCAGGTCACCACGCCGCCGAGCGACAGCACGGCGATCTCGGTGGTGCCGCCGCCGATGTCCACCACCATCATGCCGACGGACTCGGAGATGGGAAGGCGCGCGCCGATCGCGGAGATCATCGGCGTCTCGACGAGAAATACCTCGCGCGCGCCGGCGGACGATGCCGCGTCCTCGATGGCCTTTCGTTCCACCTCGGTCGTCTCGAGCGGCACGCCGATCACGATGCGCGGCCGCGGGACGATGGTGAACGACTCAGTGTGCACGCGGTCGATGAAGTACTTGAGCATCTTTTCCGCCACCTCGAAATCCGAAATCACGCCCTTGCTGAGCGGGCGGGTGGTGAGGATGTGCGGGGGGGTCTTCCCGAGCATGTCGCGGGCGTCGGTTCCCACGGCGAGGATCTGGTCCGTGCGCGTGTTGATCGCGACCACCGACGGCTCGTTGATGACGATCCCCTTCTCCTTCACGAACACGCGGGTATTCGAGGTCCCGAGGTCGATCCCCAAATCCTTTGAAAATTTCCCGAACAATTTGTTGAACATACCGATATGAAAACGAGGCCGTCAGCCCCGTTACTTTACTCGACCGAACCCCCTTCCGCAAGGGGCGTTTTCGGATGGATTTTATGGGGAAAACCCCGTGTTCCCACGCGGCCGCGACGCGCTCAGGAATACCAGCTCCACGACGGCGAGCAGGAGGATGAGCAGCGTGGCGGTCCACCACCGGAACAGCCCCTGGGAAAGCAGCATGAGCGAGGCAACCACGAGCGCCGTGAACAGGAACGCCTGCCGGAAGGCCTTGGCCACGTGGCGGGACACCAGCACGTCGCGACGGGCCCACGCGCGAATCCCGGTGCCGACCACGGTGAGCGTCCCGAGCAGAGCGAGCGCGAGCGTGGCGTAGAAAAACAGGAACCCAAGCGTGCCGGATCGCGACGGGTCGATGGACCAGATCACGACGATCCAACCGGACCACGCCGCGATCGTCGCCATCGTCATGAACATGAGGAACTGTCGGAAGGTCATGGGGATCGGTATTCGGTATACAGTATACAGTATACAGTATCACGCCGACCAATATCAGATACCAAATACCGTATACTGAATACTGGATACTGGATACTAAATCCCAACCCTCGTCCGAATCCTATCGACGCGCGCGGACGGGAGCTTGGCCTTCACCGCGTCGAGGATCTCCGTGGATTTGCCGGAGACGAACTCCGAGGCCGCCGCATTGCGGCAATGGACGAGCACGATTCCCTCGTAGACCGACACCGCGGCCGCGTCCGCGGAGCGTCCCGCCGGAAGCAGCTGCGCGAGCGACTCGTTGGCAACCTCAATGATACGCGCGGTGGTGACCTGCGCGGTAATCTGATGCCGTTTGAGCATCCCGTCGAGCAATCCCTTGATCGCGTCCATACGCTATGACTGCCGATACTCGCAAATATCCGCGAAGTCGCAGTATTTGCAATGGAATCCGGCCGTCGGGCCGAACTTGCTCGTCCGGATCCCGTTCACGCGGTCCTGGATCTTCTCGCGGAGGCCGAGCAGGTCGTCCTCGTCGCCGATGAACGAGATCTGCGAGTTGTCCTCGAGATAATGGTACGTCAGCTTGACCGGGTTCAGTCCCAGGATGTCGCGCGCGGCCATCTGGTACAGAAGCAGCTGCTCCTTGTCGGAGGCCTCGAGCTTGCCGTCCTCCTTCGGCGTGCCTGTCTTATAGTCGATGATCTCCACGCCGCCCTCGGCCTCGTCCACGCGGTCGATGCGTCCCTTGATCACCGCGTCGCCGATCTTCAGCGTGAAATCCTGCTCGAGGAACTTCGGCCTTGGCGGGTGGTCCGCCAGATAGGCGTAAAAGGCACGAAGCTGGTCGCGGCCGCGCTTGCGATATTCTTCCCGCTGCGCATCGTCCTTGTACCAGTCGTCCTGCCACGCGGCCACGTACAGTGCGAGCAGCTCGTCGAGCGTCACCGGAAGCCCGTCCGTTTGGGTCTGCGCCCCTCCGAACAGGCTTGCCTGCTTCACGCCCGTGCGTTCCACCCAGAGCAGGAAGAACTGATGCAGCGCGTTGTGCATCGTCTTTCCGAACGAAAACATGTGCTTCCCGAACACCGGGATCTTCAGGATGTGCGCGAACTTGTACTGGAGCGGACAGGTGCGGAACGCGGAGAGCTGCGTGAATGAGAACTGCTTGGGAAGGCGGATCACGACGGGCGGCTCGGCGGAGGTCTGCGTCTCGCCGGAATCGGTGAACGGATCGCGCTTGGACGCGTCCTTGCCGCCCGACTTGTCGAACCCGAGCTCGGTGAGAAAACGCGACAGCTTGCGCTTGCGCGCGCCGCCGTAGTCGTCGGCCGAGGTGAGATACACGTGCTCCTTGGCGCGCGTCAACGCGACGTAAAACAGACGCCGTTCTTCTTCCAGGTGCCAGTCCTCGCCGTCCGCGTATCCTGTCAAACCTGTCTGACCTGTCGAACCTGCCAAACCCTCGGGCAGCGGAATCGCCTCGGCGCGCGCGACCGAGGGAAACCGCTGGTCGATCATGGACACCACGAACACGAAGCGGAACTCCAGCCCCTTCGACGCGTGCACGGTCATCACGCGCACCATCTCCGGGCCCGCGTCCGGGTCGAACTGCAGCGCGCCCTCTTCCCCGGCCTCGCGCTCGACCTTGAATTCCTCGAGAAAGTTCTTCAGCACCGGATGGTCGTGCATTTCCTCGAACCGCTTCACGCGCTCGAAGAACTGCTGGAGGTACCGGAACGACTCCTGCTTCTCGCGTTCCGGGAGATGGTTGAGGTAGTCGACGAACCCGGCCTCGCGCGCGACGGTCACGAACAGCTCGGAGATGTTCTTCGACGCGATGAGCGCGCGGAACCGGTCGAGCTCCGCGTTCAGCTCCTGCAGGCGGATAACCGCGTCCTCGCCGAGCGAGGTGAGGATGGGCGCGTTACGGCACGCGTCAGACAGCGACTTGCCCTTGCGGTTGGCATACTGCGACAGCTCCGCGACCGCGTCGGGCGGGATCTTGCGCATCGGGTGCGTGAGGACGCGGTAAAACGACGGGCTGTCATACGGCGTGACCAGCACGCTCAAATACGCCACGATGTCGAGCACCGCGGACTTGGAATACAGCCCGCGCAGGGCCATGAACTGGTATGGGACGCGATGGCGGTCGAGCGCGGCGAGGAACGGGACCGCGGCGTCGTTCGAGCGCGTGAGGATCGCGAAATCGTTCCACGAGGCGTCGGGATGCGCGGCCTTGAGCTCCTCGATCTTGGTCGCGACGGCCTCTGTTTCCTCGTCGAGGGTCGGCAGGTGGAGATGGCCGACGACGCCCTCGTCCTCGCGCGACGAGACGAGTCGCTTGTCGAGCTTCCCCTGCGCCTCGAGCCGGCGCGGGTTGTTCGCCTGGATGAACCGGTGCGCGTGGTCGAGGATCTGCTGGACCGAGCGGTAGTTACTCGTGAGCACCACGCGCTTGGCGTCGGGATAATCGGCCTCGAACTGCAAGATGTTCGCGAGCGACGCGCCGCGGAACTTGTAAATGGACTGGTCGTCGTCGCCGACCACCGTGAGGTTGTTCGCCGGGGCGGCGATGAGCTTCACGATCTCGTATTGCGCGCCATTCGTGTCCTGGAACTCGTCGACGAGCACGTACGTGAACCGCCGGCGCAGCTCCGCGAGCACGCGCGGGCGCTCGCGCAGGAGCTTTAGGACATACAAGAGCAGGTCGCCAAAATCCATCGCGTCGTTCTCGAGCAGGATCTGCTGGTACGTATGGTACGCCCCGGCCAGCTCGCGCACGCGCGTCGCGTCTTCCCCCTCGCTGTCGTCGACGAACGCCAAGTACTGGTCCGCAGTGATGGCCGCGTCCTTCGCGCGCGAAAAGTGCGTGAGCAGCCCGCGCAAATACTTCGTCGGGTTCCCGAGCGGCCGGTAATAGTCGAGCGCAAACTTGTCGAGCGAGCGGCGCGCGAGCAGCCAGCCGTCGAGCTCGCTCACCACGCGGAAGTCGCGCGACAGCCCGATCTCGGCCGCGTACTCGCGCAGAAGCTTCTCGCAGAACGCGTGGAACGTCGAAATCTGCAGCTCCACGTACCCGTACGGCAGCAGCTGGTCCACGCGCTCCTCCATTTCCCCGGCCGCCTTGTCCGTAAACGTCAGCGCCAGGATGTTCTGCGGCTTCGCGAGCCCCTGCTCGATGAGCCACGCGATGCGCCGCGTCACCACCGTCGTCTTCCCCGTGCCGGCTCCCGCGACAATCAACAACGGCCCGGTCGTATGGGTCACGGCCGCGGCCTGCTGGTCATTGAGATGAGAAAGCAATTCGGACATGCCGACATCCTAGCATAGTCGGCCAATATTCCCGGTGGATAACCAACGCCCGTCCTCTCGGACGGGCGTATCCCTATGCGGGGGTCGACTCGATGTTCTGTCCCGACAATTCCTTTCGGCGCTTTTCGAAGAACTTTGGGAGGCTCCCAAACCGGTCGAATGGCCGAATGTCCCTGACGAACTTCTCCACGAGGTCGAGTGCTTCCGTGTTCTCTGCCGTGGTAATCGTTTCCCTCAATCCGTGCCAAAACGGCGTAACCGAATAGACCTGCTCGAAGACGGAATCAGCCGGCGCCACCTTCAGCAGCTCAATGCGTCCGGACGTTGTCGGCGTCGCGTTAAATTCCTCCTCGAATTTATCAACCCATGCCCGCAGGGCCTTGCGCTCCAACGCCGTCGGTTCGAAACCGGATCTCGTGTATTGCTCCCAACCACGGGTCCGGTTGTCCGGACAGTCCCGATAAATCCGTTTAAGTTCCGCGGCACTTGGGGATGCGGCGAGGCGCGATTCGATATCCGCGGTCCATTTCTCTCGAATGATATCAATGGCCGGATACCGCTCGTATGCGGCCGTCCATGGGCATTCGAAGCTCGCCTGCTTGACCTCGTCCAGCGTCTTTGCGGCCTGCGCGGCCGGAAGCGCCAATTCGCGCATGCGACCCCTGAAAATCTCCTTGACGGCATGGGACATCCCCGCGCCTGCCTCGTTTCCAAAAAGCCGAACGTTCTTCAGGATGCCCTCGCACGCATCTTCCGCGTCGTATACCTCCGTTTTCGTTCCAAGTCCGCCGACGACGGTTCGAACGATCTCCGAGAGCCTTCGCACTGCCGCGGGATAGGCGTTCGTACGATTATGGATGCCGCGCGAGTAGAGAAAGTTGATACATTCCGCGACGGCCTTGACCGACGTCAGTCCCCGCATCATCTTTTCCAGGTTGGCGTCGGGAATTTCGAAGCGCTCGTTTCCAAGATCCCTCGGAAAATTCCTCGCGGCGGAAAATTGATCGACATCCGTCGGTTCGACGAACGCCTTGAGTTCCTCGAGGGTGGTGATTTTCTGAAATCCGGACCGTATCTGCTCCACGACGGTTTTTCGCAACGCGCCCCAGGCCTCCCACGCCGCGTTTCCGGCATCCGATGCCGCCTGCCGATCTTCCTGCTTCAGACCGTAACGCAACTGATGATCGAGGTGACGGGCCTTGGCCTCCGCCGAAAAATAGCCGACGCGCGCCTGATTGAACGCGGCTTGCTCCGCGGGTGAAATGCGCTCCTGGACAAGTTGGGCGGAGGGTTCGCGATCCATACGACGCTATTGCGGATTATTGTATGCCTTTATGGTATCAGACTTCGGCCAAATTAAAAACCCGCCGTCAGGCGGGCTTTCTGTTTACGACTCCGGCGCGTGCGGGATTTTGCCGCGGCGCTTGAGCGCCACCTTGTAGCGCGCGAGCTCGCGTTCGAGCCCGGCCGCTGCGTCGGCGAACGAGACGTCGTCCGCCTGGCGCTTCTCGGAGAGGAGCGCGCGGGCGCGTTCCTTCGCGGCCTCGATCTTTTCGAGCTCCAGTTCCTCGACGCGCTCCGCCGTGTCCGCGAGGATCACGACCTCCGACGGCGAACGGACCTCGATAAACCCGGTCGACGCGGCGAGCAGGATTTCCTCGGAGCCCTTCATGAGCCGCATCTCGCCCGCGCGCAGGTTCGCGACGAGCGGGACGTGGTTCGGAAGAACGGTCACTTCCCCGCCT
The DNA here is from genome assembly GCA_964428465.1 of uncultured Gammaproteobacteria bacterium. Classification (GTDB taxonomy): domain Bacteria; phylum Patescibacteriota; class Patescibacteriia; order UBA9934; family GWF2-40-263; genus YC12-FULL-57-11. The sequence continues at coordinate 20,582 of CAYRYG010000016.1, forward strand.
TCGGTCATCGCCGTCACCGAATCGACTTCGTCCTGGTAGACGATCCGTTCGGGCGTGACGATTTTTAGAGAGATTTTCATAGGGTTTTAGGAGATAGGGTTTTAGGAGTCAGGCCCTGATGCCTATAAGCCTAAAGCCCTAAAAACCTACACTACGCGCTCACCTCGTCAATTCCCCCCTTCATGTAAAACGCCTGCTCCGGCTTGTCGTCGTGCTTGCCATCGAGGATTTCCTTG
>CAYRYG010000017.1:0-17044 GCA_964428465.1 uncultured Gammaproteobacteria bacterium
CGACGCGCGCGAACAGGACGCGGAGGTAATCATAAATCTCCGTGATGGTCGCCACGGTCGAGCGCGGGTTGGCGGAGTGTGCCTTCTGGTCGATGGAAATGGCCGGGGAGAGCCCCTCGATCTCGTCCACGTCCGGCTTTTCCATCTGCCCGAGGAACTGGCGCGCGTATGCGGACAGCGACTCGACATACCGGCGCTGTCCTTCCGCGAAGATGGTGTCGAACGCCAACGACGACTTGCCGGAACCCGACAAGCCGGTGATGGTGATGAGCTGGTTGCGCGGAAGCTCGAGTGAGATGTTTTTCAAGTTATGCTCGCGCGCGCCCTTGATGATGATCTTGTCGTTCATATGACTCGCAAGCTAAAGCTTGCGGCTACCGAGTTCTTTCTTCAAGACGACGATCTCGTCGCGCAGGATGGCCGCGGTTTCGAAGTCGAGGTTGTGGGACGCGATGCGCATTTCCTCGGTCTTATCCTTGATGAGCTCCTCGATTTCCTTCGGCTCGGCCGTCACCTCGATCTTGAGCACATTTTTTACCTCCTCTTCCGACGCGCCGAGCATCTTGCGGATGTCCTTGATCTGCTTGTGAATCGTCTGCGGCGTGATCCCGTGCTCCTTGTTATATGCCAGCTGGATGGTCCGGCGACGATCGGTTTCCCGAATGGCCTTCTCGAGCGACCCGGTGATCTCGTCGGCATACAGGATGACCCGGCCCTCCACGTTTCGGGCGGCACGGCCGATGGTCTGGATGATGGACGTTTCCGAGCGCAGGAACCCCTCCTTATCCGCGTCGAGGATGGCCACCAGCGTGACCTCCGGCAGGTCGAGCCCCTCGCGCAGGAGGTTCACGCCCACCAGCACGTCGTACTTCCCTTTGCGAAAGTCCGTCAGCGTGGTAATGCGGTCGAGCGTTTCCACGTCCGAGTGGAGGTAGGCGACCTTTCCGCCAAAGGCGGATCCGGCTCCGCCGGACATCTTGCGCTCGATCAGGAACTCGGTGAGGTCCTCGGCCATCTTCTTGGTGAGCGTGGTGACAAGCGAGCGCTCGCCCTTCCCCGAGCGTTTCACGATCTCCTCGATGAGATCGTCGACCTGGCCCTTGTTGCCGTCGGTCCCGGTAACCGGGCGTACGTCGATTTCCGGGTCCACGAGGCCGGTCGGGCGGATGATCTGCTCGACCACGCGGTTCGAGTGCTGCGCCTCGTACTTGCCCGGCGTGGCCGAGACGAACACGGTCTGGCCGATGCGTTGCTCGAATTCCTCGAACTTCAGCGGGCGGTTGTCGCGCGCCGACGGCAAGCGGAACCCATGCTCGACGAGCGTGTCCTTGCGCGCCTTGTCGCCCGCGTACATGCCGCCGATCTGCGACACCGTGACGTGGGACTCGTCGATGACCGTCAGGAAGTCGTCTCCGAAGTAGTCCATGAGCGTGTACGGAGGTTCTCCCGGATTGCGGCCGTCAAAGTGGCGGGAGTAGTTCTCAATCCCGTTGCAATATCCGACGGTTTCCATCATTTCCAAGTCATACCGCGACCGGCGCGACAGGCGCTCGGCCTCGAGCACCTTTCCCTCGGCGTCGAACTGCGCCAGCTGCTCGGCGAGCTCCGTGCGAATGTCCGCGATCGCCTTTTTCTCGCGATCGGACGACACCACGTAGTGCTTCGCCGGGAACACCCACACGTCCTCCACCTGCTCCAGCTCCTTGCGCGTCACCGGGTCGAGCAGCACGATGCCGCGCACCGTGTCGTCCTCCAAACGCAGCCGGTAGATGATTTCCTCGTTCATCGGCATGATCTCGAGCACGTCGCCGCGCGCGCGGAAGTGCCCGCGCGTGAGGTCGGCGGTGGTGCGCTCGAACTGCATGTCCACGAGCCGGTGGAGGATGTCGGAGCGATTCATAGGGACTTTAGCCCCGTCTCGCTCGACGCCACTAAAGTGGCTCTGAATATGCATCACGGTCTTCTCGTACTCCTTCGGCGAGCCAAGGCCGTAGATGCACGAGACCGACGCGACGATGATCACGTCCTTGCGCGTGAGAAGCGCCTGGGTGGCGGCGTGGCGCAGGCGGTCGATCTCCTGGTTGATCATGGCCTCCTTCTCGATGAAGGTGTCCGTGCGCGGCAAATACGCCTCCGGCTGGTAATAGTCGTAGTAGGAGACGAAATACTCGACCGCGTTCTCCGGGAAGAACTCGCGGAACTCGTTGCACAGCTGCGCGGCGAGCGTCTTGTTGTGCGCGATGACGAGCGTGGGCTTCTGCACGTTCTGGATGACGTTTGCCATGGTGAACGTCTTTCCGGACCCCGTGACCCCGAGCAGGGTCTGAAACTTGTCGCCCGCCCGAATCCCGGCGGTCAATTGCTCGATCGCCTTCGGCTGGTCGCCGGCCGGTTGGTAGTCGGAATGGAGCTTAAATTTCATATAACAAGCGAAATGCCCCAAGAGACGGGGTCTCTAGGGGGTATGGGATCATGATTGTCCGGAGAGGATACCACGGGACCGAACAAAAGCCAAACGGATTGACGATTCCGGAAAATCGTGCTAGGGTCTTCGACCGGAGGAAAGAGAGAAAGATGGGCACGCTCTTTCAGTACATCGACCGCGGAATCAACCATCTGATGAGGACGAGCGTCATCCTGTCGCTCGCGTTCCTCGCGATCATCGCGTGGATCGCCTGGCCGGCGCACGAGCGCATGGGAACCCCGCTCTACGCCGCGGGGTTCGTCGTCTGCGGGCTGTCGGCCGTGCACGGGAAACGGATCCTCGTGGCGGTGTCGCGGCGATTCATCCCGAAGATGCTGGGCGCGTACGTCGCGGCCCCGCCGTGGGTCGAGATGCGCTTGCGCAACCTGCTTGCGGGCGCCAGTCACGAAGCCGTCGGCATCCGGATGCCGAAGGACCAGAAGGTCAACAAGCGCTTCCTGCTCGGCATCCTCGAGGGAGGCTCGCGCGGCATCATCCTGGTCTCCCGGCGGGTGCTCGAGTGCCAGGACGCGACCCTCCGGATGATGCTCGGCCACGAGATTGGCCACCTGCACGACCCGCCGGAGCGATCCGCGCCGCGCAACGACGCAATGCTGTTCTGGTGGTGCATCTGGCTCGCGCACGCGGGAGCGCCGCTCGGCATCCTGCTCGCCGCGTTCGCGGTCCGCATCGCGGCGGTCGGCTTCGCCCGCATGCTCGAGTGCTGGATGCGCGAGGTGCGTGCCGACCTGTACGGCGCGTTCATCTTCGGGGGCCCCGACGGCCTGCGCCAGTTCGAGCGCGTGTTCGACGAGATCGACCGCGCGACCGAGGAAGGCAAGCTGCTCCAGGAGGCGGAGAAGCAGCCGGGGAACTGGACCGGCGCCATCCTGTTCGCGTCGGCCGTCTGCGTCCTCTTCCCCAACTTCGCGGCGTTCGCCGCGATCAACCTGGGGTCCAAGGTGCTCTTCGCCCTGCTGCCCACCACGCACCCGCCGGTGCGGCAACGACGCGACCTCGCCCACCACTTCGTGCGGCTCGCGTCCAGGGCCACCTAGTCCCGATCTGACGGGACTTTTTTCATACGACAGAAAAGACCGGCCTGGTCATGCCGGCCGGTCTTTTTTTTGATCCTACAGCTTGATGCGCCGAATCCGAAGCGAGTTCAGCACCACCGAGACGGACGAGAACGCCATGGCCGCGCTGGCGATGATCGGGTTCAGGAGGCCGAACGCCGCGAGCGGGATGCCGATGACGTTGTAGACGAATGCCCAGAACAGGTTCTGGATGATCCCACGGTACGTGGCGCGGGCGAGCCTGATCGACGCGACCACCTTTTCCGGGCCCCCGCCGACGAGCACGATCTGCCCCGCCTCGATCGCGATGTCCGTTCCCGTGCCGACCGCGATGCCGAGGTCGGCCTGGGTGAGCGCGGGCGCGTCGTTGATGCCGTCGCCGACGAACGCGACCTTCTTTCCCTTCTCCTGCCACTCCTTCACGATCGCCAGCTTGCGGTCCGGGAGCACCCCGGCCTCGTACGCGCCGATGCCGAGCTCGGCCGCGATCGCCTTCGCCGTGCGCTCGTTGTCGCCCGTGATCATCATCACCTCGAGGCCCATCGCGGTCAGCTCCGCGACCGCGCCCTTGGCCGTGTCCTTCACCACGTCCGCGATGGCGATGCGGGCGGCGACCGTGCCGTCAATGGTCACGACAACCACGGTCTTCCCCTGGTCCTGCAGGCGCTCCACGTCCGCGTTGGCTTCCGTGGGCTTCCCGACCGCGACGCGCTTCCCCTGGTACGTGCCCTCGACCCCGTGGCCGGTCACGGACTGGAAGTTTTCGATCGGAGCGGGCGCGACCCCCTTCTCCCGCGCATGCGCGACGACCGCGCGGGCGAGCGGGTGCTCGGACTTGGCCTCGAGCCCGGCCGCGATCGACAGCGCCTGATCCCTCAAGTCGTCAGCACCTGCCGCCTGCCCCCCTATCAGCACGTCCGTCACCACCGGCTTCCCGATGGTGAGCGTCCCGGTCTTGTCGAGCATGATGACGTTGATGGACCGGTTGCGCTCAAGCGCCTCGCCGCTCTTGATGAGCACGCCGGCCTCCGCCCCGCGCCCGGTGCCCACCAGGATCGCGGTCGGCGTGGCAAGGCCCATGGCGCACGGGCACGCGATGACGAGCACCGCGACCGCCGGGATGAGCGAGGCCTCCACGCTGCCGGTGGCGACGAACCACGCGACGAACGTGACCGCGGACACGCCGATGACGATCGGAACGAACACGCCGCTCACCTGGTCCGCGAGCTTCTGGATCGGCGCCTTCTTTTCCTGCGCCTCTTCCATCATCTTCACGATCTGCGCGAGCACGGTTTCGCCGGACACCTTCGTTACCTCCACGGTGAGCGCCCCCTGCTGGTTCACGGTCGCCCCGTACACGAGGTCGCCCGCGCGCTTCCCGACCGGAAGCGACTCGCCGGTCAGCATGGACTCGTCGAGCGACGACGCCCCGTCGAGCACGCGCCCGTCGAGCGGCACCTTCTCCCCCGGCTTCACGACCACGCGGTCGCCGACCTTGAGCGACTCGACCGGGACGTCGCGCCCGTCCTCGAGGTGCGCCATCTTCGCGCCGAGCTCAAGCAGCTTCGAGATGGCCTCGCTGGCCTTCCCCTTCTGCCGCGCCTCGAAGTAGCGGCCGAGCAGGATGAACCCGACGATGATCGCCGCGATCTCGAAGTACACGTCTCCGCCGCGGAAGATCTGCCACCAGGAAAACGCCACCGCGGCGCCGGTGCCCAGAGTGATCAGCGTGTCCATGTTGGCGCGGAACCGGCGCAGACCCGCGACCGTGGCCTTGTGGAACTCGAACCCCGGCACGAGCACGACGAACGTCCCGAGCACGGCCTGTACCCACGGCGCGACGCCGAGCATCGCGAGCGCCATCACCGGGACGCCGACGCCGAGCGCGATCGCCGCCTTGCGCGCCGCGCGTTTCGCATCCCCATGCATCATGTGCTCGTCCCCGCCGTGATGCGCCGCCCCTCCGGCCATCCGTACCTTGTAGCCTTCCTTTTCCACCACGCCGTGCAGTCCCATCTCGTCCGCCGACGATTCGTCGAACTCCACCGTCGCCCGCGCGAGCGCGTAATTCACGTTCGCCTCCGTCACTCCCGCCGTCTTCTTCAGGGCATGCTCAATGTTCACGGCGCAGCTGGCGCAGTGCATGCCCTCGATCTGAAACGAGGTTTTCATAGTGATAGGCTTTAGGCATTAGGCAGCAGGCCGAGAGGGACTCTCCTTCTCACGGCCTCGCGGCCTAACGCCTCACGGCCTTTTTATTGAACAATCAGCGTCCCGCTCGTCATTCCCATGGAACAGGTGAACGGGTAGGCGCCGGCCTCGAGCGGGCCGAGGGCGAGCTCGTTATAGCCCGGCTGCAGGCGCGTCGAAACGCCCAGCTTTGGAATCACAAGCGAGGATGCGCAGCCCATCTGCCGCGCCCCGTCGATTTCCCACTTGATCGGCATGCCCGCGACCGCGGAAAGCACTTCCGGGACATAGGTCGCGCGCGACGTCACCTCCATCTGGAGCACCTGTTTGCCGTCCTCCACGAAGAACTCGACCGCCGGTGCGTCGGACACGCCCGCGGACGTCCACCCGAGGAGCGTCGCGCCGTTCTGCACGTTCGAGATGCCAAGCACGACGACGACCGCGCCCGCGGCCTTCGTGAGATACCCGAGCCCCTTCCCCCTCGCGGCCGACGTCGCCGCCCCGATGCCGAGCAACGCCGGAAGCGTGCCGAGCGCGAACACGGTCATGATGAGCGCGGCCTGCGTCGGGCTCCCGGTGGAGAGCGCGTACAGCTGCATGGACTGCGTGAAGCCGCACGGGAGGAAGTACGTGAGCGCGCCGAGCGCGAACGGGACCGCCGGGTGCTTGGACTCGGACAACGCGACCACGCGGCGCGACAGGAATTTCGGCGGACGGATCGCGAACCCGCCCGGCAGCACGTCGAGCAGGTTGATCCCGAGCCCGATCATGAGCAGGGCGATCACGAGGATGAGCAGGCCGTTCGCCGCGGTCGAGAGCGACAGGACGCTTCCGACCCACCCGGTGAGCGCGCCAAGCCCCGCGAACCCAGCCACGCGGCCCACGTTGAACAGCACGTGCGGGCGCAGCTTCTCCGAGAAGGTCGCGTCCTCGCGCGTCCTCGCCGCCGTGGACGACACCGCCACGATCAGCCCGCCGACCACGGCCGTGCACGACGAGAACGCGGCCACCAGGCCGATGAGGAATACCGCGCCCAGGCTCGTGGATCCCTCGATGGTCGGGGAAAACGTCAGCAGGCCGGTTTCCTTCAGGAGCAGGTACAGGGCGAGGATGATCACGGCGGCGGCGCCGACGCGGCGCCAACTCGCGTTCCCAGCCACTTGAGTGGCGTCGCGCGAGACGGGACTAAAGTCCCTGTGAACCTCTTCGAACCGGTAGCCGTGCTCGCCGACCTTTTTGTGAAGGTCGTGGGCGGTCACATTCGCGCCGTCGTCGACGACAAGCTCAACGCGGCCGCCCTCGTGCGACGCGCTTACCTTCGTGACGCCGGGAATCGTCTTCAACTCGCGCTCCAGGACGATTTCGCACGCGGCACATTTCGTCCCGACCACGCGGAAGTGCAGGGTTTTTGCCATAACGCATCTATCTTAGATCAAATACAAAAAACGGGGAACCCCTTCCCCGTATCCCGTTCCTCACATCTGCCTCAGTCGTTCCGTCGCGTTCAACTCGCCCAGATACGACGCGACCTCCGATGGCACGAGCGCGCGCCAGTCCCCGCCCTCCCTCATGCGGCGGCGGATCTCCGTGGCGCTGATACCCGGCACCTCCTTGATGTCCTTCACCTCCACCCCGACCTTCTCGAAGCAGGCCTTGGTCCACTCGTTGCCGGTCCACACCTGGTGGACGGTCTCCGCGAGCTCCACGCACTTCTTGGCCCACGCCTCGTCGTCGCCGACGTCCGGGACCTCCACGATGAACACGTCGAAGTTCGGGATGATGTTCTCGTCCTGCAGCGCGCGCTGGATCATCTCCCGGCGTTCCGCGGCCGTGAACGGGTTTTCCCCGCTCTTCGCGGCCTCCGGCGACCCGATGCCGATGATGATTCTCCCGCAGACCTTCGCCATTCCCTTGATCACCATCAAATGGCCGTTGTGAAACGGTTGGAATCGGCCGACGAACAGGCAGGAGAATGCGGACATAGCGTTCTAGAGTCCCTTGGCGGCTTCCTCGATGATCTCCTCCGGCGTCTTCCCGTTCTTTCGGAGCGTCGCGGCGTGCACGTCCGGCAGCACCTGCACCAGCCGGCGGATCACCTCCTGGTCCTCGACGGTGACGATTTGCGCGAGGCGTTCCTGCTGGGAACGGCCCACGGTGTCGAACAGCGACATGAACGAGGTGATGGCGTCGTCTGGGTGCCCGTTCTTGCGAAGCGTGACGATGATGCGGACGCGCGGATCGAGGATGTCAAGGGCCATAGTTAGTCTTCAATTTGTACCGGCACGGCCTTGCCGCGCGCGTCGCTGTCATAGAAGCCGCCGAAATAGCCGTCGTCGAGCAGGAGCGTCTTGTGCGTGCCTGCCGTGGTCGTGAAGACGACCAGCAGGTCCTTTCCGCCGTCCCGGAAGAAAAAGTCCGCGTCGGTCATTTCCGGACCGACCGTGAGCGCGAGACGGGCACCGTCGGACGTGTTGTCCTGCGCGTCGAAATACAGCGCGTGGTCCTTGAAGCCGATCTTGTACCTGGCGTAATAGTCGCCGATGTCCGCGTTGCCGATTTTTTTCGCGGACAGGTCAAGCGTCGGGTCCGTAAACTCCGCGATCGTCCCCTCGACCGACTCGCTCCAGTTGCCACGGCGCTCGGCCGCGTGCTCCGCGCCCTCCGCGGCGGTTTCGCGCAGGCGCTCGGCCGCGGCCGACTTCTGCGCGAGCTCGCGCCTGGCCTCGGCAAGGTCACCCTTTTCCTTGAACTTCAACCCCGGATCGCGCACGTAGCGCATCCCGTCTTCGGCGAGGTGCCGTTCCAGCGTGGCGATGCGTGCCTCAAGCTGGGCACACTCGCGCTCAAGCGCATCAGCCTCGCGTTCGCGTTCCTCGGTGTTCTCGCCCATGAGTTGCGCCCATGCGTTGTCCGGGCTGCGCGTGGCCCGGTCCCTCGCCTCGGCCTCGCCCGGCGCGGCTGCCGTCAGCGCCAACGCCAAGAGCGCGACTTCCTTGAAGCGCTTCCCGCGCGGGCTTCGGTCGCGCGCATCAATTCCAGAATTTTCTCGTGTCATAGTAAGGCGATTCTTCCACGTAATCGTAGCATTTTTCGACGGCCCTGGCAAGATTGAACCCCCGTCAGAACGCCATCATAACAAAAAAGACGTGCGGTCGCACCCGCGCGTCAAGCCGTGATCTTGCCTTCCCAGGGCACCACGTAGTCCGTCGCCGGGTCGTGCTCGAGCACGTGCTTCCCGAGCGCTTCGTTCCATCGGCCGTGGTAGATGAGCACCGACGCGTTCGCGACGATCCGGTCCTCGCGGTAGCGCTGCTCGGTCTCCTCGATCGTCCAGCGGTGGATCCGCTTCTGCCAGAGCAGGAGCCAGAACCCGTGGGCGAAGCACACCACGGTCTTGCCCGGGTAGTGCATCCGCAGGCTGCGGCGGAACGAGCGGATCCTGGCCTCGATCATCGGCCAGTTCTCGCCGCCCGGTGGCATGTAGTGGTACAACCCGTCACGCTCGCGGCGTTCGAGCTCCCAGGGCATGTGGACGCGCACGCCCTCCTCGCCGAGCACCGTGTACACGCCGCGGTTGGCCTCGGCGAGACGTTCGTCCTCGCGGATGTCCCACCCGGGGTAGCAGCGCTCGCCGGTGAGCCGCGTTCGGCGGTAGTAGGAGCGGATCAGCCGGTCCGGGTTGGGGTAGCGCTCGCGCATCCACTCGCCGGTGATGTCCGCCTGGCGCTCGCCGAGCGGCGACAGGTCGTACGATGTGGTCCCGACCGGCTTCGCCGCGCGCTCCGCGGCCGTGAGCAGGTTGCCCACGGACTGCGCGTGTCGCACGAACACCACGGTCTCGGGGTATGGAAAGTCCCTCATTGGCCCTCCGGGCCGGGAATATACCACAATTGCCGGCCACGGTCAATCCTGCTATCCTGTTGGTTCCTATGCTCGGTGTCTTTGATTCCGGGTTCGGCGGGCTCACAGTGTTAAAGCCGATTCACGACCGCCTGCCGGAACTCTCCACGATCTATCTCGGCGACAACGCCCGCGCCCCGTACGGCACCCGCTCGCACGAGGAAATTTTCACGTTCGCACTCGAGGGCGTGCGCGAACTGTTCCGCCGCGGCTGCCCGCTCGTGATCCTCGCCTGCAACACCGCGAGCGCCCAGGCGCTCAGGCAGATCCAGCAGACCGTGCTCCCCGCCGAGTTCCCGGACCGCCGCGTCCTCGGCGTGATTCGTCCGACCGCGGAGGAAATCGTCGCGCGGTCGAAAACCGGACATATTGGGGTGATGGCCACGCCCGCGACCGTTCGATCGAATGCGTATCCGGTTGAAATCACGAACGCCGCGCAGACCCCTCCTACCCTCCCCTCGCAGAGGGGAGGAAACTCCGAGTTTCCCCTCCTCATCAGTGAGGAGGGGTTAGGGGTGGTCTGCGTCTCGCAGGTCGCCTGTCCCGGACAACTCACGGTCCTGATCGAGCAGGGACTTGGCGAATCCGCGGAGGCCGACGCGATCGTCGCGTCCTGCTGCGCGGAACTCATGGTCGCAGACCCACTCGTCGATACGGTCCTGCTCGGCTGCACCCACTACCCGCTCGTCGAACGCCTGTTCCGCGCGCATCTCCCGCCGACGGTCACGATCGTCACCCAGGGTCCCATCGTCGCGGACAAGCTCGCGGACTATCTCGAGCGCCACCCTGAGTTCAAAGCCACTTTTCCGCCGAAGGCGGATCCGCCTCCGGCGGAAGTGGCCCTACTCGACGGGATTAAAGTCCCTGTGAAACATCTTTACTACACGACCAAAAACGACGCGCTCGTCTCCGAGCTCGCGTCGCGCTTCTACGGATCAGCCGTCCAATTTGACCTGGTCGATCTGAACCGCCCGACCAATTAGCGGACAGACATGAAAACACGGGCTACGCGCCCGTGTTTTTTCGTTGGATACGCCCGAGGAGCAACGCGAGCGGGACGTGGACCGCGGCGGACACGAGGAGCGCGTAGCGCAGGGAGGCGTCGGGCGCGACGGCCAGAAACGCGACCATGGCCGCGAGCGCGGTCACGCGTCCGGCGTTCAGCGCGACCTCGCGGTCGAACAGGAATACGAACCGGTTACGATCCGTCCGCCCGGCCTCATGGTCGACCGTCTTGTACATGGCAGACATCGTCGTTGTCGTCCGAAACGCGCCGATGAGCCCGATGGCCACGAAGTACGGGACGGACGCCGGTCCGGAAAACCTGAACGCGAACACCGCGGCCGCGGAGCCGACGAACGCGAAGGAAAACCAGAGCACCGCGCGGTACCGCGACTCCGGGATGCGCTTTCCGAACCGATACATCACGACCGCGGTGAGGATCGCGGCCAACGACTTCACGGTCCCGACCGCGTCCTCCATCCCGAGGAACGTGAGCACGACGAGCAGCGACACGGTCGACTCGATCGCGGTCATCCCGCCGATGAGGAACTCGAACGCGCGCTGCGTCTTCCAAAGCGGCGACGGATGGTCCACGAACGCCGACGGCTCCCGCCGATGCGGGATCTCGGTGTCGGTCGACGCGATGAGCAGCCCGGACACGGCGAGCAGGACGAACCCGACGGCCATCATCGCCACGTACGCCGCTCCGACCCCCTCCCCCGCGTTCGCGAGCCAGTAGCCGATGACGAGCGGGACCACGATCCCCGCGGCCGTGTTCTGCACCGCCTCCATGCTCAGGAACCGCAGCCGGTGGCAGGACTCCGTCGCGCACAGCGTCATGAGGTTGCGGTTCCCCCAATACAGCCCCATCGGGATGCCGAACAGGATCCCGTATCCCGCGATCTCCGCGAGCGACGTCGGGCGGAACAACGTGAGGAGCAGCGGGACCATGCCCTGTAGCACGCACGCGGCAAGAAAGAGTCGCTTGAACGGGACGCGGAGCAACAGCGCGGAGTTCAGGAAAAACCCGACCGGCACGCCGACGTACGTCCCGATCGCGTACACCGCGAGCCCGAACGGATCGCCCGAGTTCCGCCACAGGAACGTGTTCGTGAACGTGCTGAAGGCGGGCCACGCGACGCTGAATAGCAAGAACGACAGCAGGATGCGCCGCTCATTGGTCGATAACCGGTCGGTCATACCCGACGAGTATACATCGGCACGGTCCCTTGACGTAAGGCCAAGCCTGTGAGAAATTCCTTCTCCGCCACACACGGGCGGAAGGACGGAAACGATGACGGATCCTACCAACCGGCTTCGGCAGGTCGAGCTCATGAAGGCGCTTCTCGCCGAGGAAATCCTCGTCGAGTGCATGGGAACCCAGGGCATCTGGGCGGACCCGAGCCGCTACCGCGGCCAGTGCTGGACGCGCGACCTCGTGCTCGCGGTGCTCCCGGTGGCCTACGAGTCGCGGCGCAAGCGGCTGCTCGCGCTCCGGCACCTCGAGAACCTCGCGCGCCGCCAGCGCGACGACGGGCGCGTCCCGATCGTCTTCCTCGACGGCCCCGAGGGCCACGCGCGGTTCCTGCTCGACAAGCTCCGCAAGAGTGCGCGCGACCGGAGGCCGTCGTTCATGCTGACGCGCTACCTGCGCGGCGAGCTCTGGAACCTGACGCCCGGGACGCGCGACAGCGAGATCCTGTTCGTGCTCGGCCTGCACGAGTACGAACGCAACGCCCCGGACCCCGGGCTCACGACGAGCCTCCACGTCCCGATCGAGATGGCGCTCGCGCACGTCCGCGAGCGGCTCATGGTCGACGGGCTCGTGACCGGCGCGGACTGGCGCGACACGATGGAGCGGGAGCTGGCCGACAAGCCGCTCCTCACCAACAACGCCCTGCTCTTCCGCGCGCTCCGGCTCTACGAGGAGACGTTCGACCAGGACGACCCGGACCGGAACGCCGAGTCCGAGGCGCTGCGCCGGCGGATCCTCGAGACCCACTTCGCGGACGGCCGCGTGATCGACTATCCGGGCAACGACCGGTTCGACCCGCTCGGCGCCGCGTTCGCGGTACTCAACGACGTGGTCGGCCCGGACTACTACCCGCGCATCGTCGAGGCCATGCGCGCGGTGGACTCGCCGTGTGGCGTCACCATCAAGTGCCGCCACAACCCCATCTCCGCCGACGAGCGCGCGATCATCGAGCGCACCGACGGGGTGGTGACGTGGCCGTTCGTCGTCGGCTTCGCGGTGCTGGCGCTCCTCAAGATGGGCGAGCGCGCGTTCGCCGAGGAGCAGTTCGCGAAGCTCACCGCGCTCGACGGCTTCCGCGAGTGGTACGACCCGGCCACGGGCCAGGGCTGCGGCGCCGCCCGCCAGCTCTGGAGCGCCACGCTCTACACGCGCGCCCACCGGGCCCTGCGGAGCATGTAGCCCTTCCGTCCTCCTTGGGACGGTTTTTCATTATCCGGTCGCCCCGTCAAAGTGCTCCTCGTCCGCCACTGCCTCCGCCTTTGTCCTGTGAACCACCCCGTGGCGGTGATTGGGCGGCGAATACAGGGTGTACAGCCTCATCGGAACATTTCCGGTGTTCACGATGTTGTGCCGGGCGCCCGTCGGGACGATCACGGCGGATCCGTCCGAAAGCGCGTGCTCGACGCCATCGAGAACCGCCTTGCCCTCCCCCTGTTCTACCCGGATGAACTGGTCGAGCTGATGGACCTCCTCGCCGATGTCCTCCCCGGCTTGCAGGCACATCACCACGAGCTGCAGGCGGTCGTCCGTATAGAGGACGTTCCGAAAAAATTCGTTCTCAAGCGAAAGTCGCTCGATATTCGCGACGTAACCTCTCATAGACGTGGAATCACGTGAGTTATCGATGACTTGATCTTATCCCTCTTTTCTCGTATGCTCAACGCGCGACAAAACGATCGGGGGTCGTCTAAAGGCAGGACAGCAGCCTTTGAAGCTGTGAATGATGGTTCGATTCCATCCCCCCGAACCACAAGCGCCCGGCAATTCCACGCCGGGCGTTTGTTTTGGTATGATTGAGACAATTATTCCCTAATCAACCGCCGTATGAAACCAATCGTGGCCACTCTCATCCTTGTCCTGCTCACGGGGGCGGGATGCAGCGCATTGCCGTCCTCCGACGAAGCGCGCGTCCGCAGCGACGCGGAGGTCGACGGGTCCGTTGACGCGTCGTCCGACCGGGCGGCGAGCGGAACCGTGACGTCCGTCAACCTCGACGCCATCGCGGCCGACGGCCCGGCGGTCGTGGCCATCCGCACGGAGGCGGGGACGCCGGAGACGATCAACGTCCCTTCGTTCGGCATCAACCTGTGCGCGGCGAGCGCGAGCATCGCGGACGTGTACGCGCTCCGCTCCGGCGACCGCGTGGAAGTCAACGGGAGCGTCAGCGAGGACGGGGCCATCGTCCCGTGCGAGTCGAGCGCGCATTACCTGCGCGTCGTCGGCGAATAACGCGTCGGATTCCAAAACCGCCCGGACTGTCCCGGACGGTTTTTGGTTACTTGAGAATGGGAAACCGCCTCACGAACGCCCGCGATCCCCACCACTTCGCGAGCGGCGCGAACCGGCCCGGCCCGAGATGCGCGAGGCCGATCAGCAACCCGGCATAGATGAGATGCTCATCGATGAGCGGGTTGTTGTCCGGCGGAAGCGACGCGGCCAGGAACATGAGAACCAGCATGAGCGCGCCCGCGTATCCCGCGACGCGCAGCCCGATGCCGAGCAACAGCGCGAACCCGACCCCCGCGAGACCGGCCATAAACAGCCAGTCCACGGCCGCGACCCCGGCGAGCCCCCGGAACACATCCGCGAGCGGGCCGTCCGTGGCATTGGTCAGAAACCCGGCGGTCGGCGACCCTCCCGCGAGCCAGGCGCGCTCGGGCGGCGTCGCGAACCCAAGCCCGAACAGCTTGTCGAGAAACGCCCACGCGAACGTCCAGCCGAGCGTCACGCGTGCGAATGCAAGCAGCCACTCACCATTTCGCATATGAGAAAGACAATAGCAAGGAATATGGATACTTTACCACAAAACGGAAATGAAGGCGCGCGCAAAGAAAAAACAGGCCGAGGCCTGCGAGGCGTCTACGCGGAGACACCGTGAAGATCGCGGAGGAACTCGCGCATCGCGTGGAAATACGCGTACGAGAGCTGGTAATCCTCCTTGAACCGGGCGGCACGGTCCCACGGCCGGGAGCAGGTGACGCGGATGCAGCATCCCTTGCACGCGGAGTCGTCTTCCTCCGAGCTGCCGGTGAACGCGCAGATCGGGCAGATGTCGAACCGGTAGCTGACCCGGCCGCTCGTCTCGAAGTGCCCGAGCTTGGCGTCGAGCCCGCGCATGACCGCGTCGAGCGCCTCGCCCGAGAGCGCGCGCAGCTCGGCCAGTGCCTTCTCGTCGAATCGCACCCCGCCGCGCACGACGAGCTTGCGGAACACGCGGAGCCTGCCGACGTGCCCGGGGTACAGCCGCGCGTAGACCGCGGCGGCGACCTTCTCCTCGGGGGCGTACGCGGCCTTGTTCGGCACGCACGGAACGAACCCCTGCTTGCGCAGGAATTTCCCGAAGGCGAACGCCTCGCCCTCGAGCTCCGGCGCGTCGAGGTACACGAGCGAGTCGACGTACACGAGCTGCACGTCGTACGGCTTCTCCCCGCTTCCCTCGAGACGCTCGTGATGACTGCGCGCCTCCCGCTCGAGCGCCTCCATCAGGAACCGCGCGATCCCCCGGCCGCGGTACTGCGGGAGAACCGTGAACCCGCGAACCTTGAACGCGTACATGCCGGGAAGGACGTTGACCCACCCGAGGACCTCCTCGCCCGACATGCAGAGGAGCACGAACTCTCCTTCCGCGATGAGCGGGCTTGCGGCCAGAACCTCGTCCGCATGCGGGCCGAAGATCTCCCGGTAGTGTCCCCGCTTGGTCGCCCCCACGATGGGCGGAAGATTGCCGACGTTCCGAACGTGTTTTTCCGTCACGCTTCCCTCCAAAAGGCCGCCGAACGTTAACACGCTTCGGCGGCCCTGTCAATCCGGTTAGACCCGTAGATACCTGCGCATCGCGACCGCGGTGGCGAGCATGTTAATGAGCGTGAGGACGACGAACTGCGCGCCGAAGATCCAGTACCAGTTGCGCGCGAAGTACTCAAGCAGGCCGACGGACTCGCCGCCGAAGAAGGCGCTGAACTTGGGATCCATCACGGCCACCGCCGGATACACCACGGCCGCGACCACCGCGACCGCGAGTAGCGAGTACAGCACGCACTCGATGAGGAACGGCGCGCGCACGAACGCGTTGGTGGCGCCGACCAGCTTCATGATGCCGATCTCCTCGCGGTGGATGAAGATGGCGATGCGCACGGTGTTGAACACGATCAGCACGGCGATGAGCAGGAAGATGAGCGACAGCGCGAGGCCGAACAGCTGGATGCGGTCCGTGGTGGACCGGATGCGCTCGATAATGTCCTCGAACGAGGAAAAGTCCTTCTCGCGGATGTCGTTGCGGAACTGCGGGTTGTCGAGCGCATCGAGGATGAACGGGAAGTCGTCCGCGCTGTAGGCCTTCACCACCAGGGTCGGGCCGAACGGGTTGCCGCCCACCTCGCCGAGCGACTGGAGGATGGCCTCGTCCGAGGCATGCCGCTCGCGGAAGCGCTCGAGCGCCTCGTCCGCGGTGATGATCTCGACGTCGCGGACCTGCGGGAGCGCCTGCAGGTACGCGGCCGCGGACGTGATGCGCTCCTCCGTGGTCGCCGGGTAAAAGTACACCGACGCCTCGATGCGGTCCTCCGCGTAGGAAATCGCCTTCGACGCCACCTGCTGGAGCACGATGAGGACGTTGACCGTCAGCAGGGTGAGCACCAGCATGCTGACGGTAATGAGCGACAGCCAAAAATTCCGGCCGAAGTTCTGGAACGCGAATTTGACGGCGCGCAGCGCGGTGATCATAGCTTGTATCTCCCTTCCTCGACGTCCGAGGTAATCTCGCCGCCCTCGAGCGTGATGACGCGCTTCTTGAGCGCGTTCACCACCTCGCGGTTATGGGTGACGAGCACCACCGTGGTGCCGAACTCGTTGATCTTCTTCAGGAGGTCGATGATCTCGCGCGTATGGATCGCGTCGAGGTTGCCGGTCGGCTCGTCCGCGACCAAAATCTTCGGCCGGTGCACGAGCGACCGCGCCACCACCACGCGCTGCTGTTCCCCGCCGGAGAGCTGCTTGGGATACCGATCGCCCTTCTCATGCAGGTTCACGATCCTGAGCACCTGCGGGACCACGTCGCGGATGCGCCGCGCGGCCGCCCCGGCCACCTCGAGCGCGAACGCCACGTTCTCGTACACCGTGCGGCGCGGCAGCAGCTTGAAGTCCTGGAACACGACCCCG
>CAYRYG010000017.1:17054-20739 GCA_964428465.1 uncultured Gammaproteobacteria bacterium
CAAAAGCGGCACGTCGTGCTCGGAAATCCTCGTGATGTCCCAGCCGCCGATGGCGATCTGCCCCGAGGTCGGCCGCTCCTCCGCGAACATCATCTTCGCGAGCGTGCTCTTCCCCGTTCCGCTCTGGCCGACAATCGAAACGAACTCCCCCGGCCGGATGTGGAGGTTCACGTTGCGTATCCCCACGATGTTCGGCGGATACGTTTTGTTGACGTTCTTGAAGTGGATCATTGCAGTAGCTTCACCGTGACGTCGATCACGCCCGCGCCGAGCGACGCCAGCTGCTTGAACGCGACCGAGTCGAGGTCGATCACGCGGTCCGGATGGACCGACCGGTCGGGACCGTAGTCGTTCACCTTGACGGTCACGCTGCGGGTGGGATCGTCCGCGCGGGTGACCACGAGCATCGTTCCCTTGGGATAATCCGGCGACGCGGCGCAGTCGCACCCCTTGTACGCGTACCAGCTCGCCTTGCCCGTCTCCGGAATGGTCTCCTCGAAGATCGCGAGGCGCGCGTACGGCAGGTGGATGAGGGCGCGCACGGACGTGTTTTCCGGGCTGTCCTCGCTCGGCAGCTCCTCCCAGGCCCCGCTCACCCCGTTCCAGAAATAAATGCGGCGGCGGCCGTGCATCCGCGACGCGACGTCGGACTCGTCCGCGGGATAGCGAATTTCGAGAAAGAAGAAGTCCGTCCCGTCGTAACTTGTCTTGTTCAGGATGTCGAACAGATAGATCTCGCCGACGAGTTCCTTGTTCGCGGGCAGCGTGCCTTCCATGAGCGAGGCGTCGAGCGTCTTCACGTCCACGCGCGTCGAGACGTTGAGCGTGTTCGGGCGGATCCCGAGCCGGAACAGCCCGTCGCCGGACTCCAGGGTGTATCCCTTCACGATGGTCGCGGCGTCAAACTCGGTCGCGACGACCTGCTCGAGCTCCGCGGCGCGAGCCGGGAAAACGGACAGGACGAGAAAAAAGAGGGACGCGATGATGGGTCTTGTCATATCGTGCGGACGTGGTATATGATACCGCGCACGAGATGAGTTCACAAGCGCGGGTATAGTTTAGTGGTAAAACGAGTGCTTCCCAAGCATTAGTCGCGGGTCCGATTCCCGCTACCCGCTCCAAAAAACAACAAACGAAAAAACGATCCCGTTCGGGGTCGTTTTTTCATGGAGCCGAAGGTGGGATTTGAACCCACGACCTCCGCTTTACGAAAGCGTTGCTCTACCCCTGAGCTACATCGGCCGGCGGCGGTATGGTATCAAACCGCCTGAAATCGATCAAGTCCTGCCGATGAGCTTCCAAACGCGCGTGGAATCAAGGTATTCCTGGACCGCTTCCTCGAGCGTGACCTTCGGGACCGAGATGATGGACAGCTTGACCTCCGTGTCCTCGCCGGCCTCGACGCGGTCCGTTACCTGGAAGATCAGGAACGACTCCACGCCCTCGGCCACGGCCGAATACGCGCCGATTTCCAGCCCGGCGAGCGTTTCCGTCCACTCGGCCGGGACCTCGGACATCTTCACGTAGCCGACGTCTCCGCCAGTCGTGGCGGAAAACGCCGCGCTCGTGTCGCCCGCGACCACGGCGAAGTCCTCGCCGGCCGCGAGCCGCTCGTACGCGCCCTGCGCCTTCGCGCGGCGCGCGTCCTGCAGCGACGCGTCCCGCTCGATCTGCTCGCCGAGCTGCATGGCGAGCACCACCGGACGCACCACGCGGTCGCGGAACTCGTCGACGCTCCACCCGAACATGCTCTCCAGCTGCGCGGCGAACTGGTCGCGGTCCGCGCCGCCCACCGCCTGCTCGTAGAACGCGTCCACGCGCGACTCGTCGACGACCACGCCCGACGCCTCCGCGAGATGGTTCACCGCCGACTTGTGGACCAGGGTCTCCATGATGTTCGCCGTGATATCCTCCTCGGTCGGCGCGGCGCCGGTTTCCACGGCGGTCGTCTGGAAGTACGCCTCGAGCGCGTCGCGTTCCTCAAGGTACTCGCCGATGGTAATGACGTCCGTTCCGACCACCGCCGCAGGATATGGAAGCACGCCGGTGATGGCACGCACCGCGCCGTCCGTCGGGGCCCGGAGATAGACGACCGAGGACACGATCAACGCCACCGCGAGGATGCCGGCGGCGCCCGCGAGCGCCTTCAGGGCGCGCGGCGAAAACGGCAGGGATTTTTTCGGGGCCGGCTCCGCCTCGACGGGCATGGACGGCTGCTGCGGTTCGAAGACGTCGGTCACATCGGTACGCGTTCACGGATTAGCGAAAGAAATAGTGCCACCATTTCGACGGGTTCGCAAGGTCTTCCGGCTCGCTGTCGAGCGCGAGCAGGATGCGCGGGTCCGCGGCCTCCGCGGCGGTCCCCTCGGTCGAGTCCGTGGCGACCACCGGCGTGCTCCCGTCGCCCTGGATCACCACCACGCTTTCCCCCGGCTTCTTCATGCCGAGCTTGAGCCGCGCCTCGCGCTCGATGAACGACTCGGTGCGGAACGCGGTGTTCAGGTCCGCGATCTGCAGGTTGCGCGCCTGGAGAGACTGCGCCTCGGTTTGCAGCCGCGCGATCTCGGACTGGATCTCGCGGTTGCGCACCCACTCGCGGCCGAACGAAAACCCGAGCGCGACAAGCACGACCGCGTTGATGATGAACAGCAGGCGGAACTCGATGAGCCGTTTCCAAAGTGGCTTGCGTGCCTCAGGCATGTGGTTTGTCGTCCATGAACTCGCTCATCGCCTCCTCGCGGTCGCGCGTGCGCATCTCGGCGGCCATGCGCTCGATCTGCTCCATGGTCATCCCCTTCGCGAGGGTCTTGAGCGTGTGTTCCTTGCGGTCTCCGCCAGAGGCGGATCCGGCTCCGCCGGACGCGGCGTTGTCGCGCAGGTCGTTCAGCAGGTCGTGCACGCGGCTCGGGCGCGCGACGCGGCGGAACTCGATGTCCGCGGCGGCCCCGGACACGTGCACGCGCAGGTCGCCGTAGCGGAACAGCGTCGGCACCACGCCCTTCACGCGGTAGGTGACGTCGTCGATGTGCGCGAACGGGGTCTCGGAAATCAAGCGGTCGAAGAACGCGCGGCGCTCGACGTCGATGACGCGCCGGTCAGTGATGACGAGCACCGTGTTCGCCCACTTCACGTAGGCACGAAGGAACATGACGGCCGCGCTCCCGGC
This sequence comes from uncultured Gammaproteobacteria bacterium, assembly GCA_964428465.1. Taxonomy (GTDB): domain Bacteria; phylum Patescibacteriota; class Patescibacteriia; order UBA9934; family GWF2-40-263; genus YC12-FULL-57-11. The sequence continues at coordinate 20,221 of CAYRYG010000017.1, forward strand.
AAGGGCGAAGAAGATCGCCACGCCGATCCATCCCTCCCGAAACAGCGGGAACAGGAAGAAGAACGGGATGACGAACCAGAGCAGGAGCAGCCCGAACCTGGGCAGGTGCGGGACCACGTCCTCGTGCACCACCTCGAGCACCTCCTCCTCGGGCTTCAGTTGGATGGACTTGTCAATGTGAAATACCATATCCGAGCGCATGCAGCGCCTTGCGCGCCGCCGCGCGATCGTCCCATGGAATCTTCTTCCCGTGCGCCACGGCCATCACGGGCTCGCACCCCTTCCCCGTGAGCAGCACGAGGTCGCCGGGCCGCGCGAGCGCCATGGCCTTGTCGATGGCCTCCTGCCGATCGAGAACCAGGAACAGGTCGACCCCCTCCCGTTTCACCCCGTGCGCCCCATGAACCCCCTGCGCCCCATGCGCCACCTGCTTAACGATCCCCATCGGATCCTCGTCATACGGGTCCTCGTTCGCCACGATCACGACGTCGTCGCGCTCCGCGGCCATCTGCCCGAGCG
>CAYRYG010000018.1:0-19720 GCA_964428465.1 uncultured Gammaproteobacteria bacterium
CTGCTCTCCGTCTTCGCGATCAGCTGGTGCTTCCTGGTCGCCGGCGTGCTGGTCACCGCGGGCTTCAACATGGAGGTGGGCGCGCTGATCGCCGGCGTGATGCTGTCGGGAACGGTGTTCGAGCGGGAAATTAACGCGCGGATCCGTCCGCTGCGGGATTTCTTTCTCATCATCTTTTTCGTCACGCTCGGCACGCACCTGAGCCTGGACTCGCTTCGCGGGTCCGTCGTCCCGGCCGCGGCGTTTTCCGCCTACATCCTGATCGGGAACCCGTTCATCGTCATGCTCATCATGCGCGCGCTCGGGTATCATCCCCGCACGGGATTCCTCGCCGGAACGACGGTCGCCCAAATTTCCGAGTTTTCCTTCATCGTCATTGCCGCCGGAATCGCGCTCGGACACGTCCCCGAAAGCGCGCTGCCCGTCGCGACCGTGGTCGGCCTGGTCACCATCGCCGGAAGCGCGTCGCTGATTTATCACAACGACCGCCTGTTCGAATGGGTCCGGCCCGCGTTCCGATGGCTCGAGCCGAAGCGGACGCTCGCCCACGAGCACCCCCCGGAGCGGAAAGCCTCAAGGAACATCTTGTTCGGGCTCCACCATATCGGCGCGGCCGCGCTGAAGGCGCTCCAGGAGAACCGGCAGCCGTTCGTCGTCGTGGACTTCGACCCACGGGTCATCCGCGAGCTTGAGGACGTGGGCGTGCCCGCGGTGTACGGCGACGCGAGCGACGAGGGATTCTTGGAGGAGCTCGGCATCGAGCGGGCGAACTTCATCATCTCGACCATCCCGGAGGTCAGCGTGAGCCTGGAGATGCTCGGATATCTGCGCGCGAAGAAGTACAAGGGGACCGCGATCGTGTCCGCGCGGCTGCCGGAGGAGGCGGCCAAGTGCTACGCGGCCGGGGCGACGTTCGTGATCATCCCGACCGTGCTCGGCGGCGAGAAGCTGCGCGAGTTGCTGACGGAGAAGAAGACGCGGCGGCAGTCGTGGGAACGGCTGGCCGAGGCCTCTCGACGGGCTGGGGCCTAGCTGTTACCATCATTTATATGGCTTTTGGAGAATCGCCGCGACCGCCCATGGGGGTCGCCAGGGAAAATCCGCGCGTCCGCGCCGCCCGGGAGGCGCGAGAAGCAGAGGAACGGGCCGCTGAGGAGCGGGCCGAGGTCGTTCGGATGCCGGAGCGACGTCCCGAGCCGCAGCCGGACCGCCAGGCCCAGGAGCGAGCCGCGGAAGACCGCGCCCGCCAGCGCAACGTGGACAACCTTCGATCCACGCTCGAGCAGATCGGTGCGCAAATCGCCGGGGTGGACGCGAGAATCCGCGCGGCGGAGCAGACCGGGAACGCGCATGCGAAGGACCAGTGGTCGGCGATGAAGAGGAGCTTGGAAAGGACGCGGGACGGCGAACGGGCAAAGCTTGAGGCGCTGATCTCGAGGAAGGCCGCGTAAAAAAAGGGCAGGTCACGCGTTGGCGGGGACCTGCTTTTCGTTGAGGCGGAGCGGCACGGCGCTCGCGAGGTAGCCGAGCGCGCAGCCCGGGACGAGGAAGATGAGCGCGGGGACCGGGTGCTCCGTGATCTCGAGGGTCGCGATCGTCGCGCCCCATCCGAGGACGATGCCGACGAGCGTGGTCACGACCACGACGGGCCGGTCGTGCGCCGAGGCCATGCGGAAGGCGAGCATCATCCACGCCCCCGGGAACCCGATGTCTCCGAGCCCGACGTGATACGCCGCCTCCGCCCCGTCCGCCAACGAGCTCGGGATGGCCACCATGAGCGAGGACGCCGCGTTTCCCGAGTTCTCGGCCGCGAGCATCATGAGCCCCGTCCCGTACACGTGCACGACGTCGTAGACGAACAGTCCCGCGGAGAGGATCGCCAGGAGCCGCAGCTGGATCGTGCGGAACGACAGCATCATCCCCGTGACGACCAGGAACGAGGAAATCCCGTTCCACACCCAGCTGGTCGGCCACCAGATCTTCGTCGCGAGCAGCCACCCGGCCACCGCGAGCCCGAGCGCGACGCGGCGCATGGATTGGGTCGGGTTCACCTGGCCCGCGAAGAGGAACCAGATGAGGGCGAACGTGAACGCCAGCATGGTCGTCCGCACGAGATCCTGGGACCACCAGGAGATGAGCGCCACGGCGGCCAGCATCGCTGTCATGGCGAGGAACACGCCGCCCGCGCGCTTGGCGCCGTCGAGGCCCGACGCCGTGCCGGCCAGGAATTCCTGATCGGTATTTTGCGACAGGTCGGTGACCGACGCGTTGACGAACCGCGACACCGACAGGAGCCCGACGGCGACGTAGAAGAGCGGGATGACGACGACCGAGAACACGGTCGCGGGCAGCAGACCCATTGGATATCCTCCTATCCGCAGAGGAGGACCATAGATGGTTTTTTCCCACCTGTCAACCCACGCTTGACGAACGGCCTGTTTTTTGGTAGCGTAGCTGCTCGCCTGGAGGCCCCGTGCTTTCTCACGCTACGCTGCCGTTTCCCCTGGAGACGGCCTCGGCGCGCCAGGAGCGCGCCTTCGACCGGATCGTCTCGGTCGGGATGGTCGGACGGCTGCCGGTCCAACGCCTGCGCGTCCGGACGGTCCCGGGCGGCATCGACTCCCGCTGGCTCGCGAACGCGGTCATCATCGTCCACGCCGTGGGGTTCGAACCGGTCGCCGGGAAGATCACCCAGTGGAGGGACGACGACCCGTGCGATTTCGTCGCGACGCTCGGCATGGAGTATCCCATCGCGAACGCCGCGCTGCGCGCCCACGTCCCGCCCGAGGGACACGTCGCCATCGTCTCGGGCGACCGCTCCCGCGCCTACCCGCTCTCCGCGCCATAACCGGCGCTTTTTTTGATGCGCGCGTCCGGATCGAGTATCATGGTGGCAATATGGCCTTTGACGCATTGCGGCGCATGCTCGGGATGAACGCGGGAACGTCCGCGGACACCGGCGCGAAAAAACCGACGGAAGCGACGAAGCCGCGTGAGCGCAGGGAGCGCCGCGTCGAGGCGAAGGAGCTCCCGCCGTTCGTTTCCGGCGCAGCGACCGAGGCGTCGCCGGATCATCCGGACGTGAACCAGGACGCGTTTGCCGTGGACGAGAAGCGGCATTTGATGATGGTGGCCGACGGCGTGAGCGGCGCGGCGCACGGGGAAGTCGCGAGCGGCGCGGCGCGCGAGGCGGTCGCGGAGCTCGGCGACACGCTCGACGAGATGGTCCAGGACGCTCGCGAGGCGACGGGTCGTCCGTATCTCACGGTCGAGCAGGCGTCGGATGTCATGGACGCGCATTTCCGCATGATCGCGGACCGCGTGAAGACGGCCGCCGGCCAGGCGTCCAAGACTCGAACAACATACGGCCCGTCCACGACGCTTTCCACGGCCAAGATCTTTGAGACCGCGCCGGGCGAGTACCACGCGGTCGTGAAGGGCGTGGGCGACTGCCAGCCCATGGTGTTGCGGGCAGACGGGTCGCTTGAACGAGTGGATATCGGAGAAGACAGTTTGGCAGCCGTTTGGGTCCGCGAAGGCAAAATTTCGGAGGATGAGCTGTATCTGATTTCTGAGGCGGGGAACACGGCCGAGTTTCTTCGCGCGTATCTTGCGTATCAGGCCGAGTTGGGAACGGTCCCGCGGTCGGCCGTGGATTTGGTTCAGGATGAGGTCAGCGAGTCGTCGCTCGACCAGCTTTCCGAGGCGGCTCAGGAGGACATCGCGCGCGTCACGAAATATTTTAACTCGTACTTTGGCCGGTCCGGACTTGGACACCCGTTGCGACAGGCACGCTCCATCATCACGGAATTTGTCGGCGAGAAACAGGGGAGCGAGCTCGAGGTTCATTCCGCGGTGGTGAAATTGCGTCCCGGCGACAAGCTGCTTCTCTCGACCGACGGCATCGACGCGCTCAAGCGCGCGCAGGTTCGCGAGACGCTTTCGCGCGGGGCGACGGTTGAGCAGGCCGCGCGCATGTTGGTGGCGGCGGCAGGGAAGGCAAATGAGAAGAAGGACTTCCGCGCGAAGCCGGATGACATCACGGTGGTCGGCATGGAAGTGCCGCGCGCGGAGACGCGTCCGGCGCAGCGGTTGGTCGAGGCGGGCTTTGACGAAGACGTCGCATACGCGCAGGGGACCGTCGACGATCTCGCGCGGTCGCTCGAGGCGTTTCGTGACGCGCATCCTCAGCTGGCGGATCTCGCGGTGATCGAGGCGGGCGGAAGCGACCCGAAGACACGCGCGGAGTACGTGGAGCTGATGGGCAAATATGCCCGTCAGTATCCTGGCGGCGTCGAGGGACTGAGGCGCGACGCCCAGCCGTTCCGCGCCGAGGAACGGGCGCTGCAGGGGCGCATCGCGGCGATGCAGAGCGAGCTGACCCTCGCGCAGGCGCGGCAGCAGCTGTTTGAGACGCAGCGCGCGTCGAAAGAAGACGATCCGGAGTCGCCGGTTTGGAGGAAGCGGATGCAGAACGCCCAGCATCGCGTGAGGCAGCTCAAGCGGCTTTCGGAAATGTCCCGCGCCCAGGCCGACGTGCAGGGCGTGGAGGCGGCGCGCAGCCGGGCGCGCGCGGCCGCGGAGAAAATGGAAAAATCCTAAGCATTCTCGTCTTGACGACGAAACGTTAGCACTCTATAATCGTGAGTGCTAATTGTTTTGTATGTCGCTTGAGCCGCGCCAGGAGGCCATCCTCAAATGCATCGTGGACGAGTACATCCGGCACGCCGAGCCGGTTGGTTCGCGACTCGTCGCCGAGGCGTACGGCCAGGTGTCGCCGGCCACCATCCGCAACGACATGGCCGCGCTCGAGGACGCGGGCTACATCGCCCAGCCGCACACCTCCGCCGGCCGCGTGCCGACCGAGAAGGCGTACGTGTATTACCTGCAACGCTTCGTGAAAGGCCGAGAGGCATCAGGCCGCGAGGCCGCGAGGCCGGATAGCCGGGTACGCGACGCCGTGCGAGATGTCGAGGGTGAGGACGACGTCCGCTTGCTCGCGCGTACCCTCGTTGACCTCTCGGGCGAGATGGCACTCGTGGCCGTCGACCCGCGCCGCAGCTACTACGCTGGCGTCGCGAACCTGTTCGACAAGCCGGACTTCGGCGAGCTCTCCGTGGTGCGCGAGCTGTCGCGCTTCCTCGACCGGTTCGACGAGGTCGTGGGCGAGGTGTTCGACCGCGTGGCGGGCGAGCCGCAGGTGCTCATCGGCAGCGACAACCCGTTCGGCAAGGACATGAGCGCGGTGATGGTAAAGTGCCGCCTCCCGAACGGCCAAGTCGCCATCCTGGGCCTCATCGGCCCCATGCGCATGGATTACGAAAAGAACATCGGGCTGATGGGAGACGTGCGGGATATTCTCGACGAATAAATATGAGTGAAGAACAGGAAAAACAGGAAGGACAGGTCAGACAGGTTGGACAGGATACTCCGGAAGCTAAGGCCGCGGAGTATCTCGCGGGCTGGAAGCGCGCGCTGGCCGACTACGACAACATCAAGAAAGACCTCGCCCGCGAGCGCGGCGACATGCGCGCCTCCGCCATCGCGGACGCGGCCATGCGCGTCATCCCGGTGCTCGACAATTTCGACGTGGCGACGAAGTTTGCACCGTCGGAGATCGACGACAAGCTCCGCAACTGGCTCACCGGCATCCTCTTCATCCAAACCCAGCTCGAGGAAGCGATCAAAGGAATGGGCGCCGAACCCTACGGCGACCCAGGCGACCCCTTCGACGCCAACCTCCACGACGCGGTAGGGGAAAAAGTTTCCCCTCCTGATCAGTCAGGAGGGGACAGGGGAGGTCTTCAGTCCGTCGTCGAAGTAATCGCCCGCGGCTGGAAGATCGGTGACCGCGTCGTGAGGCCTGCAAAAGTTATCGTGAACAAGTAATCAAAAGGGGACAGGGGTCAGGTCTGGAGACTTCAGGAATCAGGATTTCCGAAGTCACGACCCTGTACCCTAAAGTCATCAGACCTGATTCCTATACCCCAACCATATGCCAAAAATTCTCGGAATTGACCTCGGTACCACCAACTCGTGCATGGCCATCATTGAGGGCGGCCAGCCGAAGGTTTTGGAAAATCGTGAGGGCGCGCGGACGACGCCGTCCATTGTCGCGATGACGAAGTCCGGCGAGCGGCTCGTTGGGACGCCGGCGAAGCGGCAGGCCGTGACGAATGCGATGGACACGCTGTTCTCGATCAAGCGCCTCATCGGCCGCCGCTTTGACGACGCCGAGGTTCAGCGCGACGTGAAGATGATGCCGTACAGCATCGTGAAGAAGGGCGAGGGCGTTGCCATCAAGATGGGCGACAAGGAATACACGCCGGAGGAAATTTCCGCGATGGTGCTTGCCAAGCTCAAGGCTGACGCGGAAGAGAAGCTCGGCGAGAAGATCACGCAGGCGGTGATTACCGTCCCGGCGTACTTTGACGATGCCCAGCGCCACGCCACCAAGGTGGCCGGCGAGATCGCGGGGCTCGAGGTGCTTCGCATCATCAACGAGCCGACCGCGGCCGCGCTCGCGTACGGGTTCGACAAGAAGAAGGGCGAGCAGGTGATGGTGTACGACCTCGGCGGCGGCACGTTCGACGTGTCCGTGCTCGACGTGTCGGCCGACACCGTGGAGGTGAAGTCGACCAACGGCGACACCCACCTGGGCGGCGACGACTTTGACCGTCGCGTCATCGACTGGATCGTGGACGAGTTCAAGAAGCAGGAGGGGATCGACCTCGGCAAGGACCCGCTCGCGCTCCAGCGCATCAAGGACGCGGCCGAGCGCGCCAAGATCGAGCTTTCCACGGCGCAGACCACGGAAATCAACCAGCCGTTCATCACCTCCGACGCCAACGGCCCGAAGCACCTCGCGCTGTCGCTTTCGCGCGCCAAGCTCGAGGAGCTCGTGCGCGACCTCGTGGAAAAGACCATGGAGCCGGTGCGCCGCGCGCTTTCGGACGCGAAGATGGAGAAGGGGCAGATCAACGAGATCGTGATGGTTGGCGGGATGACCCGCATGCCGCTCGTCCAGAAGATGGTGGAGGAATTCTTCGGCAAGAAGCCGAACATCACCGTGAACCCGGACGAGGTGGTCGCCATCGGCGCGGCCGTGCAGGGCGGCGTGCTCCAGGGCGAGGTGAAGGACGTGCTCCTCTTGGACGTCACCCCGCTGTCGCTCGGCATCGAGACCATGGGCGGCGTTTCCACCAAGCTCATTGAGCGCAACACCACCATCCCGACGTCCAAGTCGCAGATCTTCTCGACCGCCGCCGACAACCAGTCGACCGTCGAGATCCACGTGCTCCAGGGCGAGCGCGAGATGGCCGCGGACAACAAGACGCTCGGCCGCTTCACGCTCTCGGGCATCCCGATGGCCCCGCGCGGCGTCCCGCAGGTGGAAGTGAAGTTCGACATCGACGCGAACGGCATCCTGAACGTGTCCGCCACGGACAAGGGGACGGGCAAGAGCCAGCAGATCACGATCACGGCCTCGACGGGCCTCTCGAAGGAGGAAGTCGAGCGCATGAAGAAGGACGCGGAGCTGCACGCCGAGGAGGATAAGAAGAAAAAGGAACAGATCGAGCACCGCAACCTGGCCGACACCATGATCTACACGGCCGAGAAGATGCTGAAGGACGCGGGCGACCCTTCGACGGGCTCAGGGCAGGCAAGGATCACCGCCGAGGAAAAGAAGGAGGTCGAGGACAAGATCGCCGCGCTCAAGGCCGTGAAGGACGGCGACGACCACGAGGCCATCAAGAAGGCCGCGGACGAGCTCTCGACGGTCGCGCAGAAGGTGGGGGCGAAGATGTACCAGGGCGCGGAGGCCGTAGGGTCGCAGGCCGCAGGCGCGCAGGAAGAAGCCCCGAAGAACGACGAGCCGATTGATACGAAGGCCGAAGAGAAATAACGCGTATGACGCAGACACATTCCGCGCGGTCGCTCGACGAACAGATCGTTGCGTACTTTGAGTACGACGAGGGGTGCGTGAAGACGACCGAGGGGGTTATTCCGCCGCCGGCAAATTGTTCCGAGACGGTTCATGCGCTGTATGCCGTCGCGTCGTGGCATGTCTTCACGTTCCTCATTGTCGCGGCGTTCGTTGGCATGATGATCTCGCTCACCATGTCGGTGCTTGCAAAGGATGGAGGACATTGAGGAGGAATCAGGGGGCAGGGACTGACGACTTTTAGGGGTCAGGGTGGACGATCCTGTCTCCTAAAGTTCTACGCCCTGGCCCCTAAACCCTATCTACATGCCAAAGGACTACTACAACGTACTCGGCGTGACCAAATCCGCATCGCAGGACGAGATTAAGGTTGCGTTCCGCAAGCTTGCGCACCAGTATCATCCGGACAAGCCGACGGGGAACGAGGCGAAGTTCAAGGAGATCAACGAGGCGTACCAGGTGGTCGGCGACGCCGAGAAGCGCGCGAAGTATGACCAGTTCGGGTCCGCGGCGTTCGACGGGAGCGGCGGGTTCGGAGGGGGCGGGCAGGGATTTGGCGGATTCGACTTCTCCGGGTTCCAGGGCGGCGGGTTCGAGGACCTTGGCGACCTGTTCGGCGGGATGTTCGGCGGCGGGCGGGCGCAGCGCGAGCATCGCGGGTCGGACATTCAGGTCGACGTGGACCTGTCGTTCCGCGATTCCGTGTTCGGTGCGGACAAGGAGATTACGCTGTCGAAGTTCGACCCGTGCGAGCGGTGCGCCGGGATCGGCGCGGAGCCGGGGACGAAGATGAACGATTGTTCCGACTGCGGAGGGAAGGGCGTGAAGGTGGTGAACCAGCGGACGATTCTCGGGACGTTCCAGACCAAGGCGCCGTGCGCGTCGTGCGAGGGCGAGGGGAAGATTCCGGAGAAGCGCTGTTCGACCTGCCACGGCGACGGCGTGACGCGCGGGAAGAAGACGCTGTCCGTGCACATCCCGGCGGGCGTGGAGAACGGCAACGTTCTACGCGTGCGAGGCGCGGGCGAGGCGGTGCGCGGCGGGAAGCCGGGCGACCTGTTCGTGCGCCTGCACGTCAAGAACGACACGCGGTTCGCGCGCGAGGGATCGACGATCTATTCGACGCTCCGCATCGGCTTCACCCAGGCAGCGCTCGGCGCGTCCGTGGAAACCGAGACCGTGGACGGTCCGACCACGGTCATCATCGAGGCCGGCACCCAAAGCGGCACGGAGATCCGCGTGCGCAACAAGGGCGTACAAACCGGCGGCGGCCGCGGCGACCACGTGTTCGTGGTGGAGGTCGCGACCCCGACTAGGCTGTCGCGCGAGCAGCGGAAGCTGCTTGAGGAGCTCGATTTACGAAACTAACACAGAAGACCCCCTCTGCCTCCCCCTTGGCAGGGGGAGAAACGCGTTTCCCCTCCTGCCAAGGAGGGGATAGGGGAGGTCTATGTTTGAGCTTTTCTCGAAAAATGGAAAGGCGCGGCGGGGGCGGTTGACGCTCCCGCACGGGGTCGTGGAAACGCCCATCTTTATGCCGATCGCCACCAAGGGCGCGGTGAAGACGTTGTCGTCCGAGGATGTGGACACGCTCAGTGCGCAGATCATCCTGTCGAACACGTACCACCTGCTGCTTCGTCCCGGCCTCGAGGGCCTTCAACGCCTCGGCGGCCTTCACCGCCTCATGCGATGGAACAAGCCGATTCTGACGGACTCGGGCGGGTATCAGGTGTTCAGTCTGTCGAAGATGAACAAGACGAAGGAGGAAGGCGTGACGTTTCAGTCGCACATCGACGGCAAGAAGATCGATCTCACGCCGGAGCTTTCGATGCAGATGCAACACGCCATCGGCTCGGACATCGTGATGCAGTTCGACGACGTGGCCGCGGGCGACTCGACGCGCGAGCGCTACGAGGACGCGATGGAGCGCTCGCTGCGCTGGGCGAAGCGGTGCAAGGACGCGTTGCCGCCGGGACAGAATTTGTTCGGCATCGTCCAGGGCGGCACGCACGAGGACCTGCGCGAGCGGTCGCTGAACGGGCTGAAGGAAATTGGCTTTGACGGCTACGCGATCGGCGGATTGTCGGTCGGAGAAAAACGCGAGGACGCGTATCGCGTCGCGGAGTTCATCTGCGACCGGATGCCCGAGGACAAGCCGCGGTATTTCATGGGCGGGGGGATGCCGGAGGAGATCGTCCATTACGTTTCGGTGGGCGTGGACATGTTCGACTGCGTGATTCCCACGCGCAACGCGCGGCACGGGACGCTGTTTACCTGGGCCGAGGACCCCGCGACGATCGATTTTTCGCGGCGGGGTGCGGGGACCCCGCCTATGACGGGGGATTTTTATCGCAAGTTGAACGTCACGTCCGAAGCGAACCAATTCGACGAATCTCCCATCGACGCGCACTGCGACTGTTCCACCTGCAAGACCGTGTCGCGCGCGTATCTCCGTCACCTGTTCTCGGTCGGAGAAATGCTCGCCATGCGTCTCGCGACCATCCATAACCTCCGATTCTATCTGCGGCTCATGGAAGAGCTCCGAAAGCGATGAAAAAAGACGCCTATTGCTAGGCGCCGAGAGAGGGGGACGCGTCCGCGGCGCGGGCCGGGAGGACGGTGACGTTGGCGCGGGCCTCGACGACCGCGTCGCGGATCATGCCGAGGGCCTTGGAGCCGCCGCACGAGGCCCAGACGACGTGCGAGATCACGCCGGCCTCGATGCCGCGCCGGAGCACGTACTCCTGGTCTTCCGTGACGCACCCGCAGGTGACGATCACCACGCGCGCGGACGGGTGGACGGTCCGCACGAGCTCGAGGACCACGAGCATGTCGAGGAAGCCGCAGCGACCGGCGTAGATGGTCGCGAGGAGCGGGACGTCCTGGTCGACGTGGTTGCGCAGGAGCCCGGGGAGCTCGCACATCACTCGGGCCGGCGTGAGCTCGTGCAAGAGGATCTGCGTGAACCCGTCGTCGACGACGATCTCGGTGGGCATGATCGGCGGCCGGGTGCCGACCCAGTGGTAGGTCGCGACCAGGTGGGTCAGCGACGCGCCGCGGGCGAGTCCGGGGAGGACGTGGTGGAGGAAGCGGGGGAGGTGGACGAAGCGTTCATCTGCGGACATTGTTCCTCGCGAGGCGTGAGCGGGAGATCCGTCACGAACGCGAAGTATGCCCGTTTTTTTCGTTCGTGTCAAGGGTGCCTTGTCCCCAGGAATATGCTACAATGTCGCGGTATGATTCTGCGCCTTGTCCTTACCGAGCTGGTCGGCGGGTTTTTGGCGCTGCCCGTGTGGTGGTACACGCGCGGTCTCTCGATCATGTCGGAATGGGTGCGCCGAACGGTGCGCGACGCCTCGCAGATGTTCGCCCTCGGCGTCTGGGTGCGCAACCTGTTCGTGCCGATGTACGGGGAGACCGAGTGGAGCGGGCGGCTCATCAGCTTTGGGGTCCGCATGGCGATGATCCTGGTACGCGGGGTCGCTGTGGCGTTCTGGACGGTCCTGGCCCTCGCCGCGTTCGCCGCGTATCTCGTCTCGCTGCCGATCGGACTGCTCGGCCTGGTGTACCACGGCTCCGGCCTGTTGTTTTTCTAACGTCCATGCCCGCGTTCACCCCCTCATCCGTTCCCCCGACTCCCGGCTACGGCGTGTCCGTCGACGGGAAGGTTTACGTTTGGTCGGAGGCGCTCGACCAGAAGGCGCTCGCGCAGAAAAAGCTCCGTCGCACGGCACAGGACGTCTCGAACGGCGCGTCGCTGGTCCTGTGCGTCCTGTTTTTGCTTTGGTTCGGTTGGAGCGCGTACCTGTCGCAGATGGAATCGGTCTGGAGCGCGTTGTGGCGCCCAAGCACGGCGGGGCTGTCGCTCTCGCTCACGCTCCTGTTCGGCGCGTTCGTGTTCCAACGCCTGTCCGAGGTCGCCCGCCGCCGTCACGCGGTGCCCGCGCGGGACCGCGGCGAGGAGCTGCCCGCGGTGGCTGCTCCCGTTCCGGAGGGGGAACGCTCCAACGTGGCGGACCTCTACCACTCCGAGGCCATGCGCGCGGTGGAGGAGGCCTACGAGCTCGCCTCGCGGTTCGGCCACAGCGCCGTGTTCCCGCTGCACCTGTTCATTGCCGCGCTTTCGCACGGCGATGTCCCGGTGGTATTTGGGCGACTGGGCATCCGCTTTGAGGACGTTCGCGAGCCATTGAACCGCCGGTTGCTGATCCTGCCGGTCGGCGCGGGCCCGGCCATGTCCCCGGAGGCGGAGCAGGCGCTCATGTCCGCGTTCGTGAACGCGTACGCGCAGCAACGGCCGTCGGTTTCCGCCACCGAGGTGTTTTTCGAATCGTACCGTCATGACCCGTTCGTGCAGGAACTCTTTTACGACCTGAAGGTGGACGAGGCGCGGCTCGCGAACGTGGTGGAGTGGATTCGCATTTCCGACGCGCTGCGCGAGCGCTACGACCAGTTCCGCCGCGCGGCCGCGTTCAAGCCGACCGGCCCCATGAACCGCTCCATGACCGCGGTGCAGACCCAGGCGCTCGACGCGGTGGGCGAGGACCTCACGGCCGCGGCGGTGGCGGGACGGCTCCCGTTGCTCGTGGGCCGCGAGCGGGAGATGGAGGAACTGTTTCGCGTGATCGAGGGCGGCGGTCGCAGCGTGGTGCTGGTCGGGCCGGAAGGGGTGGGAAAGACCGCCGTGGTTTCGGGCGTCGCGGAGCGGATGGTGCGCGAGAGCGTGCCGAAGGTGCTCGAGGACAAGCGTCTCGTGAACATCGTGCTGCCGGCGCTCATGGGCGGGGTGAACCCGTCCGAGGCGCAGGCGCGGCTGCTCGCGGCGCTCTCCGACGTCGCCAAGTCCGGCAACGTGGTGCTGGTCATCCAGAACATCGAGCAGATGTCCGAGGATCTCGCGCAGATTTTGGCGGACGCGCTCACGCGCCGCATCACGTTCGTCATTGCCACCACCACGCCGCAGGGGTTCGCCAACGTGGTCGAGCATTCCGTGTTGTACCGCGTGCTGGAGAAGGTGAACGTCCCGGAACCGGACACCACCACGGCCATCCACGTGGTCGAGTCCAAGGTGGGCGGGATCGAGTACGAGCAGAACGTGATTTTCACCTACGACGCGGTGGAGCGCTCCGTGCTGCTGTCCGACCGCTACGTGCATACCGGCTACCTGCCGAAGAAGGCGATTGAGATCTGCCGCGAGGCCGCGCTGGTGGCGTCGAAGGCGCGCGGGGCGGACGCGCTCGTGACCGGGGAGGACGTGGAAAAGGTGCTCGCGGACAAGACCGGCATCCCGATGACCCAGGTGACGGCGGACGAGAAGGAAAAGCTGCTGTCGCTCGAGGACAAGATCCACGCGCGCGTGATCGGGCAGGAGGAGGCGGTAAAGGCCGTGTCGTCGGCGCTGCGCCGGGCGCGCGCGGAGCTACGCGCGGAGAACCGTCCGATTTCCACGTTCCTGTTCCTCGGTCCGTCCGGCGTGGGAAAGACCGCGCTTGCCAAGGCCGTGGCCGCGTCGTACTTCGGCGGCGAAAACGCCATGCTGCGCTTCGACATGTCCGAGTACCAGGACCAGGCCAGCGTCTACCGTCTCATCGGCGCGCCGGGCGGCGATTCCGGGCTGCTCACCGAGGCCGTGCGACGCAACCCGTTCGCGCTTATCCTGCTCGACGAGTTCGAGAAGGCGCATCCGAACATCCTCAACCTGTTCCTGCAGGTGTTCGACGAGGGCCGTCTCACGGATTCCTCGGGCCGCACCGTGGACTTCACCAACGCCATCATCATCGTGACCTCGAACGCGGGGACGACCTACATCCAGGACGCCACGAAGCAGAACGTCCCCACCGACCAGATCAAGACGCACCTGCTCGAGGAAGAGCTGCGCGGCATCTACCGCCCGGAGCTCCTCAACCGCTTCGACGGCGTGATCGTGTTCCGCCCGCTCACCGAGGACGACGTGCAGCAGATCGCGTACCTCATGATCGCGCAGGTCGCGGAGCGCCTGGAGGCGAAGGGCGTGAAGTTCCGCGCGTCGGACGAGGCCGTGAGCGAGCTCGCGAGGAAGGGATACGATCCGAAGTTCGGTGCGCGCCCGTTGCGCCGCATCATCCAGGAAGAGGTCGACAACGCGATCGCGACCGCGCTCCTCGAGGGGCGCGTCGGCCGCCGCGACACCGTGGTGTTGCATCCGGGCGGTCAGATTGAGATTGAGAAGGCGGAGGCGTTATGAGCGAGATCCAGCGCGTCATCCTGTCGCTTGCGGGGCTGTTCGGGGCATTCGCGTTCGTATTGGCCGTCCCGTCCACCTGGATCGTTCGTCTGTTCGCGACGCGCTTTGGCATCGTTGATCGTCCGGGGGACGCGCGCAAAATCCACGGGAGGCCGGTCGCGCTGCTCGGCGGGATCGCCATCTTCGCGGTCGTCGCCTTCGTGCTGATGTACGCCTTGCGTAACGCCTCCTCCTTGCTCACGGGCGGCGAGATCACGGCCGTGCATTACGCCGGGTTTCTCGTTGGCGGGCTGATCCTGATGGTCGGCGGCCTTGTCGATGACAAATATAACCTTCCGGCCAAGTACGCGATCATCGCGCCCGTGCTCGCGGCGGTGACGGCAATTCTGTTCGGCGTCGAGGTGGAGAAGCTGACCAACCCGCTCGGCGGCGTGATCTATCTCGCCCCGTGGCAGTCGGACGTCCTGGTGTTCGTGTGGCTGCTCGTCGTGATGTACACGACCAAGTTTCTCGACGGGCTCGACGGGCTCGCGACCGGGGTAAGCGCGATCGGCGCGCTCATGGTGATGTGCCTGGCGCTGAGCGCGGCGTATTTCCAGCCGGACGTGGCCACGCTCGCGGCCATCTGCCTCGGCGCCATGCTCGGGTTCCTCGTCTTCAATTTCAACCCCGCGGCGATCTTCCTCGGCGAGGGCGGGAGCACGTTCGTCGGGTTCGCGCTCGGGATGCTCGCGGTGATTTCCGGAGGAAAGCTCGCCACCGCGCTGCTCGTCATCGCCATCCCGATGATGGACGTGGCGTGGATCATCATTCGTCGCTTCCGCGTCGGCGGCGTCCGGCAGGTTTTCAAGGCCGACCGCAAGCACCTGCACCACCGGCTGCTTGACCGCGGGTGGAGCCAGCGGCAGATCGTCGTCGCGTACTATCTCGTCGCGACCGCGTTCGGGCTCTCGACGCTGTTCCTCCAGAGCAAGCAGAAGGTCATCGCGCTCGCCGCGCTCGTGGCGCTCATGGTCGTGGTCGCCATCGTGCTGTCGAAGCAGGAGAAGCGGGTATGAGGATCCCCGTGCTGGTTTGGGTCGTCGGGGCGCTCGCCACCGCGCTGGCGATCTTCGTCTCGATTCGATTCTCGTCGATCGAGCCGTTGGCCCTCGTCACCCTGCCGGACGGGACGGCCGTGTGGGCGGAGATCGCGGATTCCCCCGAGGAGCGCCGAACCGGGTTGTCCGACCACGCGTCCCTGGGTCCGGACCGCGGGATGCTCTTCCTGCTCGACGAGCCCGTCCTGGCGTCCTTCTGGATGAAGGACATGGACTTTCCCATCGACATCATCTGGATCTCGGGAGAAACGGTCGTCAGCATCGAATCCGACGTCCCCGTCCCGGCTCTAAGAGCCGGGAGCCTACCGGTTTATTTGTCTGAAACAGAGGTTGACCGCGTTTTGGAGGCAAATGCGGGGTTTGCTGCGGCCCATGGGCTGGAGGTTGGAGACGTGCTCGACATAGACCTCCCCTAACCCCTCCTCACAGAGGAGGGGAAACTTGGCGGTAACCGCGTTTCCTCCCCTCTGTGAGGGGAGGTTAGGAGGGGTCTGCGCCCCCTTGACGTTCCACGCGTCTCCATGTACTCTACCCACGTAATTCCTTAGATCGCAGGCAATACCACCCGTTCGGGACCGGGAAGCCGCGAGCGCAAGCTACATACTAGCTTCAACGATATGTTCGCAGTCATTAAGACCGGCGGCAAGCAGTACATCGTCCGCGAGGGCCAGGAGCTCAAGGTCGAGCTTCTCGAGACCGAGGCGGGCAAGGCGATCGCCTTCGACGCGCTCCTCGTCGCGGATGACGAGGGGAAGAACGTGAAGGTCGGCGCCCCGACGGTTTCCGGCGCGGTGGTTTCCGCGACGGTCGTCGAGCACGGCCGCGCCGACAAGGTGCTGGTCGTCAAGTACAAGCCGAAGGTGCGCTACCGCCGCCACGTCGGCCACCGCCAGCCGTTCACCAAGCTCAAGATCGAAAAAATCTCCGCCTAGCGCGGAGATTTTCGTTCTGGTCGCTTTGGGCGACTCGATAACCAAAGATCCTATGCCAGAAGACAAGGACGGCGCGGAACAGGCCCGGTTGGACAGGGAGGAGGCGGTGAAGGAACGCGGGGAGCGGTTTCCCGAGGCGGATGTCGCCCTGAAGGCCGTCGAGGAGGCCGCGGCGAAGATGGAAGCGTTCGTGGCGGATCTGCGGCAGAGCGCCAAGGACCTTCCGTGGATGCGCGACGACGCGGCGGCGAAGGTGAAGGACTGGGCGGGCAATCTGGTTCCGGGCGTCCAGACGGCCAAGGAGCTGACGGACTGGGTTCGGATCAACCTGGGCGGCAGCCTGAAGTACGCCGCGCCGCCGTACCAGCCGACGTCGTTCGCGCAGGTGCGCGAGCGGGTGGTCGCGCTCGCCGCGATGGAAAAGGCGGCGGTAGAACTGAAGATGGCCGACGCGCTCGGCACGCACCAGCGCGCGGTGGCTTCCGCGGAGGCCGCGCTCCAGAAGTCGCTCGAGGGAATGAACCTCGCGGGCCAGTTGGCGCTCGCCGAGTTGCAGCAGAAGATCTTCGAACTTCAAGAAAAAACCTCCGCCTAGCGCGGAGGTTTTCGCTCTGGTACCCTACACGCATATGGGTGAATCCAAACGGCATGATTTCGGCGCGCGTCTGATGCGGGAGACCACGCGATGGAAGGTTGACGAGTGGCTACGGCAGCGGGCGAAATGGATGCTTGAGGAAGCGGAGGTCGTTCGGGAACTCCTGCCGAAGGTCCGCTTCGAAGGATCGGAGACGAAGGGACCGACCGTCGTGTTCATCGGCGCCGGGAAGGGGCATGAGATGGAGGAAACGGAGCGGCTGATTCCGTCCGCGAAGCTCATCGGACTTGATCCGCACGACCATTACGCCCCGCCGGTCGAGGCACGGCTGAAGGAGCTCGGGGCGGACGCGACCTATCTGCACGAATCGGTGCGCGGCGAGGACCTTCAGGGGATTCCGGACGCGTCCGTCGACGGACTGACATTGTTTTTCGTCCTGCATCACGTAGAGGAAGGCGGTCATGATGGCATGATGTCCGAGTTGCGTCGCGTTCTCAAGCCCGACGGCCGCGTGTTCGTCGCGGAGGATATCGTGGAGAATGACTCGGAGCGGGCGGTGACGGAACGGGCGGACCGGCTGATTAACCTCGAACTTGCGGAAGGACCGCACAACTACCGCGGCACGACCGACTGGGTGGGGTATTTCGACCGACACGGATTCGAGGTCGTCCGGCAGCACGAGGTAAGGCCGGGGAAGGTTCGCCATGGATTTTTCGTGCTGAAGCCAAAAGAAAAATCCTCGGTTTAGGGGAAGCGAGGCGGGTGGTCACATGTGGATAACCTCGTTGACTTCCATAGGCGAAAGGAAGACAGTGATATCGTCAAATATTTACGACTACGCATATGCCGGAAGGATCATTTTTCTCCAGGATGTTCGAGCGTTCCGAGGAGCTGAGGTCACAAGCGGCTAAGGGGAAGGAAACGGAACGTGCCGCACAACGAGCGGCTGAGGATCAGAAAAGGCGGGAACAAATGACGGAAGGAGAACGCCTCGTGGAGAAGTATCAGGACACGGTTGCCTATCTCAGCGATCGTCTGGCCGCGGCCGCGAAGGAGAACGCGTGGGTGAGCGCCGACGACCTGAAGTACGCGCAGATGAATCCGGGCGAGTCGTTTCTGTTTTTGAAGCAGTATCGCTTCGACGCTTCCGAATCCCAGGATGACAACGACCTCGTCTTGCCAATCGACAAGCAGCACGCGGAATCCGTCCGTGAATTGCTCGCCCTTCCGTACCAGCAGCGGTCGATCATGCTTGAGGCCGGATTTTACGAGGAACCGGAGAATGAGAGCGAGACGTGGAAGGAAGAGGACGTCCTTGACGCGAAACACTCGGGGATTACGAAACAGCTCTTCGGAATCCTGGGAAGTCATTCCGGAAGGACGTACCAAACGAAGGACGGGTGGTATCAGGAATTGGCGGTAAAGACGTCCGAGGAACTCGCAAAACAGTAAGGAACTTAGGAAATCGGATTCTCGAACAGCCGCCGGATTGACATCCGGCGGTTTTTCGACTATGATGATCGCCACCCGACTCAAGGAGAAGAGGGATGGAACGACAAGGACAAGGCCCTGGCCAGGCGGTGTTCCAGGCGCACGCCTGGGTCATCAACGGCAACCCCGAGGTGAGGCGCCTGCGCGGCCGCATCGAGGCGCTCGACGGGAAGATCAAGAGCCTGGAGACCAGGTTCCCGTCGAACTGCGACGTCGCCTCGGTCGAGATGTACATGGCCGGCGCGCTCGACCAGCCCGGCGAGGAGTTCATGCGGGCGTTCCTCGGGCAGCACGCCGTGGTGCGCGACTACTGCGACGCCCTGCTGCGCAAGGCGTTGCTCGAGCGCGTGCTCGCGGCGACCGTCCGCAAGCTCGTCGGCGCCCCCGCCAACTGAGGCTTCAATGCCTCTTCTTTTTTTTCGCGGCGGGGTGCGGGGACCCCGCCTATCACGTTATGCGTCACGCCGTCCCTTGAGCGCGTCGCCGAGCGTGATTTCGTCCGCGTATTCCAAGGACGCGCCGATCGGGAGGCCGCGCGCGAGGCGGGTGACCTTGCGTCCGAACGGGGCGAGCTGCTTGGAAAGGTACATCATGGTGCTTTCGCCCTGGAGGGTGGGGGAGAGCGCGAGGATCACCTCGCGGATCGACTCGTTGTCGCGAACCCGCTCGACGAGCTCGCGCACGCGCAGCACGTCCGGCGTCATCCCGTCGATGGGGTTCAGCACCCCGCCGAGCACGTGATAACGCCCGCGGTACGCGTCGGTGGTCTCAAGCGTGGAAATGTCGCGCGGTTCCTCCACCACGCAAATGATGCTCGTGTCGCGC
The DNA here is from genome assembly GCA_964428465.1 of uncultured Gammaproteobacteria bacterium. Taxonomy (GTDB): domain Bacteria; phylum Patescibacteriota; class Patescibacteriia; order UBA9934; family GWF2-40-263; genus YC12-FULL-57-11. Next base: position 19,112 of record CAYRYG010000018.1, read on the forward strand.
TTCTCGTCGCGGCAAATGTCACACATGGGCGTCTCGCAGTACGTGAAGCAGCTCTCGCACGCCTTGATGCGCTCCGCGAGCGTCACGATCGAGCGCGCCATGACGTCGAGGTCGTGGCGCGGCAGCTTCAAAAGATAATAGACAAAGCGCAGGGCCGTTTTCGGCCCCACGCCCGGCAGTCGCGCGAACGCGGCGACGCAATTTTGGATTGGTTCTGGGAACCGTCGCACACTACATCCCTAGGTTCTTCATCATCTCCTGGATCCCGCCCATGTCCTTCATCTTGGCGGCCATTTCCTTCTGGAGGTTCTTGACCGCGTCGGCGTGCGCCTCGATGAGCGTCTCGACCAGCTTGGCCTTGTCGGACATCAGCTCGTCCGCGATGTCGATGGAGAGGATCTTCTGGTTGCCGTTCATGACGACCTTCACCTTGCCCCACCCGGCGGACCCTTCGGCGGTAATCTCGTCCATGGCATTCTGCATCTGCTTGGCCTGGTCGCGGAGATCCTTGATGGCCTTGATTTTGCTGAACATATCTCTGACGGGACTAAAGCCCCTATGAATTCAAAGCCACTTTAGTGGCGTCTCGATTTTATCATACCGACTCGA
>CAYRYG010000019.1:0-19475 GCA_964428465.1 uncultured Gammaproteobacteria bacterium
GCCGGTCGCGCGCGGCTTAAGAGGCAGGCCGACACGTCTCGGTGGGTTCCGTCCCGCCCACACCACCGAGCCGTACCCAGGCGGGACTAAGCTTGTAGCGCCGTTCGGTCGATCGTTCTTACACATGGGTTCAATTCCCATCAGCTCCACCATTCGACTACCGTTGTGGTTACACAACGGTAGTCGAATGCCCTGAGCGTAGTCGAAGGGCCGGCGATCGGAGAAATCCAACCGCTCATGGTCTTCGACCGCCTGCACCTGAGCGTAGTCGAAGGGCCGGCGATCGGAGAAATCCAACCGCTCATGGTCTTCGACCGCCTGCACCTGAGCGAAGTCGAAGGGCCTGAGATTGGAGAAATCCGACCGCTCATGGTCTGCGACCGCTCGTAACCAGTGTCTCCCGACCATTCTTGATCTCGACTGTCAAAAACGCCCCGGACATCCGGGGCGTTTTTGTGTTATACTGTCCCTCGTTACCTGTAGTGAGCTTGTCGAACTATGGAAGCGGCCCCGCACACGATCAACGTCTCCTCGATGACCTTCGTGAAGGTCGTGTTGATCGTGCTCGGGCTGTGGTTTCTCTGGTACATCCGCGACATCGTCGCCATGCTCATCGCGGCCGTGCTGCTCGCCGCGCTCATCGCCCCGTTCGCGGACTGGTTCCAGAAGCGCCATGTGCCGCGCGCGCTGTCGGTCATCATCGTGTACGTGCTGCTCGCCATGGTGACGAGCGCGATCGCCGTGCTGCTCGTGCCGGTCGTCGCCGAGCAGTTCATCCAGCTGTTCGGCGCCACGTCGCTGGGTCTCGCGCTGCAGGAGCTGTTCGTGAACACGCAGACCATGTTCGAGGTGGCGAAGGAGGTGCTGCTCTCGTTCCTCCGCGGCGAGACGTCCTCGGTGTCCACGGTGTTCACGCAGGTGCGCGGGTTCGTCGGCGGCATCGCGGCGCTGTTCGTCGTGCTCGTGCTCGCGTTCTACGTGGTGGTGGAGGAGGAGAGCGCGCGCAAGGTGTTCAAGAACTTCGCGCCGATCGAGTACCAGCCGTATCTCACGCAGCTGCTCACCAAGATGCAGTCGAAGATCGGCGCGTGGCTGCGCGGGCAGATCGTGCTCGGGGTCATCGTCGGCGCCGCGGTGTACGTCGGGTTGCTCGCGCTCGGCGTGAAATACGCGCTGCTGCTCGCGGTGATCGCGGGGCTCCTCGAGATCGTCCCGTACATCGGCCCCACGCTGTCGCTCATCCCCGCGGCCATCGTCGGGTTCGCCCATTCGCCCGTCATCGGGTTCGCGGTCATCGCGCTGTACCTGGTCATCCAGCAGCTCGAGAACAACCTGCTCGTCCCGAAGATCATGCAGAAGGTCACGGGGCTCAACCCGATCGTCTCCATCGTCGCGCTGCTCGTCGGCGTGAAGGTGGGCGGACTGATCGGCGCGGTCCTGTCCATCCCCGTGGCCACCATGGGAGCCGTCATCCTTGAAGACCTGTTCCGTACCGGAACTAAACGATAATTATGTTCATCCATCACCGCACGTCCTTCTACCCGTTCGTCATCGCGCTCCTCACCATCGGGCTCGGCGCGCTCATGTTCGTGACGCTCACCCGTTCCGTCCCGACCCCGGGATCGGGGGAATCCGTCCCGGCGGTGACGGAATCCGACTACCGCGCGGATTCGCGCGCGGTGATCGCGCCGTTCCTCGCGGCGTACCAGTCCGCGGACTCGGACGTCGCCAAGCTCGTGGCGGCCGAGGACGCGATGGCCGCTCTCACGCGGCTCACGATTCCGGCGTCGTACCGGGACGTGCATTTTGGGCTGGCGGTGTCGCTGACCCTGATGCGCGACGGTCTGCGCGGGGAGGAAGGCGCGCTCGAGAGCGGATACGCGAAATTGATGCGGCTCGTCGGCGACTACCCGTGGCTCGCCGAGTAGACCTATGTCCCGCATCGAAAAGAATCAGCCGGTGATGGAGGAAATGAAAGAGATGAAGGGCGAGATCATGGGGGCCGTCAAAACGGGCCGCCGTCACGGCTGGAAATTCTGGGTCTCCCTTGTCGCCCTTGTTACCCTTGTCGCCCTCGTCTCCTGGTCCCTGTGGACGCTCGCCGCCACCGGGCTCGTGAGCGTGCCGGTCCTTTCCCGCTGGGCGTACGACGTCCCCGTCCCGACGCGCGTCGTCGGGGAAGGGGTCCCGTTCGAGACCGTGGTGCAGCAGCAGGCGCTCTCGTCCTCCCTGTCCATTTCCGAGGCAACGCTCACCACCGAGCTGCGCGACGCGCTCGAGACGAGCGGCCAGAGCTTCCTGGATCCCGACGGCGCGCAGGTGGCGGTGCTCGGGGACTCCGGCATTGAATTGTTCCTCCCGGTGCGCGATACTGCGGCGCATACGGCGATCAAGGTTCTCCTGCGCCTGACGGTCGAGGACGGCGCGCCGAAGGCGACGGCGGAAGAGGTCTTCGTCGGTTCCTGGAAGATGGGCGTTCTGCTGCGCGACGGCCTCGTGAACCCGGCGCTCGGCGGGCTTCTCGACACGGCCGTCCGCGAGCTCGAGGGATCCGTCGTCGTCACGTCCATCCGCGAGGAAGAGGGAACCCTGGTCGTCCGCATTGAAATGCCATGATCCTCCTGCACCGCATCACCCCGTTTTGCATCGGCATCGCCACGGCCCTCGGGTTCGTCGCGCTCTTGGCATTGCGGGTTCACCCGTTCGCGGTGATGGGGACCGTGCTGCTCATCGTCGGCGCGCTCTACGCCCGCCTGGTCGGGTTCGCCCCGCGGTCGTTCCAGTTCTGGATGCTGTTCGGCACGCCGTTCCTGTTCCTGCTGACCAGCTACGGGCTGTTGCTGTTCCTCGAACGGTCCATGGCGCAGGTCGCGCTCGCGGTGTTCGTGTCCCTCTTCGTCTTCTTTTTCGCGGAGCACGTCTTTTCCTACGTCCACGTGCCGGTCAATTACGAGACGTACGCCATCGAGCACATGTCGCTCGTCATGAACGTGGCGAGCGTGTTCTTCGTGAGCGTGGCCGCGTTCGGGACGCGCGTGTTTCTCACCGCGTTCGCGCCGCTGTGGCTGCTGACCGCGTTGTTTTTCGCCGTGTCGCTGTTCGTCATCTTCGGGACGCTCTGGGCGAGCAAGGTGGACACCCGGCAGGCGCGGCTCTACGCGCTCTGCGGCGCGCTGCTCGTGACGGAAATCTTCATGACCGTCACGTATCTTCCCACCGGTTTTTACACCAACGCCGCCCTCATCGCGCTCACCGCCTATCTGTTCCTCGGCTTGACCCGGGCGCATTTTGTTGAGAAGTTGTCGCCGTCCATCGTCCGGCGCTATGCCGTGACGAGCGCGCTCATGCTCGCGGCCATCCTTGGCACCTCGCAGTGGACGTAAAAAAGATAATAGATATTGGATAGTAGATATTGGCAGCTCGTTGCCAGTATCCAGTATCCAGTATCCAGTATCCAGTATCCTATGCAATCTACCTGGAAACTAACCATCCGCACGGTTACTATCTCCATCCTGCTCGGCTTCGGCGCGGGCGTGCTCGGGACGGCGCTTACCTCGAGCTACCTTTCCGATTATGCGCTCACCCTCGGGCAGCTGACCTCGCCGGACCGTCTCTCCGAGGAACTGCCGCGTTCCTCCCCGCAGACGTACGCCGACGCCGTGCGGGAGGTGACGGACTCGGTTCTGCCGGGCGTCGCCTCGTTTTATCCCGCCGGCTCGTACGCGCGCGCGTTCGCGTCCGGCGCCGTCCTCACGTCCGACGGCTGGCTCGTGACGGTTCCGTCCGCGTCGTATTCCGTCGCCGCGGCGAACGTCGTCGTCGGGGGGAAGGCCTACGCGGTTGAGCGGACGGTCTCGGACGCGACCACCGGCGTCGTCTTCGTGAAGGTGGACGCCTCGAACCTTCCCGTGTTCGCGTTCGGGTCGGGATTCGATCTCGCCCCGGGCGACCAGGTGTTCGCCGCCCCCTCGTCCGCCTCGCTCTTCGTGGAAACCGTGTCGGAGTCCCGGTGGGGAACCGGCGCGCTTTCGTCCGACGTTCCCGCGCGGCGCGCCTATGTCGCCGACGCGCTGCTCGGCGAGTTCGCCGGATCGCCGGTGGTCGACGTCCGCGGCGAGCTGGTGGGCCTGGTCACGGGCGGCGGTTCCGGATTTACCGTCGTGATCCCGACCGACGGGGTGCTTTCCGTGTTCAATGCCATCCTGCGCGAAGGGAAGGTCGTGCGCCCGTCGCTCGGCGTCGCGGCCATCGATCTCTCGCGCGGCCTCGGGCTTTCGGAAGATGAGACGCTCGGGCTGACCCAGGGCGCGCTCCTATCCGGCGCGTCGTCCGTGAGGAAGGGAAGCGCCGCGGCCGCGGCCGGTCTCGCCGCCGGCGACGTCATCGTGTCCGTGGACGGCACGCCGGTCGACGCGCACCGCTCGCTCGACGAGCTCGTGGTCACCCACGCCCCCGGCGACATGCTCACCCTGCGCGTCATCTCCGAGGCCGGCGAGCGCGAGGTGAAAGTTGTTCTTGGGACTTTGTAGGGAGCAGGGCTGACGACGAAAGGGAACAGGGAAAATTTCCTGACCCCTAAAGTTCGCGCCCTGTTTCCTAGCGCACCCCTCATACGTGATATACTTGCAAGCACTATGGCCTCTCCCAACTACACGTCCGTCCTCTTTGAGCGGTGGAAGACCATCGGCGCGTTCGGCATGCTCGGCCTCGTGCTCGCGCTGATCGTCTCGTTCGTCCAGCCGCTCAAGTACTCGTCCACCGTCCGCCTGCTGGTGCTGCAGGACATCGGGACCGCCGTGGACGCGTACACCGCGAGCCGCTCCGAGGAGCGCATCGCCGAGAACCTGTCGACGATCGTGTACACCACCACGTTCTTCGACGAGGTGATCAACGCCGGGTTCTCCATCGACGGCGACTACTTCCCGGAACAGGACTCCAAGCGCCGCCGCGAATGGGAGCGCACCGTGGACGCCACCGTGTCGCGCGGCTCCGGCCTTCTCACCATCACGGCCTACCACCAGGACGTCACCCAGGCCGAACAGCTGGCCCGGGCCGTCGCCTTCGTGCTGACGGAAAAGGCAAGCGAGTACACCTCTGGGAGCAACGTGGACGTGAAGCTCATCGACGCCCCGCTCAACTCCCGCTGGCCCGTGAAGCCCAACATCCCGGCCAACGCCGTTTCCGGGCTGGTCCTGGGCGGACTGGTCGGGATCGCCTTCGTGATGCTCCAGTACGAGAAAATCCGCCGAAGACACCAGTTTGTGCACGAGGATTAGGGCTGGGATGGCGAAAGTGGCGAAAAGGGTGAAAGGGTATGGTTAGGGGATATAAAGAGTTGGTGGTTTGGTGCGAAGCCCATCGGTTTGTTCTCGATGTTTATCGAGTTACGGAGGACTTTCCCAAGCATGAGCTGTATGGCCTCATCTCGCAGTTGCGGCGGGCGGCAGTTTCCATTCCGACGAACATCGTCGAGGGACACGCAAAGAAATCACGAAAGGATTGCTGTCGGTTTCTCGACATTAGTCACGGCTCCTTGAATGAGTGCAGCTATTTGTTAGAGCTATCACGCGACCTCGGTTATCTTTCGGGTCCTCGGTTTGATGAGATCGATAAACAGCTTGGAAAAGTAGGTTATTTGCTGTATCGGTTCACGCAAAGCACCGCCTCCAGAAACCCCTAACCTTTTCGCCCCTTTCGCCCCTTTCGCCATTATTTCCCTTGACGCCCTTTTCTCCCCTTGTTACCCTAGAGCCACCAAACGCCCGTTTCGAGGGCTAGGACCAGCGTCGCAATGACTCCTCCTTGTTGCGAATGCAAGGCCTAGCTCTCAAAGCGGGTGTTTTCGTTATTTTGTGGAAATTACTACCCTTTCGCCCTTTTCACCCCTTTCGCCCTTGCCGCCGCCCCAGTAACTCCCCTTGACAATTTCGTGTATTTGTGATATTCTGCGACCTTCATTAAACAGCTGAAACCGCGCCAATCCGTGGTCTCAAGCGGTCTGATGTCTGCCAGGCATACCTCCTCCTTATGCCCGGACGTGATATCAGACCACTCGAGCCCATGGGCAGAAGAAAAGACGAAAGGCATTTAGGCTTTAGGCATTAGGCCAAGAGGGATTTCCTCGCGGCCTCACGGCCTCAGGCCTCGCGGCCTTGCGCTTTTCCCCCTGCCCGTGGACTTGGAATGCACATTCCAACCCACGGTTCAAAAGGTAACCCCGGAATCCGGGGGAAGTGGCGGCGGGGGATGGTCCTCGCAGCTGCGCCCCCGGCGAATGCCGGGTTGTCCGACGACTGACCCAACCTCAGGAGTACACATGTTGAGCACCCTGCTCATCCTCGCCCTCATGGGCACCCCCGCCGCCTTCGCGGCCGACCTCCCCTCCACCTGCGGGACGTCCGGGACCGACCTCTGCGTCGACGTCGACGTCGACGGGTTCTTCACCGAGCCCGGCGCGTCGACCACCCCCGCGGAGGCCGACTGCGACGACGCCGACGCCCGGGTCTACCCCAAGGCGCGGCTGGTCCTCGGCGACGCGAAGGACAGCGACTGCAACGGCACCGGCGACGACGACGAGCGGGACGAGGCCATCGCGGCCGCCCGCGAGATCGCCGCGAAGAAGGCCGACCCGAAGGACGTGGCCTCGCCCAAGGCGGTCGCCGCGGCCGACGCGGTCGAGGAGACCTTCGGCGCCGAGCTCGACCGGTGCCTCACCGGCGGCGGCTTCGTCAACGACGACTCCGTCGGCGTCTGGGGCTGGGACAAGCCCTCGTCGAAGGTCCCGACCTGCATCGAGCTCGGCGACGGGCTGACCTACCAGCGCGGCCGCAACGGCGTCGGGTACATCACCCCCGCCGACCGCGCCGCCCTGGGCGTCGCGCGCAGCGCCACCGCGAAGGCGGACGCGCTCGCCGCGACGCTCGGCACCCCCGGCACGTCGGCGGTCCCCGCGACCGCCGACACCCCCGCCATCGAGGCGGTGGCGCCCACCGGCCTCTACCTCGAGCTCGCCGAGCTCGAGGCGGCCATGGTCGCGGCCGACGCCGAGACCCGCGCGCAGCTCGCGGCGGCGAAGACGGCGCTGGAGGAACGCATCGGCAAGGCCGAGTCCTCCATCGTCTCGCTCAAGAGCCGCATGGGCGCCGTCGAGGGCCGCCTCGAGGTCGAGGAGAGCTCCGGCATCGTGCTCGAGGGCGGGCTGTCCGGGTTCGTCCTGGCCGGCCGCGGCCTCTACGAGTACGAGAACGGGCCCATGGTCCGCTCGGGCACGGCCGGCGGCGTGGTGGGCAGCGTCACCATCGGGTCGGCGTGGTTCGGCCACGTCCTCTACCTCGACCTCGGCTTCGGCCAGGGCTCCGAGGCGAGCGGCGACGTCGAGCTCCCGGTCACGGTCGGCTCCGCCGCCTTCGGCCACCAGTGGGTCGTCGGCGACGGGTCGCTCGCGATCGGCCCCCAGCTCCTGCTGGTCGGCGAGGCGATGGGCAACCCCCTCGACTCGACGGTGAGCGGATGGGGCGGCGGCGCGGGGATGAAGTTCAGCTACCTCATCCCGCTCGAGAACGGGAACACCCGGGTGGGGATCCACTGCGGGGTGACCGGGGTGGTCGAGCGCTTCGGCACCAACGACGTCTGGGACACCGGGCCGGCCTTCTACGGCACCTGCGGGATCGCCGGCGGTCGCGGCCCCCTGCGCTGAACAGCGCGAACCGTGGGACAGCGTCCCGCCCTGAAGTGCTCAAAAGGCATGGACGGGCGGGGCGCCTCTCACACGGGCTCTGGTTTCAACACCAGGGCTTTTTCAATTGTCAGAAACCGACAAAACCGTCTAGTAACCCCCATTGACAAAATTGGGTAAATCTGGTATAGTTCAACGTTCCTTACAATCTGCTTGCATTTCGGACAGGAGAAGTTTGAGCACGAGACGCCACTAAAGTGGCTTTGAATTTCTTGAATTCCCAGGGACTTTAGTCCCGTCTCGCATACAAACTCCTCCTGTCCGACGCATTTCCGCGTTGGCAGGACACCGGCACCCCCGCAAAGGGCCGGCTCACGCCCTGCGGGGCATCCCTCGAAAACGGAGAAGACCATGGCGCAGTTGCGCATCCTCGTGGCGACCCTCGCGGCCGCCTTCCTCATGCTGACGGGCTGCGGCCCCAGCTACGTGACCACCGGCGGCGACACCGCGGTCCACGACACGGCCCCCGAGGCCGACGCCGACACCGACGCGGACACGGACGCCGACACGGACGCCGACGCCGACTCGGACACCGACGCCGACGCCGACACCGGGACGGCGCCCGAGTACGACCTGTCCCTGACGGTCGGCACCCCCGGCGGCGCGCAGGTGGCGACCATGTTCGTCCACGCCGAGTTCGTCACCGAGGTGGCCGCGGGCTACGGCGAGTGGCAGTGGACCGGGCGCTACGCCTGGACGAACGGCGTCGAGCTCGGGTTCAACCCGGGCATCATCGAGGCGCTGCGGTGGAACGCCACCTACTGCACCGTCGAGACGGAGGACGAGGCCGACGCGAGCTGCACCAACTGGCTCGCCTACGGCACCTCCGAGTCCGAGGCCCACCTGACCGGGCCCACGGGCGTGACCTACTTCGACAGCACCTACGGGGTGTCGACGGTCACCTTCTGCTGGGACAACGACGGGGACGGCGTCGACGACGAGTGCGGCTCGTCGGCCTGGTCCGAGTTCTAGCTCGGCCGGGCGGAAGGCGTTCCTGATGGTGGGACGCGCGGTGCAAGCAGACGATGAGGACAACCACTCTCGCTCCCGACAGGGATGAACGCTTCACCGCGCTCTCACCCTCTCGGGAGCGTCTTTCGTTTTGGGCTACGAATGGGCTACGAAATGGCGAATCACGCCGAATTCCACGAAGAAACGCAGGGCGAATTTACGAATCGAATGCGAAAATACGAACGTTCGTATATTTCGTTGTAGATTCGTAAATTCGTCCGCGTTTTTTTCGTAGTTTCGCATCTCATTCGTTTTTCGTAGACACCTAAGATACCTTGACAAAATCGCATTTTTGTGGTATTCTACCCCCTTCACAATTGCGCCGAATAGTGGCTTGGAACTGCTTGTTTCCAGACCATTCTCCGGCCGCGATTGTGCGGTCACTCCGGCTTCCCGCAAGGGCCGGTTCCAAGCCCTGCGGGGCAATTCCAGCAACGAGGTATCAGATGAAGAGCATCGTGACGACGGGCCTGCTGGCCCTCCTGACGGCCTGCGCGCCGTCCTACATGGGCGAGGAGCCCACCTCCGGCGAAGGCGTCGCCGACACCGCGACGTCCCCCGCGGACGACACCGGCGTGACCGAGACCGACGACAGCGGCGAGCCCGAGGAGACCGACACCGGCTCCGAGGACGACACCGCGGCCCCGGCCGACGACACCGGTTCCGTCGAGGACACCGGCTCCGAGGACGACACCGGCTCGGTCGACACCGACTCCGGCGAGCCCGCGGACACCGGTGACCTGTGCGTGGACGAGGACGCCGACGGCTACTGCCTCGGCCTCGAGGACTGCGACGACCACGACCCGGCCGTCAACCAGCGCACCGACTACTGGTACGACGTGGACGGCGACGGGTACGGCGACGCGGACAACTTCGCGGGCAGCGGCTGCGGCAACACGGGCGTCGGCGTCGACAACGACGACGACTGCGACGACTACGCCGCGGCGGTCAACCCCGGCGCGACCGAGATCGTCGATAACGCCGTGGACGAGGACTGCGACGGCACGGTCGAGACCACCCCGGTCGACACCGCCGAGCCGGTCGACACCGCCGAGCCGGTCGACACCGCCGAGCCCGAGGAGACCGACAGCGGCTCCGGCTGCACCGACGCCGACAGCGACGGCTACTGCAGCGAGGCCTCCGGCGGCAGCGACTGCGACGACGGCGACGAGGACATCAGCCCCGCCGCCATCGAGACCGCGAACGACGGGATCGACCAGGACTGCTCCGGCAGCGACCTGGTGACGGAGACCGACGCGGACGGCGACGGCTACGGCGAGTCCACCGACTGCGACGACTCCGACGCCTCGGTCAACCCGGGCGAGCGCGAGGTGTGCAGCGACGGGATCGACCAGGACTGCAACGGCGTCGTGGACTCGGAGTACTCCGAGAGCAGCCTGCGGATGTACTGGTTCGACGCCGACGGCGACGGCTACGGCGACGGCGGCAGCACGTCGGGCAGCACGGTCCCGTGCGGGTACGCCGTCCAGAGCGGCGACTGCGACGACGGCGACGCCTCGGTCAACCCGGCCGAGAGCGAGATCGCGGACGACGGGATCGACCAGGACTGCGACGGGTCGGACCTCTCCGCCCTCGCCGTCGCGCAGGACGAGGCCGAGTGCGAGGACGCGGCCGCCGCGTGCTTCGTGGACGTCGACGAGGACGGGGACTACGAGACCCTCCTCATGGACGGTGACAGCTGGACGACCTCGTCCCGCTACGACGCCACCGCCCAGGGGTACGAGACCGGCGGGAGCTGCGGGCTCAACGACGACGACTTCTCGGTGAACTCCGAGGGGTACTACATCGTGAGCTTCGCGGACATCACGTCCGACTGCTCGACCGAGTTCACGCTCACGCAGTCCTCGGACAGCTACTGGTGGCAGAACCTCAACCTCTGCTACACCAGCGGCGACCCGGACGGCATGTGCGTGAGCACCGGCTCCTGGAGCTGGCTCATCGCCATCGAGTGGGACTCGTCGCTCGGCCTGATCTTCTAGGCCGGCGGGAAGGACGCCCACCCGATGACGGGGGCGCGGCGAAGGCAGGCAGGAGGACAACCAACTCTACGCTCCCGACAGGGAAGAGCCGCTTCACCGCGCTCCCGCCCTCTCGGGAGCGTCTTTCGTTTCCACGAAACCACGAATGGTGCGAATTTTACGAATAGGGCCCCGACGAATAGTCGAATACGCGCGAATGGCCACGAATTCGTAGCATTCGCGGGAATTCGGACATTCGCCCCGCGTTCTATTCGTGGAATTCGCACCATTCGTGGTTTCGTGGACCCATTCGCATATTCGTAGAATCCCTTGACATTTCCCGTCTCGCGTGGTAACGTAAGCCCTCGTTTTGTGTACATTTCTTGGCAATTTCGCGGTCTGATATGAAGGAAATCAGGTCACGATCTTTCCGAATCAACGTCAACACAACCCCGCCGCGGACCTGAACGCGGCTTCTGGAGGACCTCATGCGGGCCATCAACCTGCTCGTGCTGGCCACCCTGGCCGGCTGCTTCATCGGCGACCGCGACGGCGACGGCATCCCCGACGGCGAGGACTGCGCGCCGAGCTCCCGCGTCAACGACTGCGGGACGGACACCGGTACCGGCCCCGCGCCGGACACCGACACCGACGTCGTGGACACCGACGACTCCGCGGACACGGCCTGGATCGACACCGGCGACTCGGGCGACACGGCGGAACCCTGCGATTCCGTCACCTGGTACCGCGACGCCGACGTCGACGGCTACGGCAATCCGCTGGTCGTCACCGACGCCTGCGAGCAGCCCGACGGCTACGTGGCCGACGCCACGGACTGCGACGACGCGGACCCCACCAGCTACCCCGGCGCGCCCGAGCGCTGCGACAGCGCGGACAACGACTGCGACGGCTCGTTCGACGAGAACGTCTCGGACGAGTGGCACGTGGACCTCGACGGCGACGGCTACGGCAGCGGCGACGCGATCGACGTGATCTGCGACGGGGCCTCCGGGTCCCTCGTGGACAACGAGGACGACTGCGACGACGCGGACGCCGACGTGAGCCCCGAGGGCGTCGAGTCCTGCAACGACGTCGACGACGACTGCGACGGCGACACCGACGAGGACGCGACCGACGCGCCCGCCTGGTACGCCGACCTCGACGGCGACGGCTACGGCGACGCGGGCGACTCCGCGCTCTCCTGCGACCAGCTCGACGGCTACGTGGCCAACTCCGCCGACTGCGACGACGGCGACGCGGGGACCAGCCCCGGCGCCACCGAGACGTGCAACGACGCCGACGACGACTGCGACGGCGACACCGACGAGGACGCCGAGGACGCCGACACCTGGTACGCCGACACCGACGGCGACGGGTACGGCGACGCGGCTTCCACCGAGGTCGCCTGCGACGCGCCCGAGCAGTACGTGGCCGACGCCACCGACTGCGACGACGGCGCGAGCTCGGTTTACCCGGGCGCGTCCGAGTCCTGCAACGACGTGGACGACGACTGCGACGGCGTGACGGACGAGTCCGACGCCGTGGACGTCACCACCTGGAACCGGGACGCGGACGGCGACGGGTACGGCGACGCGGGCTCGACCTACGACGCCTGCGAGGCCCCCTTGGGCTACGTGGCCGACGCCACCGACTGCGACGACGGCGCCTCCGGGGTCAACCCCGGCGCGACCGAGGTCTGCAACGAGGTGGACGACGACTGCGACGGCTCGACCGACCCCAGCACCGCCGCCGACGCCACCCTGTGGTACGCGGACGCGGACGGCGACGGCACCGGCGACGAGGACGACTTCGCGGTCGCCTGCGACCAGCCGACCGGCTACGTCTCGGACGACTCGGACTGCGACGACGCCGACGCCGCGAACTTCCCCGGCAACAGCGAGAGCTGCGACGGGGCGGACAACGACTGCGATGGCTCGGTCGGCGCGGACGAGGAGGACGTCGACGGCGACGGCCTGTCCGAGTGCGAGGGCGACTGCGACGACGCCAACGCCGACGTGAACCCCTCGGCCACCGAGACCTGCAACTTCGCGGACGACGACTGCGACGGGTCCATGGACGAGGATGTCATGACCACCTACTGGGCCGACGCCGACGGCGACGGCTACGGTGATCCGAGCTCGCTGACCGGCGCCTGCGAGGATCCGCCCGACGGATTTGTGGGCAACTCCGACGACTGCGACGACCTGGACTCCACCGTGAGCCCGGGTGCGAGCGAGACCTGCGACGGCGCGGACGACGACTGCGACGGCACGGTCGACGAGGCCGACGCCATCGACGCGGCCACCTGGTACCTCGACGAGGACGAGGACGGCTACGGCGACGACGCCGTGACCGAGGTCGCCTGCGACCAGCCCGACGGCTACGCGGCCGACGGCGGGGACTGCGACGAGAACGACAACGACGTGTACCCCGGAGCCCCCGACGAGTGCGGGGACGGCGAGGACGCGGACTGCGACGGCTCGGACGCCTGTCCCGACACCGGCACCGCGTCGGACACCGGCGGCCTCTAGGGGCCACCTGCGGCTAGCTCTGCTAGTCGCTTTTTTGATACAATGCGCGCATATGCGGGTTTGGTTGCTCGTCGCCCTTTTGACCGTGCTGGTCGGCCTGCTGTTTTTCGTTTCGCCGCTCGTCGTCCTGGCGCTTCTCGCGTTCGCCGGGGTGATCGCGGTCACCGTGTACCGGCCGCTACTGACCCTCGGCTTCCTCGCGGTCTACCTGCCGTTCGAGTCCGTCATCCTCAAGTTCACGCCGGACGAGATTTACGTCTACGCGCGGTTCTTTTCCGAGATCCTCATCTACCTGCTCGCCGCGGTGGTGGTGTGGCGCATCCTGAACGGGACGTCGCGCCTCCGCCACACGCCCGTCGATCTCCCGTTCATCCTGTTCCTCGTCATCCTGCTCGCGTCGTCGCTCATCAACGCGGTGGAGCCGTCCGTCGCGGTGCTTGGCGCGCGGCAGATTCTCCGGTTCGTCCTCGTCTTCTTCATCGCGGTCTACCTCCAGCCGGACCGTCCGTACATCAAGCGGCTCACAGGCATCATGCTCGGGGTCGTGGGCATCGAGGCGCTCATCGGGCTCACCCAGTCGTTCGTGGGCGGGCCGCTCGACGCGCTGCTGCTTCCGTCGGAGGCGCGCACGTTCGGGGAAATCACGCTCACCGGCGGCGTCACGCAGTTCTGGGACCCGGGTTCGCGCATCTTTGCGACCCTCGGCCGCTACGACCGCCTTGGCAACTTCCTTTATTTCTTTCTGCTCCTCGCGGTCGGCCTGTTTTACGAGATGCCAGACGGGACTAAAGTCCCTAGGAATTCAAAGCCACTTCAGTGGCGTTCGGATTTGATCCCGCTGTTCCTCCTCGGCCTTCCCGCGCTCGTTCTCACGTACTCGCGCGCGTCGTGGTTCGCGTTCCTCATCGGGTTCCTGTTCATCGGCAGCTGGATCAAGCGCGACCGCCGCGTGGTCACCGCGTTCGTCTCCTTCGTCCTCGTCGCCACCGCGTACCTCGGCGTCACCGGCCTGAACGTCCGGTTCATCACCGAGGCGCCAGGCCAGACGCTGGTGGAGCGGTTTTACGAGGCGTTCAGCTACTCGCGTTGGCGCGGGGAATACTACGGCCTCGGCCGCGTGTTCTGGATGGTGCAGACCCCGATGACCGTGATCCCGGCGTCGCCGCTGTTCGGGTTCGGCCCGGGACAGTACGGCGGGGGGGCGGTGGCCGCGCTCGGCAACACGACCGTCTATGAGCAACTCGCCCTCCCGTTCGGCGTGTTCGGCACCGAGGGGATCATCGACAACAACTGGTTTTCGCTGTGGGGCGAAACCGGGACGCTCGGCATCATCTTCTTCCTGTGGATGTACGTCGCGATCCTGCGCGAATGCCTGCGCGTCTACCGGACGAGCACGGACGGACATACGCGCGCGATCGCCATCGGGACCGCGGCGGCGATGCTCGGAATTGCCTTCAACGCGTTCCTCTCGACCGCGTTCGAGATCCGCACGCTGGCGTTCTACCTTTGGCTGTATGCGGGGTTCGTGGTAGTGCTCGGGGAAAAAGGCCGCGAGGCTTAAGGCCGCGAGGCCGTGAGGATATGGTTCGAAGCTATAAGGACTTGGTCGTCTGGCAAAAAGCGATGGCACTCGTATTTGCTGTCTATGAGGTCACACAGAAATTTCCTGATGCTGAAAGGTTCGGTCTTGTTTCGCAGATGAGACGATCTGCCGTTTCAATTCCCTCAAACATCGCTGAAGGAAAGTTGAGAGGTGGCGATCGTGAATTTCGAAGGTATCTGGATATCGCGTTTGCTTCCGTTGGAGAACTTGAGACCCAGATTGAGATCGCGAAAGGACTGCCTGAAACAAGATCGTTAGATTTCAAACAATGCGATGGATTGATCGACGAGGTGATGAGGATGCTTCACGTGATGATTGTAAATCGTCCCTCGCGGCCTAAAGCCTAAAGCCTCGCGGCCTGTATGCGCATCATCCAAGCCAATAAATTCTACTACCTCAAGGGCGGCGCCGAGCGCTACATGCTCGAGCTTTCGGATTGGCTGCGCGCGCAGGGGCACGAGGTCGTTCCGTTCGCGATGCGTCATCCGGACAACTTGGAAACGCCGTACGCGGAATTTTTTCCGTCGTTCGTGCAGACCGAGCGGGTTCGGCTAAACGCGGCCGGGCTGAGGACGGTGGCGCGGATGGTTTATTCCACCGAGGCCCGGCGCAAGATGGGACAGCTCGTCGACGCGACGCATCCGGACATCGCGCACGTGCACAACGTCTACACGCAACTTTCGCCGTCCATCCTCGACGCGCTCGCCGAGCGGCGCGTGCCGACCGTGATGACCGTGCACGACCACCATCTCATTTCCCCGCAGTACAACATTTGGGCCGAGGGCTGCGGGCCGGATTACACGCGCGTCGGGATCGTGAGGGGAACCCTGTCGAAGTTCCATAAGAATTCTTACGCCGCGTCGTTCGCGCAGGTCGCCGCGTTCAAGCTGCATTACAACCGCGGGTCATACCGCAACCGCGTGGACCTGTTCCTCACGCCGTCCGACTACATGCGGCGCAAGCTGATCGGCGGAGGATTCCCCGAGGAGAAGATCCGCGCCATCCATTACGGCGTGGACCCGGAAAAGATCCGCGCGCGGTTCGACCACGACGGCTACGTGCTCTCCTACGGCCGGCTGTCCGAGGAGAAGGGGGTTGAGACCGTGATCCGCGCGGCAAAGCAGCTCCCGGACATCCGCTTCAAGATCGTCGGCACCGGGCCGGAGGAGGCGAAGCTGCACGCGCTCGCGCACGGCTCCGACAACATCGAGTTCGTCGGGTTCCGCTCGGGTGAGGCGCTGTGGGACCTGTTGCGCGGATCGCTGTGCGTGCTCATCCCGTCGCGCGTGCACGAGAACTTCCCGCTCACCGCGCTCGAGGCCATCTCCGCGGGCAAGCCCGTCATCGGATCCAACGTGGGCGGGATGCCGGAGGTGGTGGAGGACCATGTCACCGGGCTGCTGGTGGCGCCGAACGACCTGCACGGGTGGGTCGAGGCGATCATGCGGCTCGCCTACGACGAGGACCTCCGCCTAAAGCTCGCCCGCGCGGCGCGCCTGTCCGCGGAAACGACCTTCCATATCAAGCATCATTATGCCGGTGTCATGAAGGCGTACGAGGACGCCATCGCGATGCGGCGCTGATTGACAAAGCGACCCGACCGGGATATGGTCTGGTCGCTTTCGATTCGGAGGAAGCATGCCAGACGTCCTGATTCTCGGTGGCTCAAGCGGGCTTGGCCGCCACCTCACGCTCGAGGCGATGCGGCGCGGCTGCAACGTCATCGTCGCCGGTCCCTCGGTGAACAAGATCCCGCCCGGCGACCCGCTGGAAGGCGCGGGCAAGATCGAGCTCGACCTGCTCACCGTGTTCGATCCGGGGGCGGATCACATGGCGGAGATGGACTTCGCGATCGCCGCGGCCCACTGTGACATCTTGCTCTGGGTGTCCGGCATCTGGGAGCGCGAGCCGTTCCCGAGCAACGACTGGGAACGCGTCGAGCGCCTGATCACGCTCCACCTGCGCGCGCCGATCAAGCTCCTGCACGAGGCGTGGAAGATGCGCGTCGAGAACCTGCGGCCGCTGCACCTCGTGACGGTCTGCTCGTCTTCGGCGAAGAAGATCCGCGCCGACGGCCAGACCATCTACGGGATGGTGCAGGCGGGGAAGGCCAAGTTCGCGCAGAACCTGCACGCCGAGGGCACGGTGGGGAAGTCCACCATCGTGTATCCCGGCGGGATGAAGACCGACCTGTTCAAGGGCCGGGTGGACACGACGCCGTTCGCGGATCCCGCGGAGGTCGCTGCCGCCATCTGGTCCCGCGTCCACCGCGTCGGTCCCGATGCCATCGAGATGGACGTCTTCCAGAAGGACGGCCGCCTCGTGGTCGACTGCACGCCGCACGACCCGCTCTGCCCGTAGCATACGCCGCGGGATTTTTTATTCCACGGTCGCGTTCCCGGCGGCCATCGCGTCGTTCGGGAGGTTGGTGGTGATGGTTGCGCCCGAGGCGGAGACGAACGCGCCGGTGACCGCGTCGGTTCCGGTGACGCGGATGTTCTTGAGAAGCGTGGGGACGGTGCCGATCTGGTCGTCGGTCGGGGTCAGCGCCAGCTCGAAGGCGATGCCCACGATTTTGCTCGACGGGGAGAAGGTGGGGGAGACGGAGTCCGACGTCCAGACCATCTCGTTCGACGCGGCGTCGAACGTGACGCCGCTATTCGTCGAGACCGTCTGCCGGCCCGTGAACGTCACGTTGGCGCCGAGCTCGCCCTCGATGCGCACGTTCGTGAGCTCGTTGGTGGTCCCGCGCAAGTTCCAGAATACCCAGTACTTCGTCGTCTCGCCGGCGTACGGCGGGAGGGGGCCGCGGCCGATCTGGTCGCCGCTCGGCGCGGCGTAGCGCGCAAACGAGTCGAGCGCCACCGGCGAGGTCATCACGTACGTGAGCTCGCCGTCGCGCGTCGTGGCGCCCTCGGTGCCGTCCATGTCGAAGATGCCGACCGCGCGCGTGGTGAACGGAATGTTCTCGTACGTGCTCGTCGCGCTCTGCGAGATGGACGCGTACAGCGAGAAGTCGATGGCGATCGTCCCGGTTTCGCCCGGCTCGACGGTCGCAAGCTCCGGGTATTGGCTCGCGGAGACCGTCACGGATTTCGACTTCGCGAACGGGCTCGCGGATTCCACGCCGACCCGCACGTTCTCCACGGCCTCGTCGCCGATGTTCGCGTACGTCACGGTCACGCGTACCGACTGGCCCGGGCGCACCGTGTCCGCGTCCACGCTATGCGACACCTGGAGCGGCAGCGGGATGACCTCGGCCGCGTGGGTCAGCGTTTCCTGTCGGTAGCGGTCGTCCCCGAAGACGAAGGAAGGGTAAAACTGGAACGTCACGGTGCCGGCCACGTCGCCGAGCGTGCCGACGAACGTGAGCGTCCCTTCCGATCCGGCGGTAATGGCAGGGAGGCGGAACGCGCCGTTTGAGAGCGGGACGTTCGCGGAGACGAACGAGAATCCCTCCGGCCACTCCGGCTCGATGGAAATTTCCGGGAAATCGATCTCGCCCGCGTTGCGGTAGGTCACGGTCCCCTCGATGCGCTGCGACGCGACGATGCGGTCGGGAAGCGCGAGCGAGAGGTCGAGCGTCGAGCGGACGGGACGGAACACGTGCGTGTCCGTCTTCGCGTCCGGCACGTTCTTCTCGCCGTGCACGAACGTCAGCGTGCTCACGAACGTCTGGTCGCCGCCGACGTCGCCGAACATGACGCCGCGAACCTTCACCGACCCGACGCCATCCGCCGGAATCGTCCCGAGGTCGGTCGTGCGCCCGTGGGCGAGCCCGGATTCCGATTTCACGTCCTGCAGCAGGAAGTGGGCGGGGAAGCTCAGCAGCAGCTTCGCGTCGCGCAGTTCCTCTCCCGTGTTGTTGGTGTAGCGGATCACGAGCGTGGACGGGGCGCCGGAAACGACCTCGTGCGGGGCGACGTCGGCCTGGAAGACGATTTTGTCCGCGAAAGTCGACGGTTTGTAAACGGCAAGCGCAAGGGCGACGATGCCAAGCCCGATGGCGATCCCGACCAAGATCAGATCGAAGGAGAAGGTCAGCCGCGCGAAGCGGTACTTGCCCTGGTAACGTTTCTCGAACCAGCGGATGAGCGGGAAAATCGCAAGCCGTCCGGGATGCGCCGCGAGGCAGACGGCCTTTTCGCGGATCGTCCCCGCGTCCTGGATGGTGTCGCAGGCGATGCCGCGCTTGATGTCTTCGTAGATGGTCATAGAGGGTTGGGGGGCAGGAGGCGCATGGGGCGCATGGGGCGCATGGGAGAATTCTCCTCCGCAACCCTATGCGCCCGTATGCGCCCCATGCGCCCTATCTAAACGATAACGTAAACACGTCGCTTGAGAGCCCGATCACTTCCGCCTTGCCGTCGCCGTCGAGGTCGGCGGCCGCGATCTCGATGCCGTCGGTTCCCGTCGCGTCGAAGGCGAAGAACTGGGAGCGCATGTTGCCGTCGCGGTCGAACACGCGCACATGCGGCCCGCCGCCCGATCCCGGTCCGGTCACGATGTCGTCGATCCCGTCGCCGTCCACGTCGCCCGCGGCCACGTTTACGCCGCCCCGGAACGCCGGGTCATACGCGAAGAAGCCCGGGTTGATCACGCGCCCGTCCTTGTTG
>CAYRYG010000020.1:0-19392 GCA_964428465.1 uncultured Gammaproteobacteria bacterium
GTTGCTCTTCGTGCCGCCGTTCATGTCCTGCCAGGCCTGGCAGTGCGCCTCGTAGTCGGCCTCGTAGCGGTCGACGTCGACGAAGCCGCCGAAGTTCGTGACGGTCCGGACGCGCACGTACGCGCCGGCGTTCTCGAGCTTCTGGGCCGCGACCTCGACCGTGGAGATTCCGGAGCCCAGGGCCCCGGCGTCGTCCACGACGAGCGCGTTGCAGTCGTAGGCGAGCGCCCACGACGGGACGATGGCCAGCGCGACGCCGACCATCACCAGGAACGCGGCCCGGAGGCCGCGGGTGTAACGATTCATCTCTTCTGCTCCTGTGGAGAACCACCCTGACGCGGAACTCGACACCAAGCCGAATCCGCGCAGGAGAGGCGCAAAATAGCATGGATTCGGGGGATTGTCAACCTATTATGCCTATGGTTGACGAAATCAAAAAAACGGCGCATACTCAGCCACTTGGCCACTGGGTCGAGGAAGGAAACGAGATGGACCGTTCATCGGAAGCGACCGCGGCCGTGCGCCGCAACATCCTCGTGGCGCTACTCGCGGGGATGCGCGTCTGCGACTCAGATGCCAAGCGCATCGACCTCCTGCTGAGGTTCTACCGGGAGCCGGACGAGGAGCAGGAGCGTCTCTCGAGGACGCAACCGATGCTCAGGCCCACACGTCTGTGGGACACAGATGACCGCTGGCTTCTCGAAGAGAAACTGGGACTGTACATGTCCCAGGGCTCCAACCTCGACCTCGACATGTCCCAGATGGCCGACGTGGGCCGCATGGCCTGGCGCGTCCTGATGCTCGACGTGCCCGAAGAGGCCAACGGCGACCTGGAGGGACTGGCCGACCGATCGGAGAACTGGGGCGCCGACGGTGCCGCGTTCCTGCGGAGGTACGCCGAACTGAGCGCGACCGTCCCCTGACCCACACGGGTCTTTTTTCTTTTTGCTCGAACGAGTATGCTTTTCATGCTTCTATGGAAACACCGCGCGAACATCCAGAATCGACCCGTGAAAACCCCCTCCTTTCGTTTTCCGGCGAAACCGTCCGTTTCGTGCGCTTTCTCAAGACGGTCGTCGCGCGCGAGACGGAGGAGGACGAACGCGACCTGACGCCCGGACAGCTCGGGACCAAGCGCTTCGTCGACGCCATGTTTTCGCTCGGCGTCGCGGACCGTGTTCCCGGGCTGTCTTCCGACCTTCTGCGCGGGATCGACTTCCGCGCGACGGACGACGCGAGCCGGGCGGAACTCACGCGGATCGGCGGACTCGTCGGCGACGCGCTTGGCGTCCCGCCGAACGACCTCATGCGGCTGGCGAAGGACGCGCGCCTGAACGAATACCTGGGCGGCCTTCCCGAGGCGCACAAGGCGCGGCTCGTCGAGCACATCCGCGCCTATTGGAAACGCATCGCGGACGGCGAGTCCGGCGTCGCGGCCGCGCTGGCCGCGGAACTCAGCGGCGGCGCGCGACCCTCGGAGGAAATCGCCCCCATGCCGGAGACCGGCACGTTCGCGTTTCTCGAGGACCGCGACCCGAAGGAGCCGGAAAACCCGGTCCGCGTCTACGAGCGGCAGATCGTCCGCACCACGCGCGACGTCGAGAGCCCCGCGTTTTCGTCCTGCGCCTCCGTCGTGCTCTACCGCGAGCGCCCGGACGGAACGCCCGAGGAAGAGACGGTCTTCGCGCACCTGCCGCCGAAGGCGTACGGCGACACCGGTCGCGACCCGGACTTTGACGACTACACGCCCGACTTCGTCAAAAAACAGACCGGGATGGAATCCCTGTCCGGATACAAGGCAAAGGTTGCGGCGGGGCTTCGTCTTTCTCCCGAGAAAATCGCCCAGACGTTGCGCGCCATGGGCGCGACGGTCGAGGACGTGCGCCAGATTCCGATGGACATGTACACGGTCCGCCTCGACGCGAAGACGAAGACGATGGTCGCCAAGGGCCACATGGAACGCGTGACCCGCCCGGGCGAGAGCGCCACCTACCGGACGGTCGAGGGCGTGCCGATCACCATCGACCAGCGGTTCGAGGAGACGGTATCCGTCTGAAGCCCTACCACGCCAACGTTCCGACCGTCGCGAACCCCTCCGGAAATTCCATCTCGCTCCACCCGACGATTCGCCCAAGCGTGGCGAGTCGTTCTTCGTCTGTCGCGACGCGCGGGAAGGTGCCGACGATGCGCATGGGGACGAGCTCGAGCGCGCGCGTGCCGCCCTCGTTCCACGCGACCCTCGCCACCACCGACTCGTTCTCGTCCTCCCCGATCTGGTCGAACACGAAGTTCCCGAGCGAGTACAGGATCAGCCCGTCGTCGTACGTCTCGATTCCCTGCAGCACGTGCGGATGATGGCCGACCACGATATCCGCGCCCGCGTCGATGGCCGCGTGCGCGAGGTCCTGCTGCCGCTGCGTCGGCGTGTGCCGGTACTCAACGCCCCAGTGGAAAGACACGACGACGCGGTCGCCGGACGTGTCGGCCGCCGCGACGTCCGTCGCGAGCCGTTGCGTATCCACCGGCCGATACGTGTCGTCGTACGCGAGAAAGACGACCGTCGCGCCGTCGGCGGTCGCAACGACCGGTTCCGCGTCGCCGTAGTAGTCGCCGACCGGGGCGATTCCCGCGTCGTTCAGGTGCCCGACCGATTCCTCCCATCCCGCGTAAGCGTAATCATCCACGTGGTTGTTGGCAACCGACACGTGCGTGAGGCCGAGGTATTGGAGCACGTCCACGCGCGCGGGATCGGCCTTGAAGAAGATTTCCTTCCCCGTGTCCCGCGTCGACGACGTGAGGACGGACTCGAGGTTCGCGAACGCCAGGTCGCTCCCCTCGAACGCGGAGGCCGCGGAAGCGAACGCCTGCGTCACGCTCGTCCGCGCGAGCGCGGTGGCGACGGCGCGGCCGAGCATAAGGTCGCCGGCGAAGGAGAGAGTGATTGAGGGGGTTGAGGTTGTTGAGGTGATTGAGGAAAAAAATACCAGGTAGCTCGTGCCGGGGGCGTTGGGATCACCGAGGAGGCGGTGCGAGGTTTCATGCCACACGAGGTCGGCCGCGTAGCCGTTGCGGTCGTTCCAAAGCAGGTACGCGATCATGGCGAACGGCGCGTCGAGGTGGTCGGAGTGGAGCCGCTCGATCTCCGTGTAGCGGCGCGCGGCGATATGCGCGAGCGTTTCCGCGTCCATCGCGTCAGTGGCGTCCTGCGGCAGGTAGTGGCTAAAGTCGATGCTCGAGATGACGAGCGCGTCGTCCGGCAGGAGCTGCTGGAGCACGAGCGCGAGGGACAGCGCGTCGTCCGCGCCCGCGGGCGACTTGGCGATGACCGGGACGATGGGGACGCCCGGGAAGAGGTCGGCGAGATACGGGACGTGCGTGCCGACGGCGTGCTCATTCACGAACGAGTCGGGCTCGTCGGTGGCGACGCCAAGCGTGACGAGGCGGTCCACGAGGCCGTCGTCGGTCTCGACCACGCCGAACGGCGAGGTCCACACCCCGTGCGTGGTCTGCACCATCCCTTCCCCGGCGTTCTCATGGTTCGGCCCGATGACCACGATCACGGACGGGTCCGACCCCGCCTCGATATCGCTCCAGAGCTCCATGAGCTTCGGGCCGGCGATGGTGTGGTGCGGAAGGACGGCGGCGCGGACGATACCCCCTCCTGCCTCCCCCTTGGCAGGGGGAGAGTCCGCAGTTGTCCCCACGCGGACGGCGTCTAGGACGTCGTTGATTCCTTCGATCTCGGTGATGGAGAAGACCGGACGGGTCGTGACCGTTTCGCCGTTCACAGCCACTTTAGTGGCGTCCGGGGCCTCAGAGCTCGACGGGACTAAAGTCCCTGTGAATATGACCGCCGCCAAAACCAAGACGGCGGCAATGGATGCCGCCGTGATGATCCTCGCGTTACGGGTTGATGGTAACGGTAACCGCATCGGAGTGGTTATTCATGTCCGGGTCTCGCGTGGAGCGGATATACGCCGGCTCGGCGAGATACGTGCCCGGGGTCACGACGCGCGCGTAGTAGCGGAGCGTTCCGTCGCACGCGCCGTGGAAGGACGCCTGGGAGACGTAGAAGCTCACGCGCTGGTCAACGACGGAATACGGGGCTGGTGAGCACCCTTCCCACGTGCTGAAACCGACATCCGAGACGACGGACAGACCCGACGGCAGGACGTCCGTAACCTGGTAGATCTCGCACGGGACGTAACTCTGGCGCTCGTCGTCCTGCCAGCCGCAGCTCGACGGCGGCAACGCGTAATTCAGCTCGACCTTCACGAGTTGGCCCTCGTTGAACGTGCCCGTCGCGCCCTGGTCGGTCGAGATCGTGCGCGTGATTCCGAGTGACGGGTCCACCGGCGCGTCCGGGTCGACGACCGGCGTCTCGTACCGGCTGACGATGACGAGCGATCCGCGGCTGACCTCGAGCGCGAAACGCGACAGGTCTTCCGGCGCGGCGGTCACGGTGACGGTTTCGCCGCGTCCGACGGTCTCGGTCTCGCGCTGCCCGCGCAGGGTGTACGAGAACTCGGTCTCGCTCGCGATCAGGTTCGGGAGCGTTTCCTTCGCGTACAGCAGCCGCTCGAGCACCACCGTGGTGTCGCCCGGCGCGGCCGCGAGCGCGTAGTCGTGCAGCTGGTCGCGCTGTGGCTCGTTGAGCGCGCCCGCGAGCGACGCGGCGAGCGACGTGCGCTCGATGGTGGTTTCCGCGTTGCCGGCGTCGAGGAACAGGTATCCCTCGCGCTCGGTCGCGTCCTCCATGAGCTCGCGGTAGATCTTGCGCGCGCCCTCGTCGTCGCCCGCGCCGTGCAGGCCGAGCGCGACCCAGAGCCGCACGTCCTCGTCGTCGCCGAGGTCCGGCGCGACGCGCTGCAGTTCCGCGAGTACCGGCTCGCCGAGCGAGGCCAGCGCGGCCATGGTCATCGCGCGCTCGCGCGGGGTCAGGGCGTCGAACTCGTTCTCAAGCTTCCAGGAGAAGTACGAGGCGAGCTCGTCCTCCGAGAACGGTGTGTCCCGGAGCAACGCGACCTTCGCGGTCAGGTCGAAGTCGCCGTCCGCGTACGGGAGCAGGCGCACGCCCTCGCCCCAATAGGCGGATGCCGAGAACTCCGGCACGACGTTTTCCTCGCCGAAATATTCGTTCAGGAGGACGGCGGCGTAGGTGCGCGCGAGCGATTCGTCGGCGCGGTCGCCCCACCATCCGGAGAGCGTCTGAAGCTCTCCGTAATAGCGGCCGATGGCGCCGTCGATGAACGTCACCTCGGTGTACCGGTCGTCCGCTCCATCCACGACCACGAGCGGATTGATGTCGCCGGAAATCTCCGTGATCACCGGCCGGACGAGCCGCGACGGGACGATCGTCACCGCGCGCGTGATCTTGTCCTCGAGCGCGCCGGTGGTGCCTGTGACGGTGACGTTGTGCGTGCCAAGCTCGAGGTCCGGCAGCGCGAAGCGCACCGTGTCCCCGCCCGAGGCGCTGAACGTCTGCGAGAACGACGCGTCCGGCACCTCCACCTTGTACGCGATGGTATCCCCGAGCCCAACCTGCGTCCCGGCCGCGCGGACGAGGATCGTCGGCTCGTCCGCGTCAAGGTAGGAATCGCGCATCACGGGGTTTAGGAAGAACGGGCGCGTCGCGTCCACGTTGATGAGCGTGTCGCCCGCGCGCTTGCCGTCGGCGTCGAGCGCCTGCGCGGTGACGCGCCAGGACGTGATGTTGTCCGGCAGCGCGAACGTCATCGTCCCGTTGCCGCTCGCGTCCGTCCGCACGAGGTCGAACGCCGCGTTGTCCTTGAACACCGAGCGCCCGAGCGCGCGGTCGCCGCCCCCGCCCTTCTCCGCGCCCATGGACGCGGAATCCGCGCTGACCGTCACCTCCGTGACGATCACGCCGTCGTCCACCCAGCGGTACAGGCTGCCAAGCGGGTCTACCGATTCCGGAAACAGCGCGTAATACGCCTCGTCCACCACGTTCAGGTTCACCTCGGCCGCGATCGGGTCCCCGTCCGCGTCCTGGACGTGCACGTCAAGGTTCACGTCCACGCCCGGCGCGTACGCGGTGCGGTCCGGCGTCACCGTCACGGTGAGTTCCGAGAGCGAGGAGTCATACGTCACCGGAAACCCGGCCGAGCCGTACCACCATCCGAACTGCCCGACCTGCTGGTAGGCGCCGTCCGCGTACAGCACGCCGTACACGCCCACGTTCGGGACGTCCTCGGACTCGAAGCCAAACGCGTAGCGCGGCTGCGTCGACGTCTCGGTTTCCCGGATGCCGCGGTGCGCCTGGTAGTACAGGAACTGGCCGCCCTCGGGCGTCTCGAACGCGCGCCCGTTCTGGTACACGGACAGGTTCACGCGGTCGCCCACGTCATATCCCTTGAATTTCCACTGGTTCTCGCCGGCGTCGTCGTTATGGAACGAGAGCGCGTTCGACTCGCCGTTCTCGAACTCCTGGCGCGACCACAGGTACACCTCGGCCTCGTCCACGCGGCCGAGCTCGTCGCGCGCGGCGAGCTTCACGCGGTAGTTCGCCTCCGGATTCGCCGTAAACGAGTACTCGACGGCCCCGTTCTCGTCTGAAAACTCGGTGAACTCCGGAAGCGTCGTCTCGTTGCGGTCGTAGGCGTAGTTCGTCACCACCTGCTTGCGGACGAAGTCATACGACTGCCCGGTCTCGCGCTTGGTGTAGGTGATCTCGGTGATGGTCCCGGTCACCGCCTGCCCCGCGCGCACGGTCGGCCCGAACACCTCGGGGTCATACGAGTTGATCGCCTGCGTGTTGCGGACGACCGCCTCGATGGACCCGATCCCGTTCTCAACCGTATTGCTGTTCCACGGGGTGTCGAGGTAAATCTTCGGGCCGAACATCATCACGTTGGCGCTCGCCTCGATCTGCCCTTCCTCCGAGCGGTTCGGGCGGGCGGAAAACCAGACGGACTGCGGATAACGACGGCCTTCCACGTAGGAGCACATGAAGGAACCGTGCGCGTTGCCCGCGTCGTCGAGCGTCAGGATCTGGTCGGCGCATTCGCCGGAGACGTACACCTCGAGCCCGTTCACCGGCGTTCCCTCGAAAAATTCGCCATGCACCGTAAACCCGACCGTGTCCCCGACGAACGCGGCGTCGATGTCCGGCTCGATGGAAAGCATGTAGGCCGGCTTCACGTACTCGATGACGTTGACGGAGCGGGAGGCAACCACCTCGGTTCCCCACGAGACGTTCAGCGTGTAGTAGCCCGGATTCACGCCGCGCATCGACAATTCGCCCGCGTACGTTCCCTCCGGGGTGACGTCCACGGTGACGGAGTCGAACCCAACGTCCACGAACACGCTTTCCGGGCGCGTCCCGTTGTCGCGCGCCTCGGCGTATCCCCAAAACTTCAGGGTATCCGTCGGCTTGTAGGTGGGACGGTCGGTGTACAGGTACGTCCAGTACGCGTCCGCGACCCCGTTGCCGGCCGGGCGCGACGACCAGGATCGGTCGCCGCCGGATTCGATGACGAGCGAGCTCTGCAGCAGGATGGCGATGGCGTCGTCGCCGCGGCGGATTTCCACGATGTTGTCCTGCTCCTCCGCGGACGTGACCGAGGCGAGGCCGTCCGGATTGGTGGTCCCGCGCTCGTCGTCGCCGGAATAGGAGACCATGGCGCCGGAAACCGGCGCGTCCGTGGACGCGTCGTTCACCCAGAACAGCGTGCGGTTGGTGGCGCGCGAAACGTACGCCGTCAGGTTCGACGACGAGATGAGCGCCCACGTGCGCGCGCCGTGGTGCGAGACGTCCGCGACGTAATACCCTTCCTCGAGCGGCTCGGGAAACAGGATGTACTGGCGCCAGTCGTATTCCGCGGCCGTCGCGTCGAACTCGAGCGCGGGCTGCGCGGAGGCGTCGATGAGCGCGTCCGCGTTCACGAACGTGCGCCATTCGAGGTCGCGCGCGGTCTTCACCGCGGCCACGTATTCCTCGAACGACCCGTACCGATACAGCTTCACGCGCGGCACGGAGGTGTCGCCCTCGGTATTCCCCCACTCGCTGTACGCGAGCGCCACCGCGTCATCCGGGGTCACGGTACTGAAGCGGTCCTCCACCACCAGCGCGACGCCGCGGATGTCGTCAAGCGAGGTCTCGAACGTGAACGTGTAGTCCTCGCCGAGCGTCTCGTCGCTCCCCTCGAGCGGGAGGTCGCCCGAAAGCGTGACCGTGTACAGCGTCTGCGGCTGGATCTCGTCGGGAACGAACACGAACGAACGGCGTGACGACTCCACGTGCCCGGCGATCGGCGGCGAGATGGTGAGCGCGTCCTCAAATTCGTCCGGGTCGATATTCTCGTAGTTGAAAACGAATTCGATCCCCGTGTCGAGCGGCACCTGGCTGGTCTGGTCGCCCGGGATGCTCGAGACGACGCGGAAATCCCCCTTTACCTGGTATGCCCAGTTGTAATCGCGCGTCGCGGCCTCCCCGTTCGGCCAGGTGGTCGTGGTCGCCAGGCTGAACTTCACCACCTCGTCGGGGGCGAGCGGCTCGTCGAACGCGATGCGGAGCTTCTTTTCGGAAACCTGTTCCACCGCGTAGTCGACGTTTTCCTCGGTCTTTACCACGAGCAGCTGCTCGATGTCCGACGCGGACACCGGGTCCCGGCTCTCGAGCGTGAACGTGGTATTCGGCTCCACGCCGAGCGCGTCCGAGGATTCCGGCGTCATCGTGAACTGGTCGTACGCGTACACGGTCCGGACGCCGAAGAACGGCTGGAGCACCAGGATCGCGATGATCAGGACCGCGAGGACCGGGGACAGCACGGCGATGAGCTTGAGGCGGGAGGTCATAAATGACGGACGGGCCGCGAGGGCCTCGCGCAGGCGCAGTCGAAGCGCCTCCTTGAAGCCAGGCCGCGGCGTGGTGTCAGTGGATTTAGCGTGGCGGCCCAAATCGGCCGTCAGTTTCTCCAACGACGGATCCGCGGATTCCTTACGCAAGTTGTCATCGTTCATATTCATAGCCACTTTAGTGGCGTCGAGACGGGACTAAAGTCCCTGGGAATTCGTCGCGCACTTTTTGAGCGCGCGGTGCACGATCACTCCCACGTTGTTCGGCGTCACCTTGAGCGCCTTGGCGATCTCGCCGTTGTCGCACTCCCCGTAAAACTTCATGGTGACGGCGATGCGCTCGCGCTCGGGAAGCTTCTCGAGCACGGTTTCCAGCTTCTTATGCAGGATCTCCCGGTCCACCTCGTCCGGCGCGTGCGGGACCGTGGAGGGCTGGTCGTGCTTGGTCTCGTCGAGTTCCTCGGCGGGCTTCTTGGTGCGGTGGTAGTCCGTGACGCGGTTCGTCGCGATGCGATAGATCCACGCGGAGAAGGAGGTGCGCCACACGAACGACTGCCGGTGCGTGAACGCCTTCATGAACACGTCGGACACAAGGTCCTCGGCGGTCTGGTGATGGCCGACGCGGCGAACGACGAACGCGTACATCTTGTCGAAGTACCGTTCGTACAGCATCTCGAACGCGCGGTCGTCGCCGCCTTGCATGGCGCGGACCAAATCCTCGTCAGCCTTGGTCCCGGTCTCTTCCGCCGCGCGGAACGTCCCGAGCAAATCCGCGGCCAACGCAAACATCCCCGTCCACAGGGATAGAAACGACGAGACGGCAAGTCCGTTACTAAACACACGCTATGTTTCAGGAATAACCCAAAAGCTGTTCTTCCCCTGTCTTCGCGTTTCCGCCTCGACCCGATCGCGAACCTGCGTCAGCGCGTGTTTCGCGAGCGCCTCCGCGGGCTGTTCGCGGCCGGAAAGAAACGCGCGTAAAAATCCCATCATCACGCCCATCCGCTGTTTCCCGTCGGGACCGAATCGTTCCTTCAGCAGCGCGATGAGGCCCGGAACCGCCGCGCGCAACGCAAGGTCCGTCGCGTCCTTCGGCGTTTTGCCGGTCCCAAGGAATCCCTCGTACGCGACGCGCGCCTCCGAGTACGGACCGAACAGGAATGCCTGCATTTCCGCCGTGATCCTCCGATATTCCACCTGGATCCATTCGATCCGGCGCTCGAGGGCCGCCTTCGCGAACACGTTGTCCGCATTGTACAGCAGCAGCTTCTCGCGCGCCTCCGGGGCAATGTCCATCGTGGTCGGGTCGACGGCCTCGAGGATCGTCTCCCAGTCGAGCCGGTCGCGCACGAATTTCTTGTCGTCGTATTCCCGCGTCTTAATTTTGACAAGAACCTGTTTTCCCTCCTCGTCGCGGTACAGTGCCATCATCCCCTCGATGTTGGTCAGATTCCCCTCGCCCTGCGCAAACTCGTAAATCTGTGCCACGGTCATGCCGGGAAACACGTGCGTCATGTCCGGGGTCGTGACGGCCCCGAGCTCGCGCGCGGTTGCCTCGACCGTCTTCCATTCGTCCATCGCCCCCGTGGCCGTGTCGATGCTGTTCAACAGGATCAGCTCCCGCTTGCCCCCGTAATCAACGATGTGGGAGTCGTCGGGCAGGATGATCTCGAACAAGTGGGTCTTGGTCCGGTCGAGCGCGGCGACGTTCATGCGAGAAAGCATGTCGAGTGCCGGCTTGGTATATCCGGAATTCTCAAAGCTGAATTTTGTCGCCACGCGCCAGGACCCGTTCCAAAAATACACGACACCGAGCGAGCCGTTCGCCTTCTCGAAGATCTTTTCCGGAACGAAGCCAAGCTTCTCAAGGGGAATCTCATCCCCCGCCTTGTGGGTCTTTTCGAACGGCCTCGCGACGATCCTTCCCTCGCGGTCCACGATCAGCCCGCGAAAATGCCTCAGCACGGGATATCCCTCCCACAAATTTCCCATCTCCGTCACGCCGGAATAGCTCGCGATCATCAGCCCGTCGTATTCCCCCTCCCCGCGCTTGACCTCGATGAGCGACTGCTGCCGCGCGAACTCGATGAACGCGAGCAGGTCCGCGCCGGACGGAAGCTCGCGGCGGCGCAGCGCCTCGTACATCCTCATGACCTCGGGCTCCTCCGCGGACGCCAGTTGCATTTCCGGATAATAGAGAGCGGCGAGCTTCCCCTTCAGCTCGACGCCCGCGTCGAGGATCGCCGTCCCCGAGACGAGATCAAGCACGGGTTCCTCCTCGTGCGTATGCCCGCCGACGACGAGCAGCTCCGGGTCATGCGCGACCGTTTCCGACAGCTTGTACACGTCCGCCCTGCCGCCGACGAACCGGCCGCTCCGCGCGCCATGCGTGATGACGTTCTCCTCCTGGCTCGTCAGCGCGGCTCCCGCCCTCGGGACGCGCGGGAGCGAGGCATGCGCGACCACCAGGTTCTTCCACTGCGCGACGAGCGGTGCCCGCTCGAGCATATCGACGATCCTCCGGATCGACGCCGGCTTCAACCGCCGCCGCAGCTCCGCGGCCGTCGACTGGGTCTCGGCGGACCCGCCGTCCTGTTCCCCCTTCAGCACCCGAAGCAAATTTTCGTCGTGGTTTCCCTTCACGAGGACGGCCCGTCCCGCCCGCACGAGCGCCGCGATATAAATGACGGCTTCCGCGTCATAGGGACCGCGGTCC
The DNA here is from genome assembly GCA_964428465.1 of uncultured Gammaproteobacteria bacterium. Classification (GTDB taxonomy): domain Bacteria; phylum Patescibacteriota; class Patescibacteriia; order UBA9934; family GWF2-40-263; genus YC12-FULL-57-11. Next base: position 11,534 of record CAYRYG010000020.1, read on the forward strand.
GCCATGTCCCCGACGAAGACGATTTTTCGTTCCTGCGCGCCGTCCGCCCTTGAAAGGTTCTCCTGCCGAACCCGGGATGCCAGTTCGCGCATGGACCGATAGCATCCCTGCACGTCGCCGACCAATAGCAGTGGCACGTCGTCCGGCGCGTCCCGAACCAGCTCGACGCGGGCACGCCTGGCCTCGTCTTCCGAGAGGAACGTGATTTCTTGCGACGGGATGGGGACCTTCGACGCCTGTTCCTGTTCCGCCACCCGCGCGCGGACGGGAGAAACGCCGTCGAACCCGCGTGGCGCGGCGACGACGGTCGTGAGATTGAGGGACGCCCGCTGGCGCACGATGGATCCCATGACGTCCGCGACCGCCGGGTCGTCCATGCGCGTCCCAAGGCGGGACGCGAGACGCCGCGCGTCCACCACCTGGTGCGGAAAAAAATTCTGTTCGAGAAACGGGTCCCGTTCGGCGACGGGCTGGTAATACAAGACGCTTCCCGCCTCAACCCGCAGCGTCTCGGTCTGATGTTCCTTGGCCTCTCGCCGAACGAAGCCGGTCTCGGCGGCCGCGATGACCGCGGCCGCGACGTCGGCCTCGTGTCGGAGCGAACGATCGGCTTCCCGTTCGGCGGATTCGGCCGGCGGAAGGCCGACGCTCAGGCGCTCGTCCGGCCGAATGACATGTACGTTCCGAACCCGTTTGTCCTTTTCAAGCGTCCGCTGCGCCAAAGAGAGCTGCGACCGGCGCATCTTGATCTCGTTGGCGCCGACCTTGCGCTTGCGCGACTGGTCGCGCGCGACGCTCTCTTCCGCGCTCGTCGACATGACGAACACCTCGATCTCCGCGCCCTCCTTCTCCGCGACGTTCAAAAACTGCGCCCGCGACGTCTCCGTCAGGTTCATCGCGTCGACCACCGTCAGTTTGCCGCGCGAAAGCCGCTCCCGTACCAGCCGTTCCGCCAACAAAAACGCCCGGTTTGAAACAAGCTGGTTCGAGGGATTGTTCGAGAGTTCCTGCCGCAACCGATCCGTTCCGACCACGGCATCGATGGGAAACTGCTCGGCCGCGAACGTACTCTTCCCGCTGCCGGGAAGCCCGACGATAAGGACAAGGGTCTTCGGGGAGATCTGAATCTCGCGCGTCGGCTCCCGTTCGGCGGCGCCATGTTCGGGCGACCTCCCTCCTCGCATGTGTTCCATATTGCCTGCGATTAACTGGTACCCCGCAGCGATCGTCTTGACCGCAAGGTTCGGTGATAGGATACCGCGAACCGATGCGCCTCGTCACGCGCGCGCTGGAGGATGTCCTTGCCGCGGGCGGCGGCGCGGTGGAGTTCCTTGTCGGAACGGTCGTAAACGAGCCGGTCCTGCTTTCGGTCGAACCCCTTGGCGATGCCGATGATCTTGGGAGCTGGTAGTTGGTAGCTGGTAGCTCGTAGGAAATCATCCAGGACGCGGCGGGCGACGGTGACCTGGCCCTCGCCGCCGTCGATGACCATGAGCACGGGGAGTTCCCAACCCCTTTGCGCCCCATGACCCCCCTGCGCCCTCCGTAATCTCCGTCGCAAAACCTCCTCCATCATCGCGAAGTCGTTCGCGCCCTGTACGGTCTTGATCCGGAACTTGCGATACTGCGCCTTCGCCGGCTTCCCTTCCTCGAACACCACCATGGACCCGACCGCCGACGTGCCGGAGATGTTGGAGATATCGTACGCCTCGATGCGGCCGTCGAGGTCGAGGTACCCCTCCTCCTTCAGCGGCGCGAACGGGAGCTCGACGTCCTCGCGCGTGATGAGCGACACGTCGCGGATGTGCTCGAGCGCGAACACCCGCTTGCGCAGCTCCGCGGCCCGCTCAAAGTCGAGCCGCGCGGCCGCGAGCGCCATCTCCCGCGTCAGCGTCCGGACGATCGCCGTCTTCTTTCCCTCGAAAAACAGAATCAGGTTGCGGACGACCTTCCGGTACTCGGCCCTTGAGATGGCACCGACGCATACCCCCGGGCACCTCCCAAGCTGCCGGTCGAAGCACGGCCGCTTCTGGCCAGGCGCGCAGGTGCTCCACGGGATGCTCGGGCGGATGAGGGAAAGCGCGCGCTTGAGCGAGAGGCCGCTCGTGTACGGCCCGAACACGGCGAGAAACTTCTTTTTCGCCGCCGGCGACAGGGTCTTGTCGAACGGATTAATGCCGAGGCGCTCCAGGTCAAGCCCGCGCATGATGAGCGGGCGCGGAAACTCCTCGTTGGTGACCGCCAGGTAGTTGAAGCTCTTGTCGTCGCGACTCAGCACGTTGTACGGGGGCTTGTGCGCCTTGATCTGGTTGGCCTCGAGCACGAGCGCCTCGATGACCGTCGGCGTTTCCACGTAGTCGATGCGCGCGACCTTTGCCACGAGCTCCGCGATACGCGCGCCGCGGCCGTCGCCGCGCGCGCTGAAGTACGTCCCCACGCGCCGCTTGAGCGACGTGGCCTTCCCGACGTACATCAGCTTCCCGTCCGCTCCGTAATAAAAATACACCCCGGGGTTGTCCGGAAGCCGGCCGTTTTTGACATGGACGGAGGAAGGAATCATCACGCGTATGCTATCATAAAACCATTACTCCTTTAACAAATGCGGTATGAAGAGAACGATGGCCGTCCTTTCGTCGATCCTCCTCGTCGGCGCGGGCTGTTTTTCAGCATCCACGGACACGGAAGTCGACGTCGGCGCGCCGGTCGAGGCGGAGGTCGAGGTCGAGACGGAAGCCGCGGCGGAGGTCGGGGTCGAGACGGAAGCCGCAGCGGAGGTCGAGATTACGCTCACCGAGACGCTCGACATGAGCACCGGCAACTTCTATTTCAAGCCGAACGAGATTTCGGCAGCGCCGGGCCAGACCGTCAACGTGCGCGTCGAGTCGAACGACGGGTTCCACACCTTCGTCATCGACGGGGTGGTCAAGCAGACCGTCCAGGCCGACGGGACCATCACGTTCGTCGCGCCGTCCACGCCAGGAGAATATCCGTTTTATTGCGACATCGGCAGCCACCGCGCCTATGGGATGAGTGGGACGCTCTTCGTGGAATAATATGACCGGATTCGCGTTCCTTTTCACCGTGGCCGCGGTCGGAATCAGCGAGACCGCGTACCTCATCCGGCAGCGCATCACGGCCGAGCGGCCGGTCTGTCCCGTCGGCGGCGGGTGCGTCACCGTGCTTTCGAGCGGCTATAACCGCATGTTCGGCATCCACAACGACCTGCTCGGCATGCTGTTCTACGTTTCCATGTGCGTCATCGCCGCGCTCGTGGTCATCGGGTCGGGTCCCGCCGCGATCCTCATGGTCCTTGCCGCCGCGAACCTCGTCGCCGCGACGATCATGTCCGCCTATTTCTTCTTTCTGCAGTGGCGCGTCATCCGGGCCTGGTGCTTCTGGTGCCTGATGTCGGCCGCGACCATCCTCCTTATGGACCTTACCCTCGCATTCACCCTCCTATGACCCGCGGTTCCCCCTACAACATCCTGCGCGTCGGCATGGCGATCACGTTCCTCTGGATCGGCATCCTCATTTTCAAGGAACCGGAATTCTGGGGCGGATTCCTCCAGCCGTGGGCGGCCGGCCTGCTCCCGGTCCCGCTGCGCGAGGCCATGATCGGCACGGCGGTCGTCGACATGGCGATCGGGTTCTTCCTGCTGATCGACATCGGCGTCTGGCTCGCCGCGCTCGTCGGAGCCATCCACCTGGTCGTGGTGCTCGCAACCACGGGGATCACGGCGATCACGGTGCGCGACATCGGGCTCCTCGCGGCGAGCGTCGCCCTGTTCTGGCAGGACCTGCCGGACCGGATCCGAACGGTCATCAAGCGAAACGCAAAAACGACCCCGGCATAATGCCGAGGCCGTTTTTTCTTATTCGAGAACGTCCATCGTGTCGAGGATATACTGGTAGGTCGCCGGATCAAGGGCGGGATTTGCCGCGACGACATAGAACCGGGAGAACCCTTCCTCGACGCGGAAATCCGTCACGACGTGCTGCGCGTTGCGCCACAGCGGCTGGTCGACGAAATCCTCCGCGCCGGACTTCTTGATAATCACGTACCGGCGGGCGTCATAGTCCCCGACGCCGACGGTCGTCGTCTCGGTCGAAACCACATTGACGGTCGAAAGCGTCTGAAAGTCGTTCGCGTCGAAGTACCGGATGAGCGCCTGCGAGCGCTCCCGCGCGGTCCCTTCGCCGGACACGGCGTACAGGTTGAGCGCGTCGAGCGACGGGATATATTCCACGTCCCAGTCGTTCGGAATCTGGAAGTCGAGCTCGGCGAACTTCGTATGCGCCAGCGGGATGTCCCGGCGCGGAGGAACCGGATACCACAGGCCGCGCGCGTCCGCCCATCCGCCCGGGTCGGCGAGGTTCGGATCCGGCAGCGTCAATCCGTGCGAGACGAAAAAGTCGTACGGGTTGATCCATGCGTCGAGTTCCGCGGGCGAGGCGGCGGACTCCCGCAGACGCACTTCCGAACCCGTGTAGACCGCGAAGAACAGGTGTTGCCGGCCGCCGGCCGCGTCGGCGGACCCCTCCGCTCCCAAGTTCGCCAAGAACTGCCCCTTCACCACGGAATCGCTCGTCCGAAGGGTTGCCGAATCAAGATCGAGGTACGCGTATAACGTCTGGACCGATTCCCCATCGAACTCATGCTGCAGGACGATGACGCCGCCGTACTCCGTGGTATTGGACAGGTAGGCGACCGTTCCATCCGCGACCGCGAGGACGGGGACGAGCTGCATCTCGCCGGGGGCGAGATCCTCGGGCGGAACCTCGGCGTCCTCCCCGACATGGTATCCGCGACTTGGCACGTCGACATATTCCCCGAACCGCTTGTAGACCGGCAAATAACCGACCGGGCCGTCCGCGAAAATCGGGAGGGCCACGTCGATCTCGACCGGTTGTTCCTCCGGCTCCGGAGCCACTGCCTGTTCCCCCGTCGTGCCGGACTCCGTCCCCGGCTCGGCCGGAACCGCGCACCCGGCGCCAATGGACACGAAAAGGGCCATGACCGCGATGAGATATTTCATATGGATCCAGTATAGCACCGTTCGCGGACCTGATCGTCCTGATCCGTTGACACGGACCCGATTCCCGTGTATCATCCCATCCCCGGAGGACAGAGGCAATGTCATCGCCCGTCAGACGACTTTCCGAAACCACCCACCTGGGCATCAGGGCCGTCCTGCTGCTCGTCGGCAACGGGATCTTCGCCATTCTGCTCGGCGGGGTCATCGCCGCGGCCGCGTGGGCGTTCCGCGTGGTCGTGGCCGGCAACGAGACCGGCAACTTCATCGGCACGTGGAACGTCAGCTTCTGGGTGCTGTACCCGCCGCTGCTCGCGTGGGGCGCGTGGAACATCTACGCGAACACGCTCCGCCCCGCGCTTCGGGCCGCGAAAAAGTACGGCTGCACCTTCCGCGAGGGGCTCGACTACCGCCACCACTCCGAGCGCTTCGTCCGATTCCAGATGGAGCGGCCGGAGGGGTACGAGCCGTGGAATACCGAGCGGTTCATGGCCTACCTCCTGACGCAGGCCGTCCAGCGCCCCTGACGCCACCCGGCGTCTTTTTCTATTTCAACATTCGCTTCAGGTACTGCCCGGTGTGCGATTTCGCGTGGCGGGCGATGTCTTCCGGGGTACCGGCCATGACGAGGTTGCCGCCCTTGTCGCCGCCCTCGGGGCCGAGGTCGATGATCCAGTCGGCGGTCTTGATGACGTCGAGGTTGTGCTCGATGACCACGACCGTGTTTCCCTTGTCCACCAGCTTGTGGAGCACCTCAAGCAGCCGCTTCACGTCCTCGAAGTGGAGGCCCGTGGTCGGCTCGTCGAGCAGGTAGAGCGTGCGGCCCGTGGCGCGCTTGGAGAGCTCGGACGCGAGCTTCACGCGCTGCGCTTCCCCGCCCGAAAGCGTGGTGGCGCTCTGGCCGAGGCGCAGGTAGCCGAGGCCGACCTCGACGAGCGTCTTCAGCTTGTCGTGGACCACCGGGATCTCGCTGAAGAACTCCGCGGCCTCCTCCACCGTCATCTCAAGCACCTGGAACACGTTCTTGTCCTTGAACTGGATCTCCAGCGTCTCGCGGTCGAACCGGCGTCCCTTGCACACGTCGCAAGTCACGTAGACGGTCGGCAGGAAGTGCATCTCGATGGCCGTGGTGCCGTGGCCCTCGCAGTTCTCGCAGCGCCCGCCCGGGACGTTGAACGAGAAGCGCCCGACCTTGTATCCGCGGAACCGTGCCTCCTCCGTGGCCGCGAACAGCTCGCGGATCGGGCCCCAGCAGCCGGTGTACGTGGCCGGGTTGGAACGCGGCGTGCGGCCGATGGCGCCCTGGTCGATGAGGATGGCCTTGTCGATGTACTCCGCGCCGAGCACGGCCGTGTGCTTGCCCGGGCGGTCCTTGGACCCGTACAGCCGGCGGGCGAGCTCCTTGTACATGGTGTCGTACGCGAGCGTGGATTTCCCGGACCCGGACACCCCGGTCACGCACACGAACCGGCGCAGCGGGAAGTCGACGTCGAGGTTCTTGAGGTTGTTCTCCCGCGCCCCGCGAACCTTGATGACGTCATTGCCGATCTTCCGGCGCTGCTCCGGGACGTCGATCTTCTTGTCACCGCGAAGATAGGCCGCGGTGAGCGAGTTCTTGTCCTTGAACACATCCGGTGTTCGACCGGTCGCGACTACCTCGCCGCCGTGGATGCCGGCGCCCGGGCCGATCTCCACCATGTAATCGGACGCGCGGATGGTATCCTCGTCGTGCTCCACGACCAGTACCGTGTTGCCGAGGTCGCGGAGCTGCAACAGCGTCTCGATGAGCCGGTCGTTGTCGCGCTGGTGCAGGCCGATCGTCGGCTCGTCGAGCACGTAGAGCGCGCCCACGAGGCGCGACCCGACCTGCGACGCGAGGCGAATGCGCTGCGCCTCCCCGCCCGAAAGCGTCCCGGCCATGCGGTTGAGCGTCAGGTAATGAAGCCCCACGTCCATCATGAACTGAAGGCGATTGGTCACTTCCTTCAGAATCGGCCCGGCGATCTCCTGCTCGCGTTCCGTAAGCGTGATCGTCGCGAAATATTCCGTGGCCGCCTCAATGGACATCCTCGTCAGATCCACGATCGATACCCCCCGCGGGCCTTCCCGCCTTCCCGCCTTCCCGCCTTGCGCCGGCAGCCACACGTGCAGCGCCTCGGGCCGAAGGCGGTCGCCCGTGCACGCGCCGCACAGCTCCTCGCTGAACAGCTCCGCGGTGCCGAGCCCGTGGCACTCCTGGCACGCGCCGTACGGCGAGTTGAACGAGAACAGGCGCGGCTCGATTTCCGGGAACGCGAACCCGTCGTCCGGGCAGGAAAACTTGGACGACAACATGCGCTCGGACCCGTCCGGGTACGAGATGATCGCCACGTCGTTCCCGCGCTCGACCGCGACCTCAAGCGCATCGGCAAGACGCTGCCGGGCCTCGAGGCGGGGTGCGGGGACCCCGCCTATGACGTCCAAAACCAGGGCGGAAACCGGGATGGAGTCGACCACCAATTCGATGGTGTGCTGCTGGTATTTCTTCAGCTTGATCTGCTGCGAGAGGTCGTACACCTGCCCGTCGATGCGCACGCGCGCGAACCCCGAGTTATACAGGTCGTAGAGCAACTGATAGTACTCGCCCTTGCGTCCGAGAACCACCGGCGCGAGAATTTTCACCGATCCCTTCGTTCCTGTCTGACCTGCCAAACCTCCCAACACCACGTCCACCATCTGCTCATTGCTCAACTTCTCAATCTGCTTCCCGCACTTCGGACAATGCGGCTTGCCGACGCGCGCGAACAGGACGCGGAGGTAATCATAAATCTCCGTGATGGTCGCCAC
>CAYRYG010000021.1:0-19041 GCA_964428465.1 uncultured Gammaproteobacteria bacterium
AATTCTGACCCCAGGCACCAAAAATATCCCAGACTCTGGGATATTTTTGCTTTACGTTGCCCAAAATGTCGCGACGCCAATGATGGGAGATGCATTGGGTTGACTTCGTTTTGTTATTTCTATATTCTTCAACTCAGGCCCTTCGTAAGGGGCGCAATCGAGATTCGCTTATGAAAGCAATTTTGATCGCCCCCGGCGCATGAAGCATGCGGAATCAGACCAACCGTCTCGTATTTTGATCGAACGGAGTCGGATTCACCTCAAACTGTCGCCCGCATCGGGGGGATATATCCTCAGTTGTACGAGGAAAGGGGCGACCGGCGTGAAAAACCGGCATTGCTGTGCCGGCTCCAACCGAACTACAGATCGAGGACAAAACCTTGTAAAAAATGAATGTTCGGTAGGTGTATCGTCGTCATGTAAAGGCGCAACGCGAGGCCGGAACTGCAGCAACAGTTCCGGTTTTCGTATACACAAGCAATAAGCGCACGGTCAGTTTCCGCCAGAGGCGGATCCGCCTCTGGCGGACAATTCTGACCCCAGGCACCAAAAAATCCGCCGGTGATTCGGCGGATTTTTTGTTTAGGACTTCGCGATCGGGAACGAGATCCAGAACGTGGTTCCCTTTCCTTCCGTCGACGCATAGCCGATTTTGCCGCGCGAGAGCCCAACGAGCTGCTTCGCGATATAGAGTCCCAGGCCGGTTCCCTCGCCTGTGAATGTCTGCGCGTTCGACGCGCGGAAAAAACGCTGGAAGACGCGGGGCTGCTCGTCCGAGGGAATTCCAATCCCGGTGTCGCGGACGGAGATGCGGACGGATCCCCCCACCTCGGCGACCTGGACCGCAACGCTCCCTCCCCGCGGCGTAAACACGATGGCGTTCGCGATGAGGGACGAGAGCACGTTGCGAACGATCGCCGCGTCCGCCCTGACCGACGGCAGCGAGCGGGACGCCTTTACGGAGATCGAGATTTTCTTCGAGGTCGCGCGGAGAGAAGCGTCGTCAACGGCGCGACGCGCGAGCGCGGAAAGGTCCAGCAAACTCAGATTCGGGATCACCTGCCCGAGTTCGATCTGGCTCACGCGCAGCAGGTCGTCCACGAGCCGGATCATGCGCTGAACGGACTGCTCGATGTCGCGGAGATGTTCCGCCTGCTGCCTTGAGATTTTCCCAGTGGCCCCGTCGAGCATGTCCTGCACGTACCACTGGATCCCGGTCAGCGGCGTTCTTAGCTGGTGGGACGTCAGCGTGACGAATTTGCTCTTGGCACGGTCAACCTCAAACTCCTTGCTTGCGTCGCGGAAAACCGTGACCGCGCCGACGATCTTCGCGTTGGCCCGTACCGGGGCGGCCGACGCCGTCATCGGGAACGACGTTCCGTCCTTTCGCACGTAGAACTCCGCCGCGATCGTATTCCAAATCCCGGTGGTCTTTCCGCGGAGCGCCCGCGTGACGGGACGGCGCGACTCGGGGATCGTCCGTTGGTTCTGGTCGCGAATCGGGACCGTCTTCACGAAGTTTTTCCCGACCAGCTCCTTGGACGTCCATCCGAACAGCCGTTCGGCCGAGGCGTTCACGAGCGTAATGCGGCCGGCATGGTCGACGACCACCACCCCGTCGGCCATGTTGTCGATGATCGCGCGCAGCCTCGCGCGTTCGTCCTCCAGGCTGCGCGTCCGCTCGACGACCTTGGCGTCGAGCCCGCGCGACAGGGCCTGCATCCGGACGAACATCGCGAGGAGAAGCGAGAGAAAGGCGACGTTGATGAGCGCGACCGCGGCCGCGATCAAAATGGCGTCCGAAAGCGCGTCTCGTCGCGACGACATCGCCAACGTCGCGTTCTCGGCCACGATCGTCCCCCAGCCGTAGTCGCGCACGGGCTCGTACGCGATCAGATACTCCGGCCCGTCCGCGGACTCGGGCGAAAAGAGAAGCCCTCTTTCTCCCCGCAACGCGGCGGAAACGAACGGAAGGTCACCGAAGTCCTGGATCGGGTCCTGCGGCCCGAAGGACGGGTGGCCGACCGGGTGGCCGTTCGGGTCGACGAAATACACGAATCCGTCCATCCTGGCGTTCAGCGTCTGCGTCCATTCGAATAGGATGTCCGTGCGGACCTGCAGCACCAGGATGCCCATGAGCCTCCCCTCTTCGGAGATGATCGGCACCGCCACGGCGACCACGTTATACTGCGGCTCGGCGGCGCGCATGTAGACCTCCGACACGTACGGCTGCCAATCCTTGCTCACTCCGACATACCAGTCGCGGTAGGAAAAATTCTGGCCGCGGACCCCGGGGAGCTCCGGCAGGTCTGCCATCAGTGTCCCAGAGACGTCCGCGACGAACATCCGGTCGACGTACGGGAAATCCGTCGGGACATCCCGCATGATTGAGACCGCCCCTTCCCAGTCCCCCTCGGCGACCAGCTCGCGAAAATGAACGCGGCTCGCGAGCGACACGCCGACGTCCCGAAGCCGGTCCAGGTTCGCCTCAAGCGTGACCGCGCCCAGTTCCGCGACCGATTGCCGTCGCTCGAATGTCGCCCGGAGCGCGTTGTTGTCGACATGCCAGACGCCGTAGGCGACAAGGGCCAGGTTGGAAATGACAAGCGCGAAAAACAAAAGCCAAGGCCGCATGCCCAGTATTTTGTTTGAAAACCCCTCCATGGTTTGCATTATACCAAATTTTTGCTACGCTTGGAGCGCAATCATATCCTTATGCGCCATTTGAACCCGCTGATCCTCGCATCGCTCTTCTCCGCCGCATGGCTCCCGTCCGTGTCAGTTGCCGCGGAACCGTCCGACGTCTACGCCGACGCGGTGTATGCGACCTCCGTCGCCACCTACGCCTCGGAAAATTCCCTGGGCGCCCCGGACGGGGTTTACGCGGACTTTCGAGACGAGCTGGCCTACGTCACGCTCGACATGGGTGAGGATGAGGAAGGAACGGGCGACCTCACGTTCACGTCCCAGGTTCTTGAATACGGCGCGGCCTGGCAGGTGGAATTTTTGGACGCGGACCTCGCGACGCTGCAGTCCTCGAGCGGCAACTTCGGGCTGTACGAGTCCGAGACGACCGTCGCGTACGCGGAAACGAAGCCGTACCGGTACGTGAAGGTCATCTGTCTCACCAACAAGCTGTGGCGGCTGGACGCGATCGAGGCCGCGTCCGTCGTCGAGGCGGAGGAGGCTCCGGCAGGAGAGGAACCCGAGGAACAGGCGGAAGAGACGACGACCCAGGAAGAGGCCGACGTTCCCCCGCAAGGGCTGCTCGTGAAGCTCGTGGACGACGGCGACCCGTCGACCACGGTGGACGCGGCCGTGTACGTCATCGGCGCGGACGGCATGCGCCACGCCTTTCCGTCGGAAACGGTCTACAAGACCTGGTTCGAGGATTACGAGGACGTCGCGTTCATCGACCCGGCCAACCTCGCGGGCTACCCGCTCGGGGCGAACGTCACCGTGCGGCCGGGAACCTGGCTCGTGAAGATCACCACGGACCCGAAGGTGTACGCGGTGGAGCCAGGCGGCATCCTGCGCTGGGTGACGACCGAACAAATCGCCGAGTCGCTCTACGGCAGCGACTGGAACGACCAGATCGTCGACGTCCCGGACGTCTTCTGGGGCAATTACACGGTCGGCGACGCGATCACGGTCGAGAAGCACCCGGCCGGAACGATCGCGGTGCTCTCGACGGGCGAGGTCGTCTACCTTGATGCCAGCGCGTACTATTCCATCCCCGGCGACGTCCTCGCGTTCATGCGGTTCACCACGAACTTCAGCGTCACGCTCAGCGACGAGAAGCTGGAAGCGTACGAGGACGGAGGCGAGCTGACCGAGGATCCGGACATCGCCTACCCCTATTAGCCGCAAAGAAAACCCTTGCCTCGGCAGGGGTTTTTTGATACCATTCGTTCGCATCTGGCCAAAATCGTCGGGCCGTAGCTCAGTAGGTAGAGCGCCTGGTTTGGGACCAGGAGGCCGTGGGTTCGAGACCCGCCGGCCCGACCATCTTATGAAATATCTCCTCATCTTGTTTTTCACCATCCTGCCCGCTACCGCCTTCGCCGCCGCTGCGGGAACGGACGGTTATTTGCGCGAGCTCGGCTATTCGGACGCGCAGCTTTCGACCGAGGTCGTGACGGAGGACCGCGAGGCGTTTTCCGGGGCCGAGGGAACCGGACGCGTGGAAGATCCGTTCGGGGACGTACTGACGCGGTTCGGAACCACGTCCAAGATCCTCCAGCCGTGGGGCGACATCTCCGAGGCCATCCTGACCAAGAACGACGAGACGCAAACCTGGGACTTCGCCGTGTCGTTCGGCGGGGCGATCCCGGACGCGCCGTCCTACAACGCGCAGCTCTTCGTGTACGTGGACGCGGACGACGACGCGGCGAACAACGCGCGCCAGGGGATCCGCATCGGCACGGACGCGGAGTTCAGCGTCCAGCACGACGAGACGAACGGATGGTACGTGGACTTTCGTTGGTACAACCCGGACGCGGATTTTTGGGCGGTCAACAAGGATACCGGCGCGACGTTTGACGTCGGCGCGAACTCGATCACGATCCACGTCCCGTTCTCCGAGGCGCCCGCCACGCTTGCCCCGCACTGGCGGATCGCGATGGGAGTGGCCGATGGCGCGAACACGCAAATCGACGTCGCGCCGGGCGTCGGCTTCCCCGCCCCGAAGGGCGAGACGTATCCGACCGCGCAGGCCGGGTTCGTCGGCTCGCTCCCCTGGTTGGGCGCGCTGGCCCTCGTCCTCGCGGTCGCGTACGGAGCCAAACGGACGGTTGCAAAAAAGCGGCGGGCGTAATATCCTGCCGTCACACGCGGGTGTAGTTTAGTGGTAAAACGACTCTCTTCCAAGGAGTAGTCACGGGTTCGATTCCCGTCACCCGCTCCATAAGGCGGTCCGGCGCGTGCCGGGCCGTTTTATGTTAGATTGGCTATAAAACGGTCGAAATATTGACAAAAAAGGCGATTTCTGATACTATTATTGCCGTCGCTAGCCTCCGGAAGAGCGTGATATATGTCGCGTGCTTCCTATGGGTCCGTGACCCAGGATTAACAAAGACATCATACGTTCGGCCTCAAACCGCGTATGAGATAACCAACGTATGCCAGATATCACTTTGGTGTGCCGCGACTGCGGGAAGGAATTTGCCTTCTCGGAACGCGACCAGGAGTTCTTTGCCGAGAAGGGTTGGCAGAATCAGCCGACCCGTTGCCGCGACTGCGCGCGCGCCAAGCGCGACCGCATGGACGCCCCGCGGCAGATGTTCGACGCCGTCTGCGCGGAATGTGGCGCCCAGTGCCAGGTTCCGTTCGAGCCGCGCGGCGACCGTCCGGTGAAGTGCCTCACCTGCTTCAAGGCCGGACAGGCCTAAGCAACATAAAACTGCCCCTCGGGGCAGTTTTATGTTTATGCGAGCTTCTTCATCCGCGACACCACCGTGGCGGCCAGGGCGAGCAGGACGAAATTTTTCAGGATGTACTGGCCGCCCAGCGTCGGGACGAACGGGGCGGTCCATGACGCGGCGGGAAGCAGAACGAGCGGCATGAGCGCGGTCACCATGTGCAGGAGGAACAGCGGCATGACGACGCGGTCCGCGCGCGGGAACAGGAACAGCGCGCCGATCAGCATCTCGAACAGTCCGAACAGGACGTTGAAGGTCGCGGGCGCAATAAACGGCAGCGTGACCGCAAGCAGGCCGTCGACGAGCGGGATCGCCGGGCTCGCGCCAAGGACCTTCAGGAGGCCGAACCAGAAGAAGATGACGAAAAAGGCGGCGCGGGCAACCGGGGTGGCATACCGCTCGGCGGCACCGATGACGGCGTGGTCGAAAGCTCGAACGCTCATAGCATGGTGGAGGCGGTGATGGCGATGGCGAGCGCGTCGGCGGCGTCGTCGGGCTTTGGGACGCGCGGGAGGCCGAGGAGGCGCGCGACCATGCGCTGCGTGGCCGGCTTGTCCGCGGTTCCGTCGCCGGTGACGGCGAGCTTTACCTGCGACGGGCCGACCTCGATCACCGGGATCCCGGCCTGGGCCGCGAGCAAGAGCACGATGCCGCGCGCCTCGGCCACGCGCATGGCAGTCGTCGTATTCTTTGAAAAGAATAGTTTTTCCATCGCGATCGCGTCGGGATGGAGCTGGGCGACCAGCTCGGACACGTCGTCGAACAGGGCGAGCAGGCGGTCGCCCATCGGCTCGTTGGCCGAGGTGGTAATGACGCCGAAGTCGAGCGCCGCCGTCTTCCCCTTGGCAACGGAAACGCAACCGAACCCCATGCGTCCGAACCCAGGGTCGATGCCGAGCAGTCGCGCCTCCTTTTTCATATTACGCTTCGTTGGTATAAACCGCGTCCACGTCGTCGAGGTCCTCCATCGCCTCCACGAACGCGTCGAGCCGCTGTTTCACTGCGGGGTCCGTAACGGCGACCGTCTGTTTCGCGATGTACTCGATCGAGACCGGACTAAAGTCCGTCGGAAAATTCCCAGCCGCTTTGGCGGCGTCGAGTGTCTTCTGCAAGTCCCTTACTTCGCACACGACCTGCATCACGCCGTCCTGGATGGAAATATCCTCGGCCCCCGCGTCGATCACCGCAAGATCAAAAGCGTCGCGGTCCTTCAGCGCCAAGGCGTCCTCAATCGTCACCACGCCCTTCTTCTCGAACATCCACATCACGGACCCGGAAGCGCCGATCGTCCCGCCGGCCTTCGACGCGGCAAGCTTCACCTCGCTCACGGTGCGGTTCCGGTTGTCGGTGAGACAGACGACGAGCACGGCGACCCCGCCCGGGGCGAACCCCTCGTAGATCACCTCCTCGATGGCCCCACCGTCCCCTTCGCCAGTCCCGCGCTGGATGGCACGGTCGATATTGTCCTTCGGGACGGACACGGCCTTTGCCGCGTCCACGGCCATGCGGAGCTTGAAGTTAAACGTCGGGTCGCCGCCCTCGCGCGCGGCCACCGTGATGTTCTTCACGAGCTTCGAAAATATCCCGGCGCGCTTGGCGTCGGACTTGCCTTTCTTCAGCTGAATATTGTGCCAATGCGAGTGTCCTGACATACGATGGATTTCGCTCGAATCCTACCAAATAAAAACCGGCCCTGTCGAGGGCCGCGCTAGCGCGACAGCCCGAAGTGTTTCTCCAGGATCGCGCGGTAAATTTCCCCGCGCCCGACCATCCCGACCAGCTTCCCGACGTCGAGCACCGGCACCTGGTGGATGCCGGAGGACACCATGAGCGCGCCAATCTTCAGCACCGGCGTGTCCGGCCGCGCGGTGATGAGCCGCGTGGACATGACCTCGCGGACCGTCCGGTTCCCGACGTCCGAAACCTGCCGCTCCATCTCCTCCAGGTCGTGGTACGCGTTCGGCGTCTTGATCCAGTCCTCGTAGGACGGGAACAGCGCGCGGAACAGGTCCTTCTCCGACAGGATCCCGACCAGCTTCCCCATGGGGTCGACGACCGGCACCGCGGACACGCGCCGCGCCAACATGAACGCCGCCGCTTCCCGCCACGTGGCCGTGGCGACCAGCGGCTCGACGCCGTCCCGCATGACGTCGCGCACCATCATATGGTCCCATGAGACCATGCCCGCGGACGTTTGTAAAGAAAAAGGCCGGACTTAGAAGTCCGGCCAGGCCTTGCGGAGCACCGCGCGGGTGGCGGGGCCCATGCGCAGGGCCCTGGCCTCCGTGCGCGACGCCCACCGCGCCTCGACGATCTCGACGCCGTCGACCGTCGGCACGTGCTCGACGAGCGTCTCGACGACGAGGTTGGTGACGCGGCTGCCGCGCGTCTGACCGGTGGCGGGGTTCGTCCAGCCGGTGTAGTGGACGGTGTGGCGATCCGGGGCGACCGTGCCACGGAGGTCGATCCCCACCTCCTCGCCCGTCTCTCGGACGCCGGTCGCGTACGGGCTCGCGTCGGAGTCCTCGCTCCTCCCGCCCGGGCACGCCCAGTAGTCGGGATAGCTCCCGGAGCTCGAACGGCGCACGAGCAGCACGCGGTCCGTGACGGGGTTGTGGAGCACCAGCGTGACGGAATCGCGCAGGTCCTCGCGGACGCTGGGCGGGTCGAGCACGGTCATGCCCTCGTCGGCCCCCTCCCCATCCACCGCGCGGAAGCCGCGGGCGAGGTAGAAGTCGCGCACCTGGCAGAGGTCGTGGACCGCCACCCGGGTGCCGCGCCGGTTCACGAGGTCGAGGATCTCGTCGCCGAGCCGACGGCCGCGCGCGCCGGGAAGGAGAAAGAACGAGTGCCACCCGTTGAGCTTCGCCACGACGCCGACGATCGACGTGCCGTCGAAGATCGGGGCGAGCGACACGCGGGTCCCGAGGTCCCGTCGACCGACGTCGCGCAGGTGGCCGAGGTACGCGAGCGTCGCCTCCTCCCACTCGACCGCGAGCGCGCGCACGGCCCGCTCGTCGCGCAGGAACAGCATGTGCCCGTGGTCGCGCAGCTCCACGATCGCGCGGCCGTCCCCGGTGAACAGGCCGCCGCTTCGGACGCGCGCGGCAAGCGCCTCCTGGATCATCGCCGCCTGCTCGGCCGTGCCGCACGGGTACGCCTTGCGGGTGACGGGCGCGTTGCCCACCACCCAGCCGTCGTGAAAGTGCAGCGTGGCCGCCCCCTGCGTCGCCTCCGCGAGCAGCAGGAGCACGTGCGAGTCGATGCTCGGCTTGCGTCCCTCCGGCCCGTTGAAGCGGACGACGCGCGCCGCGGGGTCGAGGGAGGCGACCAGCATGTCCTCCGACCGCATGGCGCTCTTGTCCGTCCCGCGGGGCGATACGAGGATGCGGCCGCCGAGGCTAACGGAGACGTTCCCCGACGTGCCGGTGAGCAGCCGCGCCTCCTGGCCGAATCGGATGATGTCCGACGCGAACCGCTCCTCCGCGGAGTCTCCGAGGGCCGTTCGTTCGCCGATCCGCTCGCTGCGCGCCCAGGTGGTGTTGCGGTAGCGCACGCAGAACTCGACGATCCGCCCGGCCACCTCGTCGCGCCAACCGTCCATCCGGACGGCGCCGCCGTCGGGGGTGATCCACCACACGGGGTGCTTGCCCCCGCCGATCTCCTCCTTGAAGTTCCCGACCGTCGCGTTCAGGCGGCCGCGCGCGTTCTGCCTGCGGGCCGCCGCGAACAGGTCCTGCAGGGAGGCGTTCGCCCTCGTGAGGAACTTGAACCCCACGATGACACACTCCTTCCCGAACTTCTCGCGCCAGGTATCGAGCACCTTCGGCAGGCGCGGGATGGAGAGCTCGAGCACGTCCTTGTCGGACGAGATCTTGCCCGCCACCGGCCCGAGGTGGCCGTAGTCGGAAACAGCGGCGGTGCTCACGGCGAACGCCGGACGGCCGTACTTCGCGAGGACGCCATCGATCGACGCCATGTACTCGTCGACGTAGTTGAACACGACGGGCACGGCGGTCTTCGGCAGGTCGTGCCGGTGCTTGAACCAGGCGAACCGGCTCATGACGAGCACCGACGGGATGCCGGCGCGGTCGAACTGGCGCGCGATCTCGACGCCCACGTCGCCCTCGGCGTCGTTGGCCATCGACCGAACCGCGTCCACGCGCGCCTTGGTCCCTCCGCAGGTGATGAGGGCATAGGCCCCCGGAATTCCAATGATCGACATCCATCCTCCGGAATCTGCCAACGGGGTGTGGCAGGCGCAGATCATACGCGGTTCCATCCGTTTTGTCAATATACTTAGCGGATATTCTTGACAGGTCTTCGATAATCAGATACCGTCGCCGTCTGGAGGAACGGAACCATGCCCCCGCTCATCTGGCCCCTCCCGGGCCAGGCCCCGCTCTTTCCCGACGCTCCCGGCCGGTTCGCGGCCAGGCGCACGCACGAGAACCACACCGGCGTCGACCTGTACGCGGAGACCGGGCAGCCCGTCGTCTCGACGGAGGACGGCGTCGTGATCGGGATCGAGTGCTTCACGGGCGCGCACGTGCCCGAAACGGCGTCGTTCTGGTGGAACGACACCTGGGCCGTGCTCGTCGAGGGCGCGTCCGGGGTGGTCGTGTACGGCGAGATCCGCCCGGGCGTGGAGGTCGGCCAGCGTCTGCGCGCGGGCGACCTCGTCGGGAAGGTCATCCCTGTCCTGCGCACCTTCAAGGGCCGCCCGATGGTGATGCTGCACGTGGAGCTCCTGAGGCCCGGCACGCGCAAGACCGCCGTCTGGCCGCGCGGCACCCGGCGGCCGAGGAGCCTGCTCGACCCGACGCCGCTGCTCCGCAGCGCGGCGGGAGAGCCGACGGCGCAGGAGTTCGACCTCGACTTCTACGACGGCCTCCGTTTCCGCGACCCGGCCGCGCCCGTCAAGGTCAAGTATGCCTTCGGCCAGAAGCTCCTCCGACCCTAGCGTTCCATTTCCACGAGCGAGGAACACCATGAGACGCATTCCCACGCCCTCGGAAATCCAGGGGGTCAACGCGACGCTCCAGCGGGAGACCGCCGAGCGCCGGAGCCGCGAGAACGCCGAAGGCGCGCTCGAAGAGATCGCGGAGAAGCTCGAGCGCGAGGGCATCCCCTCCGGCGGCCTGCGCTACCGCGTTCGCGATTCGCTCGCGACGGACTTCAGGGCCATCGACTCGATTTCCAACCGGCTGCGGGCCGCCGGCTGGGACGTCACCGAGAACCCGGACGACGATGACGACGTCGGACACCACCGGCACGCCGTCTCAGTTCTCCTCATCCGGTTCCCGAGAAACCAATCTCGCTGAGCGTCACGACTGACGGGCCTGTCCCCGTCTTTTTTTCATACGCGGTTCGTTTCCGCCCGAACCATCGAACCAGGTTTTTCCTTCGCGACCAATGCGGTACACTGCGGGACATATGGCGGACGGACGAACGCGCAAAACATACCGGGGAGACGATCTCGCCGGTGCGGAACTCGAGGACGTCGTCTTCGAGACCTGCCAGTTCGTCGCGACGACCTTCACGGACACGCGGTTCGCGAGCGTCGCCTTCGAGGGATGCAAGCTCGTCGGGGCCGACTTCCGCAAGTGCCGCGCGTTCCCGTCCGTGGACGTCCGGTTCGAGAACTGCGTGATGGACGGCTGCAACTTCTCGGACCTCTCGCTCAAGGACGTGAAGTTCGTCGCATGCGACCTGCGCCGCTGCACCTTCGTCCGCACGAACCTCGCGGGCGCGGACTTCTCCCACTCCGACCTTACCGAATCCCTGTTCCACGGGTGCGACCTGACGCGGGCCGACTTTTCGCGCGCGAGAAACTACGCGATCGACCCGAACGGCAACAAGATCGCGAGGGCAAAGTTCAGTTTGCCGGAGGCCGTGTCGCTTCTGCGCGGGTTCGATATCGATCTGCGGAACGGCCTTGACGCGAACGACGCATAGGGTAACGTGCCGCTGAGGAGGTCCGCATGCGCAAGTTCGTGGAATGGCTCGAGGAAGTTCCCGGCGGGTGGCTGGTCATCTGCCAGCTCATGGCGTTCGACATGGCCGCGGGGATGCCGTACAAGTCCCGGCTGAAGGTCGTCGAGGTCCAGCGGAACGACCGCGGCATGGCGATCCGGCTCCAGCGGTTCGACGAGGACGGCCGTGAGAGCGGATGCGGGATCCCGAGCGACTTCATCGGCATCGCGACCGCGTCGGAGCCGACGATCATCCTGTCGAGCACAGGCAACGACCTCATCGGCGGGTACGAGCACCAGCCGGTCGGACTGTTCTACGCCTACCTCATCGGGATCCCGACGCTCATCCTGACGCTGCCGGTCACCCTCGCCATCCGCTCCTACTTCCGCTGGTTCGGATGGAGCCACGGGATGAACGCGCAGATGGCGACCACCTTCTCCGCGATCCGCGACCAGCTCGACGCGGAGACGCTCGAGACGCTGCGGACGGCGCTCCGGAACGCGCACAGCGGGACCACGGTCCACATCTACCCGCTGAACATGCGCTTCGACCTCGGCCCGTACGCCCAAGCCAACTTCTGACGGGTTCTCCCGTCTTTTTCATGACAAAAAATCCGACCGATCACTCGGGCGGATAGTGGGTGTCGAGCGAGGCGAGGGCGGCGGCGTGGGCCGCGCGGAACTCGGACTCGAGGAAGAGGCTGACGCCCGCGCATGCCTCGGCCACGCGGCGGGCGCCCTCGATGTACGCCTCGCACTTCGCGCGCGTCCAGGAGACCGGCGGGTCGGTCGCGACCGAGCGCAGGTTGGACGTGCCGTCCGCGAGCTTGCCGCGCTTCACGCCGTCCTGCTTGTCGCGCACGCGCTCGGCCTGGAGCGTCTTGCGATCGAGCGTCTGCATCCCGGCGAACTCCGGCGGGTCCGTGAGCCCGTCCACCAGGTCCGCGACCCGGTCGCCGAAGCACGCGCGAATCTCCGCGTCGGTCGCGTCCGTGTCCTCGCGCGTGTCGTGCAGCAGCCCGGCGGCGATTTCTTCCGCCGTACCTCCCGACTGCGCCACGAGCTGCCCGACCTCGAGCACGTGCACGTGGTACGGCTGCCGTCCCCGGTTCAGCCGGAACAGCCCCGCGTGCTTCTCGACCGCGAACGCGCGCGCCGACTCAATGAGCCCGTCTCCGGTCATAGGAACCTCGTTCGGATGAACGATAAACTCGGCGGGCAACTTTGTCAAAGCTTGTCGTAAAGGACCCTGAACAACGCCCGTTGGTACGATGCGAACGCCGAGTTCTCCACGATAAGCGCCGTCTCAGTGTTGTAATCGACGAAGGCGACCTTGTTCGCGTAAACAAGTTCCGTCACGTCAAAATCGAACAGGCCATATTTCTCCGGAATCACCTTCATTCCGCGTTCCATCCGGGGTCGCTTCTCGTTGGCGCGCGCCTGGCTCGTGATCACGAAGCGCTCGAGCCGCTTCGCGTCGCGTTCCGAGCGATAATTCGTCGGAAGATACGCGTCCCGCGACTGCCGCGCGGATGAGTAGCGGTAAAACGTGTCTCCGCGCTTCAGCGTGCGGACTAAGTCATCGAAGACGAATCGGATCCCCTTCTTTCCGTCCAACGTCTTTACGGTCGGGCGCTTCCCGTTCGACTGAAACGATGCCGAAAGTTCGGGAAGAACGGCCAGGAGCTGGGCACGCGCATCGTCAAGCAGCTTCTCCAGCCGCTCGGGCGACTCCGCGACGAACACCGCGCGCTCGCCCTTCTTCGATACCGTCACGAGCCCTTGTTCCTTGAGTGAGGGAAGATGCTTGTACACGATCGGCCGGTGCAGTCCGGTTTGTCTTGCGATATCCGAAACCGTCCCCGGACCAGATTCTAAAAGTGACAGATAGATGTCCGTCTCGTTTTTTCCAAGCCCAATGCGACGGAGAAGCGCCTTTGTTTGCATACGTGTAACTATTTGTTACAACAAACTTATGCTATCAAAATGCTTTAGGTTAGTCAATATATGACAATCTGACCGTTCGGGATTTCAGATGGTCGTTATCATATAAGACAATTATCGGATTCCCGTGTTTACTACGGGTCGGAACCTTCACAACCGGCAACCGCAGGAGAACGCATGCCCGACCCCCTCAACCCCTTTGATCCCGCGTACGGCCACTGGGACCGCGACGGCGAGTGGCGCGACAGCCCCGGTGCCGCGGAACAACGCGACCGTGACCTGGACGAGTACCTCTGGGACAGGTACGCGCGAAACGGCTACCGGGAATGCGATCACCCGGACACGCCCGAAGGCTAAGGGGAACCATGGACGCCGAACGTTTCTCGAACCTGATCGACTTCGTCTTCCGCGCCCACGACAAATTCGCGCGAGAACCCCGCAAGCGGTTTCGCAAGTGGGACGGGGCAACTCCCTACGCGATCCACCCGGTGTGGTGCGCGACGACCCTTCTTACGGAAACGACGCTCCCCGAGGACATCCGCCACCATGGCGCCCTCGCGCTTCTCCTGCACGACATCCTCGAGGACACCGAGGCGCCCCTTCCCTCCCGGCTCCCGGCACGCGTCGAAGTCCTGGTCGAGGAGATGACCTTCGCCAGCTACGAGGAGGAGGTCGAACTGGTCTGGAGGCGCAGCGAACTGTGCCAACTGCTCAAGGTCTACGACAAGACGTCGAACCTGCTCGACATGAACTGGCGCACCGACAAGCGCGACCAGTACGTCGCGTACACCCTCCGGCTCTGCGACGTGGCAGAACGCCGCTTCGGACCGCTCAACATCGTGAAGATCGCCCGCGCGATCACCGTCTGAAACCAACCGATCACCCAAGGACCGACCGACCGCCGACTGGCGGTCTTTTTTATACGCAAAAGGCGGGGTGCAGGGACCCCGCCTATTACGGTTGCGCAGGCTGAGGCCTGCGGCTACTCCGCGCTCGTCGTCTGCATCGGGATCGGCTCGAGGTCGACCTTGTGCTCGACGCCGAAGCCGGTACCGGCCGGGATGAGGCGGCCGATGATGACGTTTTCCTTGAGACCGATGAGGTGGTCCACCTTGCCCGTGCACGCGGCGTTGATGAGCACGCGCGCCGTTTCCTGGAAGGACGCGGCGGAGAGCCACGAGTCGGTCGAAAGCGAGATCTTGGTGATCCCGAGGAACAGCTCCTCGGCGGTCGCCTTGTTCACCACTTCCGGATCCTCGTTGGCTTCCATCCACGTGGCCTTCTCGACCGTTTCCCCCGGAAGGAGGTCGGTGTCGGCCGGGTCGATCACGCGCACGCGCGAGAACATCTGCTTGATGATGATCTCGATGTGCTTGTTGTTGAGCTTCTGGCCCTGGGAGGCGTAGATGAACTGGATTTCCTTCGAGAGGTACTTCTGCACGGCGTCCTTGCCCTTGTGCTTGTACAGGAGCTGGAGGTCCATGTTGCCGTCGGTGAGCGCGTCGCCCGCGACCACCTCGTCGCCCGACTTCACGTAGAGCGTGTAGCCCGGCGGGATGATGTACTCGCGCATCTTCGGCGTCTCGTACACGACGGTCACCACGCCCGCCTTCTTCAGCGACGCGATGCCCTCGTACTCGCTCACCACCTCGTCGCCGTTCTTCTTGGTGGCGATGACCTGGCCGAGCTTCACCTTGCCGCCGTCCTTCACCTTGAGGTCGGCCTCCTTCCCGACGACGTAGCTCTGCTCGTCGGTGGAGTCGTGCTCGATCTTCACGGTCTTCTGGCCCGGGCGGGTGTCCATGATCTGCTTGCCGGTGACCGCCTGCACGATTTCTCGCGGGGCGGTTTCGATCGTGATCTTTCCGGACACCTCGGCCATGATCGCCTTCTGCTTCGGCGGACGGGCCTCGAACAATTCTTCCACGCGCGGGAGACCCTGCGTGATGTCCTTGCCGGCCACGCCGCCAGTGTGGAAGGTACGCATCGTGAGCTGGGTCCCCGGCTCGCCGATGGACTGCGCGGCCATGATGCCGACGGAGGTGCCGGTCTTCACGAGCTTGTTGTAGGCGAGGTCGTAGCCGTAGCACTTCTGGCACACGCCGCGGAAGAGCCGGCAGGTCATGACGGAGCGCACGTGCGCCTCCTGGAGGTCCTCGCCGGCCGCCTCGAGCTCGCGAATGTGCTCCTCGGTGATGAGCTCGCCGGCCGGGACGATGACCTTGCGGCCGCCCGGCTTCTTGATGTCGGAGAGCACGATGCGGCCGAGGACGCGGATGAGGAGCGGCTCGCCGATCTCGTCGGACTCGGCCTTGGTGAGCACCACGCCCTTGTCGTCGCCGCAGTCCTCCTCGCGCACCACCACGTCCTGCGACACGTCCACGAGACGGCGGGTGAGATACCCGGCGTTCGCCGTGCGGAGCGCGGTGTCGGTGAGGCCCTTGCGGGTCCCGTGCGAGGAGATGAAGAACTCCAGCACGTCGTAGCCGTCCTTGAAGGACGACTTGACCGGAAGCTCGATGATCTCGCCGGACGGGTTCGCCACGAGGCCCTTCATACCGATCATCTGCGTCATCTGGCCCCACGAGCCGCGGGCGCCGGACTCGATCATGGTGTACGCCGGGTTGTCCTTCGGGAGCGACTTCTTCGCGTGCTCCGCGACGCGGTCCTTGATCTCGTTCCAAATCTTGATGATGGCCTCGTGCCGCTCGGACGCGGTGAGAAGGCCCTGGGAGAAGTAGTTCTCGACCTCGAGCACGCGCGCGGCGCCCTCGTCGAGAAGCGCGGCCTTTTCCGGGATCTCCGGCAGGTTGGCCATGCCCCACGAGTAGCCGGTCGCGGTCGAATACTTGAACCCGGCGACCTTCAGGCGGTCGAGGAGTCCGGCCGTGAACTCGGAGCCGTGCTTCTCGAGGGTGAACTTCACGATGTTCGACAGCTCCTTCTTGCCCATCGTCTGGTTCATGAACGGAACCTCCTCCGGGAACAGCTGGTTGGCGATGAGGCGGCCCGGGGTGGTGTTCACGAGCGTGCCGTCCTCGAGGCGGACGCGGATCCATTCGCGCATCCCGATCGCGCCGGTCTGCTGCGCGTAGAGCGCGTCGGTCTCGTTCGAGAACAGGCGGACCGTCTTCTCGTCCGCCTCGCCCGAGGCGAGCGTGATGGAGAAGATGCCCCAGGCGATGTCCTTGCCCGGGGTGGCCACCGGGCCGCCGTGGGCCGGCTTCAGCAGGTTCTTGGTCGCGAGCATGAGGTCGCGCGCCTCGCGCTTGGCCTCCTCGGTCAGCGGGACGTGCACGGCCATCTGGTCGCCGTCGAAGTCGGCGTTGTACGCCTCGCACACGAGCGGGTGGATCTGGATGGCCTTGCCCTCGATCAGCACCGGGCGGAACGCCTGGATGCCGAGGCGGTGGAGCGTCGGGGCGCGGTTCAGGAGCACGAACGCGTCCTTGGTGATCTCCTCGAGGATGTCCCACACCTCCGCGCGGTCCGTCTCGATGAAGCGGTTGGCGGAGCGGATGTTGTGGCAGAACTCGCGCTCGATGAGCTTGGCGATGATGAACGGGCGGAACAGCTCGAGCGCCATCTTCTTCGGGATGCCGCACTGGTCGAGCTTCAGGTTCGGCCCGACCACGATGACGGAGCGGCCCGAATAGTCGATGCGCTTGCCGAGCAGGTTCTGGCGGAAGCGGCCCTGCTTGCCCTTCAGCTGGTCGGCGAGCGACTTCAGCTGGCGCTTCTTGCCCGTGGCCGCGATGACCGTCTTGCTGGACCGCGCGGAGTTGTCGATGAGCGCGTCCACGGCCTCCTGGAGCATGCGCTTCTCGTTGCGGGAAATGACTTCCGGCGCGTTGAGCTCCTTGAGGCGCTTCAGGCGATTGTTGCGGTTGATGACGCGGCGGTAGAGGTCGTTCAAGTCGGAGGTCGCGAAGCGTCCGCCGTCGAGCGCCACCATCGGGCGCAGGTCCGGCGGGATCACCGGGATCGCCTCAAGCATCATCCACCACGGCTCGAGCTTGTTGATGTGCAGCGACTTGAGGAGCTTCAGGCGGCGCATGAGGCGGTCGCGCTTGGCCGTCGGGGCGTCCACCATGTCCTCCTCGATCTTCGCCATGGTCGCCTCGAGGTTGGTGCGCCGCAGCATCTCCTGCACGGCCTCGGCGCCGATGCCGGCCTCGAAGATGTGGCCGTACTTGAGCGACCAGTCGTGGAACGTCTCCTCGGAGATGATCTTGAGCGGCTTCAGGTCCTTCAGTTCCTTGTCGACCGACGTGAAGTCCTCCTCGAGCTCCTCGACCTTGTGGTCGCGGATCTCCTCGAGGTGCTTCAGCTCGGCCTTGATCTTCTTCTCGTCGTCGCCGAACTTCTGGGCGAGGCGGTCGACGTCGCGCTTGAACTCGCCCTCGATCATCTTCTGCTTCGACTTGTACTCCTGCTTCACCTGCTCCTGGGTCTGCTCCTTGGCCACCTCGTTCACGTCCGTGATGATGAAGCTGGCGAAGTAGATGACCTTCTCGAGCGACTGCACCGAGAGGTCGAGCACCGTGCCGATCTTCGACGGGACGCCGCGGAGGAACCAGATGTGCGAGACCGGGGCGGCGAGCTGGATGTGGCCCATGCGCTCGCGGCGGACGATCGAGTGCGTGACTTCCACGCCGCACTTGTCGCACACGATCCCCTTGAAGCGGATCTTCTTGTACTTGCCGCAGTAGCACTCCCAGTCCTTGGACGGCCCGAAGATCTCTTCCGCGAAGAGCCCGCCCTTTTCCGGCTTCTGCGTGCGGTAGTTGATGGTTTCCGGCTTCTCGACCTCGCCGTGGCTCCAGGACCGGATGGTGTCCGGGCTGGCCACGCGCAGGCGGATGGCGTCGAAGTCGGTGATCTTCAATGTGTCTTGCTTTTGAAACATATCGTTATTTCACCTTCTTTTCGCCGGAAAGCTCGACTTTCTTCCCGCCCTTCAGGAGTTCGACGTCGAGACACAGGCCCTTGAGCTCGCGGATCAGGACGTTGAACGACTCCGGGATGTTGACCTTGCGGATCGGCTCGCCCTTGATGATGCTCTCGTAGGCCTTCGAGCGGCCCGGCACGTCGTCGGACTTGATCGTGAGGATTTCCTGCAGCGTGTGCGCCGCGCCGTACGCCTCGACCGCCCAGACTTCCATTTCGCCGAAGCGCTGGCCGCCGAACTGCGCGCGGCCGCCGAGCGGCTGCTGGGTGATGAGCGAGTACGGGCCGATGCTTCGCTGGTGGATCTTGTCCTCGACCATGTGCGAGAGCTTGAGCACGTACATGTAGCCGACCGTGATCTGGTGGCCGAACTGGTCGCCCGTGCGCCCGTCAAAGAGCGTGGACTGCGCGCTCTTCGGGAAGCCGGCGCGCTCGAGCTCGTCGTGGATCTGCGTTTCCTTCACGCCGTTGAGCACCGGGGTCGCGGCGCGGTAGCCGAGCGCGTTGGCGGCGAGGCCGAGGTGCACCTCGAGGATCTGGCCGAGGTTCATGCGGGACACGACGCCGAGCGGGGTGAGGATCACGTCCACCGGCGTGCCGTCGGGGAGGAACGGCATGTCCTCGATCGGGACGATCTTGGAGATGACGCCCTTGTTGCCGTGGCGGCCGGCGACCTTGTCGCCCACCTGGATCTTGCGCATGTCGGCCACGGAGACCTGGATCTGCTTGATGACGCCCGGGTTCAGCTTGTC
>CAYRYG010000022.1:0-18669 GCA_964428465.1 uncultured Gammaproteobacteria bacterium
CCGGGCGCGGGGCCGGCGACGGCGCGTAGCTCACCGACGGCTTCATGCGGGCCGCGTGCGACTCCTCGTCGCGGACGCGCAGCGGGGTCGGGGTCCAGGTGTTCTGGGCCGGGATCTCGACGGCTCCCGGGGCGGCCGTACGGCGCTCGCGGCTGTCAAAGCCCGTGGCGACCACGGTGATGCGCACCTCTTCCTTCATGGCCTCGTCCACGTTCGCGCCGAAGATGACCTTGGCGTCCTCGTCGGCCGAGCCCGTGATGATCTTCGCGGCCTCCGCGACCTCGTGCATGCCGAGGTCCGTTCCGCCGGTGATCGTGAACAGGATCCCCTTGGCGCCGTCGATGGCGACCTCAAGGAGCGGCGAGGCGATGGCCTGCTTGGCCGCCTCCACCGCGCGGTTCTCGCCCGTGGCGCGCCCGATGCCCATGAGCGCGGACCCGGAGTTCTCCATGATCGCCTTCACGTCCGCGAAGTCCACGTTGATGAGGCCCGGGATGGTGATGAGCTCGGAAATTCCCTGCACGCCCTGGCGGAGCACGTCGTCCACGACCTTGAACGCGTCGAGCAGCGACGTTTTCTTGTCGATGATCTGGAGCACGCGGTCGTTCGGGATGGTGATGATGGTGTCCACGTGCTGGAGGAGCTGCTGGTAGCCTTCCTCCGCGATGCGGCGGCGCTGCGCGCCCTCGAACGAGAACGGCTTGGTGACCACCGCGACCGTGAGCGCGCCGATGTCCTTCGCGAGCTTCGCCACTTCCGGCGCGGCGCCCGTACCCGTGCCTCCGCCCAGCCCGCAGGTGACGAACACCATGTCCGCGCCGTTCAGTACGTTTCGGATCTCGTTCTGGCTTTCCTCGGCCGCGCGCTTACCCATGTCCGGGTTCATCCCGGCGCCAAGCCCGCGCGTCACGGTCTTGCCGATCGGAATCTTGTTCGGCGCCAGGTTTTGATGAAGCGCCTGCACGTCCGTGTTCACCACGATAAACTCCACACCCTTGATCTTGTCACTGATCATGCGGTTGATCGCGGCGCCGCCGCCGCCGCCGATCCCGACGACTTTGATTTTCGCGAACGTCTCAATGTCGGGTTTCACTTCAGCCATATGCGTTGACCGCTTGTTCACAGTGAACAAATTAGTTGTTCAGAACGGGGCTTACCTGAGCAGAATTCTTACTTACTTTAGAACCGCAACCACCCCGTGTCAAGCAAAAAACAAAAACTACGTCTCTTCCGTAGTTCCGTAGCCGTCCGTAGGTCCGTATCAACCCCTACGGTTTCAGCGACTTGAAAATTTTCTTGATTCCGTCGGTAAACTTATCCACACCCTTGAACTTGGCGAGGACCTTTCCAAACTTGCCACCGTCGCCCGCCCCGCGGATGTTCTGGCCCCAAAGCACGAGCCCGATGGCGGTCGACATGGCCGGGTCGTGCGCGCGCTCGATGACCGAGGAAACGCCGATCGGCGTGCCGAGCGAGACCGGCAGGCGCAGCGCGTCCTTTGCCACCTCCAGGATTCCGGACAGCTTCGCGCACCCGCCCGTCAGCACCACGCCGGCCGGAAGCATTCCCGAACGGTCCACCTTCTGCAACTCTCGGTCGACGAGCTCGAAGATTTCCTGCACGCGCGCCTCGGTGATGTCCGCCACGAACCGCCGCCCGACGATCTCGGACTGGGTCCCGCCGAACTCGGCGAGGTCGATCTCGTCCTTCTTGCTCACGTCGTCCGGGCGGCAGGTGGCACACCGCAGCTTCACCTGTTCCGCGACGTCGAGCGACGTACGCAGCCCGATGGCGATGTCGCTCGTCACGTGCACGCCGCCCACCGGCAGCACCGCCGTGTGCAGCACGTCCCCCTCCTCGAACACGGCCAGGCTCGTCGTCGACGCGCCGATGTTCAGCACGCAGACGCCGAGCTCCTTCTGGCGGCTGGTCACCACGGCCTCGGCCGTCGCCAGGATGGCGTACACCAGGTCCTCGATGTCGAGGCCCGTCCGGTACACGCACTTGGTGAGGTTCTTAATCTGGGAGGAAAGCCCCTGGATGATGAGCGCGTCCACTTCCAGGCGGATCCCGTTCATGCCGACCGGGTCCTTGATGCCGCGCTGGCCGTCCACGATGAAGCTCTTCGGGATGACGTGGAGGATCTCGTAGTTGGTCGGGGTGGCGACCGTGCGGGCCGCCTCGATGGCGCGCTCGACGTCCTCCTCGCGGATCTCGCCGTCGGAACGGGCAACGCCCACCACGCCGCGACTCTCCTGCGAGATAATGTGGCTCCCCGTGATCCCGACCCAGGACGACGACAACGGGAGGCCGGTCAGCCGCTCGGCCTGCTCAAGCGCCTTGGAAACAGAAGAAACCGCATCCTCGATGCCGGTGATCGTCCCCTTGCTCACCCCCATGGACGGCACTTCGACCGCGCCGATCACGTGCACCTGCTCCTTCCCGTCGATGGACGGGACGGACTTCCCGACGGCGACGCGGACGGCATGGGAGCCGATATCGAGTCCCGTGTAAATTTCTTCTGCCATAGCTCAGGGCATTATAACAGCTTCTGGAGATACGGCCAGAAGATCACCAGTCCGATCAGCGCGGAAAAAAGGGAGGCGATCAGGACGGCCCCGGCCATGGCGTCCTTCACGTCGCGGACGATGGGGTGGATGCGCGGCTTGAAGCCGTCGATGATCCGCTCGAAGATGCTGTTGACGATCTCAAGCGACAGCACCGCGGCGATCATCACGAGCATGATGAGCAGGTGCGAGCTCGGGATGCGCACATACAGCCCGAGCGCGACCGCCGCGACCCCGGCGACGACCTGCAGCCGGAAGCTTTGCTCATGGCGGAACACGACGGCCACGCCGCGGACGGCATGCCGGATGCTCTGGAAAAACTGGCGGGGTCGAATCATATCCGTGGGTCAACGCCGAGGCGCGTGAGAATCTTTGTCTGGAGGGGGAACATGCGCTTCGCGTCCGAGGGGCGCTCATGGTCGTACCCGAACACGTGCAGCACCCCGTGGACGAGCAGGAACACCTGCTCGTCGCGCGTCGAGTGCCCGAGCTCGGCCGCCTGTCGTTTCGCCTGTTCATAAGAAATGAGCACCTCCCCTTGCTTCTTGCTTCTTTCCCCTTCACCCTCAAGCTCAAACGAGAGCACGTCCGTAACCTTGTCCTTTCCGCGCCATTGCCTGTTGAGACGGCGCATCTCGGGCTCGCTGACGAACGCGACGGACAGCTCGTACGTCCCCTTCCCGCCCAGGGCGTCGCCGCACGCCTTCAGCGCGCGCTCAAGCACGCGACGAGGCAGTCGCTGTCCGCCCTTGAGCAGGGATTGGTTCAATTCGGCGCGGATCAGAGCCATTCGACGGAGTTGACCATCATCTTAAACGTCTGGAGGTAATCGATGGTCGCCTTGATGCCCGGGTCGTATTCGATCTTGAGCGCATATCCGGCTCCTGTCTGCGACGTCGCGGTCCCGTCCACATAGACGGTCAGCTGGTCCTCGCTGGTGAGCGACGCGTATCCGTTCTTCGTCGTCGCCGCGCTAAACTCCTCGGTCTCGCGCGTCGAAAGCCAGCTCTCGAAGGACACGCCCTGCGTGCGTTCCATCACCGTCACCGTCATCTTCTCGCCAGTGGTGGCGACGAACGTCGTCGGCGTTCCCCAGTCCTCGGTGAGCTCGGTCGCGGCCCAAACGGACGGATAGAGGATGCGATACCAAGCCGCGTCGGCCGCCGGGCCGGTGAACGTCTTGACGAGCCCGGATTCGGACAGCGTCCCCGGCGCGGTGCCGCCCGGATTGTAACGGTGAAACACCTCGTTGCCGTCGAGGAACCCGTCGGCGTCCGTGTCCGGCAGCCGCATGTTCGTCCCGTAGACGATGCGTTCCTCAAGGTCGGTAAGCCCGTCCGAATCCGTGTCCGCCCCGGACGTCGTCGCGGTCGGGAACGGGGTTTCCGGTTCCGGCTCGGGCTCCGGCTCGGGTTCGGGTTCCGGTTCCGGCTCGGGTTCGGGTTCCGGGGCCGGGCGCGTGGTCGTCGGCGGACGTTCCTCCGGGGTCACGGTCGGTTCCTGGACGCTCCGGAGCACCAAGTACCCGGCGACGGCCAGCCCAACGAGCAGGACCGCGCCCGCGATCAGCATGATCTTGATGTTTCTTGGCATCCCCTTCTTCTTTGGCGGGCCGCCTGCCGGCTTGGGCGGCGGAGGGGGCGGGGCAACGACCGGGGCCGCGGGCTTGGGCAGCTCCTTCTTCGGCTCGGCCATCTTCTTCCCAGTAGCCCCATGCCGATATTCCTCCGGCATCACGAAATATGCCGGTTCCGCTGCCGGCGGATTCGCGCTTGCCGGTTTTTCAATTTGTTGTTGCGGATTCGGCGTGGAGTTCATATTTGGTATTCGGTATTCAGTATTGAGTATTCAGTATACTGGATACCGAATACTGTATACCGGATACTATTCGGTAGGCACCTCAAACAACTTTCCCGAGCCGTTCGGATTGTACCCGTTCTTCACTTCTGCCCCGTCCTGGAAGCCATCGCCGTCCGTGTCAGGATCGAGCGGGTCCGTCTCGTACGTCTCGACCTCTTCCTTGTCGAACAGGCCGTCGGCATCCGTGTCCGACGAGGTCGGGCTGGTTCCGAGGTCGGCCTCTTCCTCGTCGCTGAGCCCGTCGCGATCACGGTCCGCGGGCGCGGTCGCCGGTGGCGGCGTGACGACCGGTGCTGGTTCCGGTTCCGGCTCGGGTTCCGGCTCCGGGGTCGTTTCCGGCACCGAGGTGCTGACGTTCGGAACTCCCGGCGTAGCCGGCGTTCTGGACGCGAGAAGGTAGTACGCGAGCGCCGCGGAGGCCGCGACGACCACGACGACGGTCACGCCGATCACGACCGGCTTCCAAGGAAACTTCCCGCCGGACGCCTCCGGAACTTCCGGCGGCGGAGGGGCGGTCTGCGCGACCGGAACCGGCGCGCGTGGGTCGCGCGGCGGGGGCGGCGGAGGGGCGGTTTCCACGCCCTCGAAAATATCATCCGGCTGCTTGACGTTGTCGAACATATGCGATTAGAGCATTCCCGGCCCGTTGGGGTTATAACCGTTTTGAACTTCGGATCCGTCCGTATACCCGTCGCCGTCGGTATCCGCGTTCGCCGGGTCCGTGCCATACGCGTTCACCTCGTCCGCGTCGGAAAGTCCGTCCGCGTCGGAATCGGTGGAACGATCGGACGAGCCGAGCAGCGTCTCTTCCTCGGCGTCCAGGCCGTCGAAGTCACGGTCGCCCGGTGACACGATTTCCACGCAGGTCGTCGCGAGATCCACGTCCGTGATCTGCGCGCACATGTCGGGATCCTGCTTCTCACGCGCCGTCACGTACAGATCGAACTGCGCGCAGTAGTCCGCGTCCTTGCGCTCCAGACAGTTCGTCTGCGTCAGCGGACCGGCCACGGCTTCCTCGCAGGACGCCCGCGTTTCCGCGGACGCGATGTCCGCGCACAGGTCCGCGTCAAGTTCCGCCATCGCGGTCTTCAGGAGGATGGAGTCCGCGCAGGTCGTCGCCTTCCCCTCGTCCTTGACGAGCCCGCACAGGTCCGCGTCGTTCTGCTCGCGGGCAAGCGTCCAGACGCACTCGTCGTACGACTCGCCCTCGAGATACCCGCACAGGCTCCCCGCGCCCGTCGCCTCCGCGGCGGTCCGCACCTTCCGTTCACGGCAGGCGTCCGGATCGGCTTCCTGCGCGCAGCCGGCAAGCGACTGCTCGAGCTGGGTTCCGACGCGGGCCAGATTCTGCTCATCGACGTTCACCGCGCGCCTGCCGCGCACGAACGCCAGGGCCAGCACGACGAGACCCACGGCGAGAATCACCGCGCCCGCGATGAGCGCGATGGTCCTCCACGGCGGGCGAGACGACGTTTCGATTGGCTGGTCGAATCCATCCATAGGGTTTACGGAGCCGGACAATAAGTGAAGGTGATGTCACTGATCGTGACGAACCCGTCGCCGTTGAAGTCCAGCGTGAACGGGATGCTCGTGTCCGCGCCGGTACACTCGAAGTTCGACGGAAACGGAAGCGTCTGGTTTCGGCCCTCGTTGACGAACCCGGTGGTCAGCTGGACTTCCTCGTCGACCTCCGTCGTGAGGTTGAACGTCACGCCGAGCATCGAGTCGACGATCGCGTCGTACATGGCGGCGATCCCGTCCTCGTCCTGCGCCGAGAACGCGTACGTCCCCGTCGTGCAGTCGTTGATGTTGCTGTAATCGTCGGTGCACGTTTCGCTCGAGATGTGCGCCATATAGGCCGAGTACGAGCTCGTCGCGCTCTCGGTGATCGCGGCGGTATACACCTTGATCGAGGACGGCTCGCCGCGCACCGCGCCGTCCGTGTCGGACTCGTAGTTGCATTCGTCGAGCAGGCCGAGGTCCACTTCGCGCGCGCAGCAGTAATAGTTGGAAGAGCCGCAGGCGGAGACCGTCGTCCCGTCCTCGCACGTGTGTGAATCCTGCGTCGCGGACGATGACGTGCCGCATTCCCACATGTCGCTGCCGATGTAGGTCTCGCCGTCCGAGAGGACGACGATGAACTTGGCGTCCGCGGTCACGCCTTCGAGCTCGTCGATGGCGGCCTTCATGCCGACGTACAGCGGCGGGCCGTTTCCGAGTCCCGATTCCGCCGCGTATCCCTCTACCGTGGTTACGAGCCCGCTCTCACTCGAGGCATAATGGATCGGCTCGTCGATCACATACCCGGCGCCCGCGAAGAAGTCCGTGGGCGATTCCGATCCCGCGTATACGCGCATCAGTCCGATACGGATGTCACTCGTGGAAAACTCATCATAGATGCGCCCGATGGCGTCAGCAGTCGCCGCGCTGACGATGTCCATGCGGCTGTACCCCGGCGGCGCGGTACGCTCGCAAGTAATCCCGGACGAACAGCTCGAACTGCTGGTACAGACCGTCTCCGTCGAGTCCGCGTACCCGTCCGCGTCGTCGTCACAACGGTAGTCGCCGTCCACGTTCGCTTCCATGGTGCCCGTATAGTCCGTCAGGAAGTACATCGCGATGCTCGGCGGCTCCACGTCGTCCGTGTCGACGTCCGCGGTGATCTGCGTGCCGACGGTGCAGGCCGGGAGGTAGAACACGGCGTTGTCCGGGGAGTTCCCCGAGAGGTAGTCGTACAGCTCGATGCTCTCCTCGGCGTCCGCGCCGGCTTCCTCGGTTTGAGCGAGGATCGACGTGGTCTCATAGCTGAACGGGCACATGCTCGTGCAGTCGTCCGCGCAGGTCGGCGGCACGCACTCGCCGTCGCTGCCGCAGGAGAACGTGTCCGTGCCGGAGGTCGCGTCGATCGTACACTTCTCGCCGTTATCGTCTCCGCCGTTGCACGCGCCCATCGAACGGCAGGTATACCCGGAATCACACCCGGTGCTCGTGCCGACGTCCGCCGGGAGACACGTGTCGGAGGTATCCGCTTCTCCGGAGGACGTATCCACGCAGTAGTACGGGACGGACGCGCCGTCGCACAGCTCGGTCGCGCCGATTTCCCCGTCGCCGCAGTAGGCGCCGGACCGGGCCTGGTAGGTGCAGGTGGTCGTGCAGTAGTTGCACGTGCCGCCGTACGCGGCGTCGCACACGTCACCGTTGCCCACGCCGTCGTCGCAGGACTCGACGCCGGAGTAGACGTTTTCGTCGCCGCACACGTTTCCTACGCAGTCGTTGGTGCAGGCGTCGGTGTTGGCGGTGTTGCCGTCGTCGCATTCCTCGTCGCCCTCGACCGAGCCGTTCCCGCAGTACTGGGTCCCGGCGTGACACTCAGACCAGGAGGAAATGTCCCATGAGCACGTTGAATCGCACGTACGCGCGCGGGAGAGCTCGTAGGTGAATTCAGAGCAGACCGCGGAGTCGCAATCCGAACCGTCGTCACACTGCGTCCCCTCGTCGGCCCCGCCGACACAGATGGAACCGATGCCACAGTCGGCCATACCCGAGCCGCAGACGGACCCGTCTTCGCAGTCGCCGTCCGTCGAACACGCGTCTCCATTCGCGCACCACGCGCCATCCCATGACTCATAATCCCCGTCGCATTCCTCCTCGCCGTTGATCTCGCCGTCACCGCAACTTGGACCCGGCGACGTGCAATCCCACGCGCAAGTCCCGGCCGGGTTCAGTTCCCACTGGCCGTTCGAGTTGGTGCAGGTGTTGATGTTGGCCCAGCTCTCGGAATCGGCCATCACGGCCGTAAAGTTCGACACCTCGCCGCAGTCACAGTCCTCCCCGCCCGCGAGATAGCCGTCGCCGCAGTAGAAGGCATCGTCCAGCGTGCAGGTGTCGCCGCAGTGGCCGTACGAGCCGTTCAGCGACCCGTCGTCGCATTCCTCGCCGTTGTCTTCCTCGACCACGCCGTTGCCGCAGTCGTAGGCGGCGCACTCCGCGCCTGCCGCTTCCGCCTCGGCCGCCGTCTGATAGCCGGAGCAATCGCTCTCGCAGGTGGTCGTGATTTTTCCCATTCCCGTCTGGCCGATGATCGCGCACACGTGTCGGGAGGCGGAACAGGTGCTATCGTCAAAGTCGGAGCACGCGTTAAAAACCGATCCGGTCGTCGTCTCAAGCGCGGCACAGATGAACGACCCGGTACTGGTTTCCACGCAGGTGTCGTAATAGGTACCCGTGCAGCTTGTCGTGTCATCCAACCCCGAGCACGTCCTCGCGTACGCCGGGAAATACGTGGACGGATCCGCGCACTGGTAGCTGTACGTCACGTCGCAATCCGCGTCGTACGTATCCCCGATCTCGCAAAATTCCCCGGAACCAAGCACCCCGTCGCCGCAGACCGCGGAGTCGCCATAGGCCGTCCCGTCGCAGAACGTCGGCGTCGCCGTGAAGCCGGCCATGAGCGCGGAGGTGGAACCGCCCCAATCCTGCTCGATCACGAGGTCGCCGAGCGTGGACTCGAAGTCGTACGCCCAGGTTCCGGCCGTGTATTCCAACTGCGCGTAGAGGTCGAACGAGGAACCGCCGACGCTGCGGTAGCCATAGACGTGCGATCCCTCCGGGCACTCGAAGGTGGCGGCGGAGGCGTTCCAACAGGTCGCCGACTCGTATCCGTCGTCGGTACAGCCGCTGAATTCGTTAATCGGATCCTCCGGAACCGCCGCGCCGAGCGCGTTTCCGAGTTCGGCGGACCACGAGGGCCAGGTGCTCGTCGAGTAGGAGCGGACGAACGTCCCGGTCGCGAGCGTCGGAACCCCCGGCTCGCACGTCTCATCCCCCGGGCAGTCGCTGTCCGCGTCGCATGACTGGTCCGTGGTGACGACGCAATAGCCGTTCTCGTCGCCGTATTCCTCGAGGAGGCCGACCGCGTACGCGACGTCGGTGAGACGGTTCATGTCGCGGGTCAGCTCGGCCTTCAGCGCGTCACACGTGTAGCCGGAACCAACCGACGCGCAGTCCGCGTCCCATTCGCAGCGAACCAGCTCCCCGGTCGTCACGTCCGTGGCATAGGCGCCTCCGCTCACGCACACGTTCACGTCCGTCACCGCGTCGTCATTGGAGTTGAAGGACCAGTTCTCCAACATCTGGTCGAAGATTTCCTGTGCCTCCGCGTCCGCGTTCTCCGTATAGGAAACGACGTAGACGTTCGGATAGATGATGTCCGTCGAGTCGTCGTAGTTCGCGGCCGCGACATACAGCGTGTTTCCGTCGCGCACGGCGTCGTACCCGTCGAGCCCATCCTCCGTCGGCGACCCGGTGAACCCCTGCGTGGCGTACCAGATGCCGGGCGGCAGATACGAGTCGTTCGGCAGCACGCGGACGCCGATCGCGTCGGACGT
Source organism: uncultured Gammaproteobacteria bacterium (assembly GCA_964428465.1). Taxonomy (GTDB): domain Bacteria; phylum Patescibacteriota; class Patescibacteriia; order UBA9934; family GWF2-40-263; genus YC12-FULL-57-11. The sequence continues at coordinate 9,815 of CAYRYG010000022.1, forward strand.
ATCGGAAACCTTGAAGATAAGCTCCTTTAGGATCGAGCTCCCCGAGTAAGAGGTCAGGACCTCGACCGGGGCTTCGAGTTCGGGCAAGTCGTCCGCGGTGGTCGACTCGTCACCCGCGTCACGACAATAGAAGAAGCTGAAATTGGTATCCGTGTCCTCGTACGGGAACCCGATGGTCGGCGGATTGTCGCAGACGTTGGCGGTGACCCGCAGCTCCCCGCTCACCGCGTCCGTGATATCGCCGAACGTGTTCGTGTCGTCGAACGACGCCGTGGCCACGAGCGTCTCGCGGCCCGTGCTCCCCTCGGCCGTCGCGTCCGAGGACGTGCTGTCCGCGTCCGTCATGTCGATGACGTTGTCCGCGCAGGCCGCGCTCGTCTCGTCGTCGCACTCGGTCGAGTCCCAGGCCCACGTCCATTCGTAGACGTCCGGGATCTCCGCGATCTCCTCGCGCGAGCCGCCGCGGACCGTGTTCGCGGTCGCGCGGATCGTGTGCTCCTCGCCGTCCTCGGTGAAGTACTCGACGCTCGGGTCAAGCAGGTCGTTGGTGAGCGCGGCGGTCAGACCCAGGTCCTCCACGGTCACGTCCTCGAGCTCGCACACCTCGCTGCCCGTGTCGAACGTGGTGTCGTCCTCCCCGTCGCTCGGCCCGACGATGCCGACGGCGTTCGCCGACAGCACCCCCTCGTCCGTGGCGTCCGACGCGTCGGAATCCTCGACGATCACGAACCGGTAGCGCGAGTCCGCCATGAGCAGGTCGGAGAGATTCATGGAGACGCGCGCGCCGTCGTCGGTAGTGACTTGCGCGTACGTCACCGGGACGACGCAGGCGTAGGTCGCCGCGGTCGCCGGGAGCCCGAAGAGCGAGCGGACCGAGCCCACCAGCCAGTTCCACGTCCGCGCGAACCACGGCCGCGATCCGTCATCGACGAACGCCAGCTGGGCGTCCACGTAGTTCGGCTCGTCCGCCTCGCTGCCGTCGGGACAATTCGTCGAATCAACCGCGGTCCCGTTCAACGTGACGAGTTCCAGATACAGGTTCGGGTTGGTCAGGTCTCCGGACGGGTCCAGGGACGCGTCGTCCATCACGTCGGTGAAGTCCACGTAGACGGCGGTGTTGCGACAAACGTCCAACGCCGCGGAAGCCGGATAGCGGACGATCTCATCCGGACGCGAGAAGCAGCAGCTGCCCGTCCCGCACCCGTAGGCCGACTCGTTGCCGCAGCTGTCGTCCGTGTTGCAGGAACAGGAAAGCGACAGTTCCGCGGTTCCCCGCTCGCCCGTCGACGACGCGCCGATCTCCGCGCCCGCCACCCCGTTCAGAACGTCCTGCGGGGCCGTTTCCAAGATGCGCGAAACGCCGTGGTTGCCCACGCTCAAGCTCCCAGTCGCCTCGCATTCCTCGCCGGTCTCGACGTCGCCGTCTCCGCAGTAGCTCGCGGTGGCATACGACACGGACGATCCCTCGTTCAGGCACTCCGAGGAACACCCGTCGCCGTCGTCCGTGTTCGCGTCGTCACAGTCCTCTGCGTCGTTATCGAGGTCGCCGTCGTAATCCGTCTCGTTGTCGCCGCAGCACGGCGTCACCGCCTGCTCGCAGTCGCCAAGCCCGTCGCCGTCGATGACGAAGTCGCAGGTCGCCGCGCCCAGGCCCGAGCAGTTCTGCCCGTCGTCGATCCCGCCGACGCACTCGTACGCGCACGCGGGCGCGCCCTCGAACAGACACTCCGAGGAACACCCGTCGCCGTCGTCCACCTTGTCAGTGTCCGTCGAGTTATCCTCGCAGTCCTCGCCGTCCTCGACGATGCCGTTCCCGCAGGTCGCATACACACCCGACACGTCCTCCCCGCCCTCGTACAGGCAGTCGGAGGACAGGCCGTCGCCGTTCGCGCTATTGCCGTCGTCGTCATCCTCGCCGCCCGTGGAAGATGACTGGTCCCAGATTCCATCGCCGCAGGTCGTCCCCGCCTTGCGCGCGCCGTTGTTGAGACACACGGAAGAGCACCCGTCGCTGCTCGATGAATTTCCGTCGTCGCATTCCTCGTCGGAATCCGTAATCCCGTCGCCGCAGCAGCCGGTGGTGACGGTCGAGGAGCACGCGGTGTCGTTCCCGGCGTTCAGACACTCGTCCGTACAGTCGGCGCCGCCGTCGCACTCCTCGCCGTAGGTAACGCGCCCGTCCCCGCACACCGGGTCGTCGGTCGTCACGCTCGACCCGACGTTCAGACAGTCCGACGAGCACCCGTCGGCGAGGTTGTACGACAAGGCGAGCATGCCGCCGTCGATCATTTCCGCGACGTCCGCGGCCGTGCCGGAAATATTCGGGGAATCCGACGCGGTCCAGGCGTCCCAGTCATAATCCGTATCGTCCAGCAGCTGTCCAGAAGCGGAACAATCGTCAGGTGCCCCATACGGAAGGGCTTCGAACGCGGTCTGCTCTCCAATCACGGTCGCGCTCGCTTCCGACGGCAGCATCTCGATACGGTCGATGGAACAAGGGGTCGTGTCACTCTTCGTCTTGAACTTCCAGGAAAAGTCGCCAGTAAAATACTGGTTGGCATCGGAGCCCTCGTTACTCCCGGATTCCGAGAGCGCGATGCCCGACGCGGACTCCACGTCGCCGGAAATGACCACGCGGTACCAGCTGCTCACGGCGAAGTCGTCGTGCGAGATGGAGAGCGCGTGCGTGTCGCCGGAGTCGGAGTACAGAATCGCGTAGGTGTCGGAAAATTCCGTCACCTCGTCGCTGTCGCACAGCGAATCTTCGCACTCGTAAAGCACGACCGTGCTGCCGGCGGCAAAATCCGTGCTCGTCATCCCCGTGTTAAACTCGACGCGCAGACCCGCGTTCAAACAGGCCGTCGAGCAGCTCGGCTCCCAACTCGTGACCTCGGGATCGGTAAAGTTGATCGTAAGGTCTCCGGTATCCGTCGGGCTGTTGCGGACCCCGTCCGGCCCAGCCTCGATTTCCACCGGGGAGCCGACGATCGTCTGCGCGAGCGCCTGTGCCGTGTTCTCGCACGCGTCGTCGTCGCCGAGGTCGTCGCCGGTCAGCTCGGCCCTCGACGTGTCAGAGGACTCCCAGTTCCACGAGTAGCCGGTGCACTGCAGCGGGACGCAGTCATCGTTCTCCGCGATCGGCGACGCGGTGTAGTCTACCAGCTCGTCCTCCTCGACCGCCGTAAACGCGGACGGGCTCACGTACACTTCCCCGACCTCGCACAGGTCCGTGCTCGAGGACGTGGTAAATTCCCAAGCGTAATCGCGTGCCATGGACGCGCCCGCGGCGGAACGGATCCCGTCGGATTCGAGCGTGACGCGGTACGTCGTGCTCGTGGAAAAATGATCCGTCGGATCCCACTCGAAGGTGTACTCACCGGTCGAAACGACCGATCCGGCCACATCGAGGTCATTGGTATCGTCGGTATCTTCCAAGTTCGCGCACGGATCCTCTTCGTCCGCGCCGTCGCATGCCTGCACGAGCACGTTTCCCTCGAACGATTCCTGATCCATCACCTCAGTAAACGTCGCGGTTACGGCGGCATTGACGCAGATATCCGAAGGGTTGCTCCAGTTCTCCCACGGGCCCGGCGAGACGCCGTCGTAGTTGCCGTCGTCGTCCACGTCGCCGCAGAACACGGACACGCGGGGGGTGGCCGGAATGTCGCCGGTCGAGAACAGCCACGCGTAGTGGGACGTCGGAATCTCATCCCCGCAGGAAACGTCGCAGGAGCCGTCCCCGCAGCACTGTTCGCCCGTCCCGCACAGCGTCGCATCCTCGTTGCAGTCGCCCACCTCGAAGTTGACGGTGTTGGACTCGTATCCCTCGTCGGTCACGATGAACACCGGGCCGGTCGACGCGTCCGCGTCCACGAGCGACTGAACCTGGCTGGCATTCCAATAATCCGGCGCCGAAACCTGCTCCCCGTCGTAGAACTCGACGTAGCCGGCGCCCTGTTCGTTCGTAAAGTTGTCTCCGTCGATGACGACGGTCGTGGTCCCCGCCGGGCCGGAGGACGGAGCCATGTTGCAGATTCCCGGACCCGGCTCGTCGTCGAGCACCACGAATTCCGTCCCCTCCGACTCGGCGCCGAGCGCGGTCTCCACGGTCAGCGCATACGTCCCCGCGCCAATGGCGCCGCCGGCCTGGTACGTCGCCGGAACCTTCACCGTGATTTCCGTGTCGTCCCACGTGTCATCGCCGCACGCGTCCGGAAACACCGTGTCCCCGAGCGCGTATCCGAAGTCCCCCGTGAACGTCACGGTCCCCGTGGCCGTCCCGAAGGCTGTCCCGTAGATGGTGACGTACTGCCCGGGCGGTCCCCAGTTGTCCGCGTCGTCGCAGGTCCCGGACGTACAGTCGCTGTCCCTGCCGCATCGGCTGTTGTCATCGGAACATGCCTCCCAGCCCGTGACCACCTGCGAAATGACCGGCGACTCGCCCGCGGACGCGTCCACGACCGTGAACGTCACCTTGTTCGACCCCTGGCGGAGCGAGACGCAGCTCTCGTCCTCGCCGGCGCAATCCGCGTCCTCCTCGCACACCTCGCCGGACTCGGAGCACTGCATGGTGGCGCACGACTGGCCGTCCGTGGTGTCGCAGTCCGCGTCTTCCGCGCAGGTCGTCCCGACGAGCGATCCGTCGGAGTTGACGCACTGGTAGTCTCCGGCCCACACCTGCGTCCGGTAGTCGCGGGCGTTCAAAAGCGGAACGACCACGGACAGGGCCGCGTCGGCCCACGCGTCGTAGCTGGACGCCTCGTAATTGGTGAAATAGACCGTGGACGTCCCCTGCGAGGAACCGAAATTGTTCCCGGTGACGTCCACCTGGCTGTTGCCGACGTCCGAATCCGGGTCGAGCATGCAGATGCCCGGGCGCACGACGCCATTCACGTCGAAGTCCTCGATCGTCGGCCCGTAGTCGTCGTCCGTCTGGTCGCCGTATCCGTCCGACGTCTCGACCAGCACCGGGCCGTCCGCCATGGAACTCTCAATCTGCACGATGATCTCGTCATCCGACCACTGGACGGCGCCATTGCACTCGTACGCCGAAATAACGACGTCGTCCGCCGTCGTGGTCGCGTCGCCAAGGAAGGTGACTGAATCCGCCGTCTCTCCGAAGTTTTCGCCCGAAATGCTGACAAGGTTCCCTTCCGCGCCGTCGCCTGGAGAAACCTCCTCTATCTTTGGAACGCCGACGCATTCTCCGGTGGTCTCATCACAGTAGCCGCTTGAGCAATCGTCGTCCGAGTCGCACGACTCGCCGTCGCACGCCCCGCACTCGTCGCCCCCGCAATCAACGTCGGTCTCATCCTCGTCCTGCACGCCGTTATCGCAATACGCCGGGCGCAGCGCAATCGACACGGACGCGCTGTCCGAGTGGCCCGCGCAGTCCGCACCCTCGGACCTGATCGTGTACGAACCCGTCTCGTACCCCGCCGTGTCCCACTGTGTGCCGTCGGCCGTATAAAAATAGTTGGTGGTGGCGAGCGATCCCTCGGTCGAATCCGTCGCGACGGCCGCCTGGTACACGACGTCGCCGTCGACCGAGAAGTCCACGCTCGACACGCCCGTGTCGTCGATCGCAATCGCCTGTAAGAGCTCGATGTCGTTCACATACACCGAGGCGTCAGTCTCCGGCGCGTCCATCGTGAGCGTCGGTCCCTCGGTGTCCACCGCGGTTCCGGTCGTGAACGAGAAGGAGCAGGGGTACTCGGTCGAGCACACCAGGGTCTTGCCCGAGGTCGATTCCAACACGGCCGAGTCCACGGTGACGGAATAGGGCGTGCTCGCCTCGAAGCAGCGCTCGTCCGCGTCCTCCTCGCACACGGCGGACGGCGTGAACGTCACGCGCTTGCCGGAAACCGCATACGCGCCGTCGACGGCCGTGCCGCCGGTCTCCACCAGGATGCCGCCCGCGTCCACGGACGTGCCGTCCACGCGCTGGCTGAACGTAAACTGAAGCTGGAGGTTCTTCATCGCCTCCGCGCACTCGGTATTCACCGACGTCAGCAAAAATTCGTCGCTCGTCCCTCCCCCGTCCACGTAGGTTCCGCCGTCCCCGTCGTCGGTTCCCGAGACGCCCCCCCCGAGCGCGGAAGTGAGCTGGGAAAGCACGAACTGCACGATGGCGAACGCGGACAGGACGATCACGAGCCCGATGATCGCGCTCGTGAACACCTTCTTCGCGCGCTTCACCTTGTCGTCGTTCCCTCCCGCGGTCATGTACAGGAACCCGCCGTAGAGAACGAATACGACCGCGAGAATCCCGAGGAACGAGATGGCCGTGCGGATCAGCCGCGCGATGATGACCGTCAGGTCGCCCTGTGACGTAAACCCGGCCGCCTCGGCGAAGGACTCGAGCCCGGACGTCGGGTCGACTACCTGCGCGAAGGCCCGTGAACCGAATGCCAATCCGGCACCGACCGTGAGGACGATGGCGAGAAGGGCGAGCATGGACCGGCGTTTTGCCATAGGACCTATAACGACTATTCGCTTGTATCAGGAAGATCGATCCCCTCGACCGACGTCGGGCATGCCTCGTCGGACGGCTCGCCGTCGCAGCAGTACGGGAACGTGTCCGTCACCTCGCAGGTCCCCTCGCCCGAGGAGTCCGGGCCATACGCCGGGAACATGCAGATTTGCCAGTTGGACTTGACCCCGCGCGTCACGGTCGGATAGTACGACCATCCCAGGTCGTCGGCGCTTACCATGGTCGGATGGCTAATCTGGGCGGTGGTGTACAGCGTGTCACCCTCCTCGTCGACGATGTCGGTCTTCCCGAGCGAGAACCAGAACTCATACCCCGGGTCCGGCCACAGCGAGACGTTGGTGCTGTTCAGCGTGGACGACTTCATGGCGATGTCAAAGTCGATTTCCACGTCCGCGTCCTGGTCCGCGAAGGTGTCCAGGATCCCCGGGGTCATGTCCGTGATGTGCGGCACGTCGTCGTTCAATTCGTCGGACGTAGTGAACGTCCATCCGTAATCGTCCGTCCCTTCCACGTCGTCGGTGGCCGATCCCTGCGCGGAATCGTCCCCGTCGCCGTCGAGCGAGTTCGCGGCCGCGTCCACGAGCCCGTCGAAGGTCACGCCCACCGACTGCGCCTGCGGGGGCTCGTCGCCGAGCGACGCCGCGTGCGCCTGGACCTCGATGGCGTCCTGGTTTCCCGGCAGGCAGTAGATGGTATCGCCGCACGGATCCTCCCCGCACGCGTCGGCCGGGGTGAATTCCACGGTCTTGTACCCGTTGCTGATCACGAACGTCCCCTCGATGTTCGCGTCGGTCTCGTCCAGGGCCTCGATGTTCAGGAAGTTGCCCGATGCCCCTTCCGTATACGTCCCCGTGGACGCCACCGGATCCATCGCCTCGTTGAAGGTGATCGCGACCGTCACGTTACGCGCCTCGTCCGAGGCAAGGTCGCGGGGAATGACGGACACCACCTGCGGCGGGGTCAGGTCCACCTCCGTGGACACCTCGAACGTCCACTCGTACCCGCCCGAGTAGCTCCCCGTGAACGCCGCGCCTCCCGCCTCCAGCTCGATGTCGTTCGAAAGCGCGACCGTGTAGTTCATGTCGTCGATCCCGTCGCCGAGCAGCGGCACCGGGTCGAACGAGTAGATCGTATTGTCCGCGTTGTGGTCTACCAGCACCTCCGCGGCCGTCAGCTTGGATTCTTCTCCCGCGTCCGTCGGATAGATAATGACATTCGTCGCGTTCAGACCGGTCGACGCCGGGTTGTCCGTGTACCCGTCGATGATGGACGCCGGATCGATCGCCTGCTTGAAGGTAATGTACAGGCGCGTGTTGCGCGGGATGTCGATGGCGTAGCGTTCCGGGTAATGCGAGTCGATGATGCCGGCGCCGAGCGAACCGGAAAGCGGCTCGCCGTACTGGTCCGCGATGGACTGGACGCCGCCGCCCACGCCCGCCGCGGCGAGCAGCCGGCTCAGGATGAACTGCGTGATGGAGAACGCGGAGAGGCAGATGATCATCCCGATCACCCCGTTCTTAATCATGTTCTTCGCGGTCTTGATCTTGTTGTCGTCCCCCTGCGCCGTCATGTAGACGAACCCGGCGTACAGGATGATCACCGTGAAGATGATCCCGAGCGTCCCGAGGAAGACGCGAATGATGCGCGCGACGATGATCGCGATGTTCGTGTTCGGCAACCCGCCGCCCGCGGCAACCGCCTCGAGCTGCGACGACGCGTCCTGCGCGAGCGCTGGGTGCGCGGCGGCCAGAACGCAAAGAGCGAGCACGCACAAGGATGCCCCGGTAAAAAGTCGGTAACGCATGTTGGTAGGATTGAAACGCATCACAGAACGTGACCGGCGTCCCTCATATTGTACACAAAAACCGCGCGTACGAATACACGCGGCTCTGTGGATAGAAGATTGATACGGACCTACGGACAGCTACGGAACTACGGACATCTCGTCGTCCGTATATCCGTACTGTCCGTAGGTCCGTATCACCGAGCTATCCCAGTTTCAATATGGTTGCGCTCGCGATGGCGATGAGGCCGGCCATGAGAATGGTGCCGAAGATGCCGACGGCGATCTGCTGGAGCCCGTGATGATGCCCGTGGTCGCGGCCCGACGCGGTCATCACCGAGATGGCGCCCATCAGGATGAAGTTGACGGAAACGATCCCCATGAGCATCAGGAACACGCGCAGGATCCGCGCGCCGGACACGACGAACTCCGCGTTCGCGGACGACGTCGCCGCGGAAACCGGCTCGGCCGACAGCGCGAGCGCCGCGGCGAGCACGAACGCGGCGAGCAGCGACTCCACGGCCGCCTTCACGCGCCACCCGTCCGCGCGGCCGGCGACCGCCTTCACCGCGGCCCCCC
>CAYRYG010000023.1:0-17388 GCA_964428465.1 uncultured Gammaproteobacteria bacterium
ACGCGCTCGCCATGCTGAACGTGGACGCGCACGGCCTCGACGACGTCGACCGCCGGCTGCTCCTCACCATCATTGAGAAGTTCCAGGGCGGCCCGGTGGGGCTTTCCACGCTCGCCGCGTCCACGCAGGAGGAAATCGACACCATCGAGGACGTGTACGAGCCGTTCCTCCTCCAGCTCGGCTTCCTCGCGCGCACCCCGCGCGGCCGCGTCGCCACGGACGCCGCCTACCGGCACCTCGGCTTCGACGCGCCAAACCGCGAGTCGCTGTGATACAATGAGCGTACTATGCCGTTCGAAATCCCGTCACTCGCGCTCCCGCTCTGGTCGTTACTCGTGCTCTACGGGCTCTTCCTCGCGTTCTTCGTCGTCTACACGGGATTCAACCTCTACCACCTGCTCCGGTTCGGCACCTACGGCATCGGGCTGTACGCGGTGACCGCGTTTTTCCTCGCCGGGACGGTGATGCTGCTCGCGGTTTCCCTCTTCCTGCTGCTCCCGTACGACTGGTCGTACTCCATGTCGCTCGCCGACTTCTTCGAGCGGTTCAAGAACGACCAATTCTTCCCGGGCTTCTAATATGTTCCACCTCGACCGAATTCCCAACAAGCGCCCGGACGAGAAGGTCGTCCTGTTCCTGCGACGCCAGTGGTTCGCGTGGGCGTTCATCGTCGTCGCGGCCGTGTTCATGCTCGCCGTGCCGGCGGTCATCGCGGCGTTCTTCTGGGACCGCGTCGACGTCTGGCTCGCGCACCCGACGCTCGGACCGGCCATCGTCGTGCTCGCGAGCATGTACGTGCTGTCCGTGTGGCTGCTCAGCTTCCTCGAGTTCACCGACTACTACCTCGACACCTGGGTCATCACCACGCACCGCGTCATCAACATCGAGCAGAAGGGACTGTTCAACCGCGTGGCGTCCGAGCTCCACCTCGCCGCCGTGCAGGACGTGACGAGCGACGTGAAGGGAATGGTGCACACGTTCTTCGACTACGGACACGTGCTGGTACAGACCGCCGCGGAGCACACGCAGTTCGTCTTCAAGGACATCGACCACCCGGAGAAGGTGAAGGAGGTCATCATCAAGCTGGTGGAGGAGGACAAAAAACGACACGCGGCGCACGTGGTGGCCGGTGTCGTCGAGGGAACCAAGTCTATCTGAAGCTTTTCCACGCCCACCGCGCGAGCGCCTCGGCATCCTCGAAGGACTCGGCGCGCGAATCGGACCCGAACGTGACCACGAGAAGCTCCCGCTTCTCGTTTTTGTATTCCGGCCGCAGCACCACGGCGAGGTTCCATCCGGACTCGTCGAGGTAGCCGGTCTTCCCTCCCATCACGTAGATGTCGTCGTACTCCGGCTTCCACAGCAGCCAGTTGGTGTTCTTGATCGTCTTGGTGACGCCCTGGCTGAGCACGCGCACGCTCGCGGAGGCCGTGGTGGTGTAGCGGCGGATGTCGGGGCGGCGGAAGGCGAGGTCCGCGATGCGCGCCATCTCGCGCGCGGTGGAGACGTTCGCGACCTCGATGCCGGTGGGGTCCGCGTAGGAGGTGCGGGACAGGTTGAGCGCGCGCGCACGGAGGTTCATCTCGTTCACGAACGCGGCGCGGTCCGAGGTGACGGTGCGCGTGACGGCGTTCGCGGCGTTGTTCGCGGAGCCGACGAGCGTGGCGTACAGGAGGCCGTCGAGCGTGAACGTGTCGCCGGAGCTCACGTACAGCTTGGCGCCGCCCACGTCGTCCTCGGCTCGCACCGGGTACACGTCGGAGAGCGCGGCGCCCGAGTCGAGGGCGATCTGCGCGGTCATGAGCTTGGTGAGCGACGCGATGGGCCACGCGCGGTTCGCGTCCTCGGCCGCGAGGATCTGCCCGCTGGTTCGGTCAATGACTACGTACGAGGTCGCGGTGGTGGGGGGTATGGGCGCAGGGGGCGCAGTTGGCACAGGGGGCGCAGAGGGAGGTGCATAGGCGGAGAGCGACGCGTAATCGCGCCAGCCATACTGGTACGCCCAGTCCTCGAGGTCGATGAGGAACCCGGCCGCGGACCCGGGGACGGCCTGGTAGGCCGCGTCCTCGTCGAACGACGCCCGAAGGTCCGCGCGCGCCGCGTACACGTCGAGCAGCGCCCCGTTCGGGGCGGCGAACGCCATGCCCGGAACAGCCAAAAGAGCCGTGAGCACCATCACTCCACGACTCAACGACTCAACGACTTTACGACTCTTTCTCACTTCCATCGCTTCGTCAGGTCAATGCCCGTATAAAAGTATTTGAGGATCTCCTTCCATTCCTTCCCGTTGTTCGCCTGGCAGAGCGCCTCGGAGGCGGACATGCCGACCCCGTGGCCCCAGAGCGTCTTTCCCTTGTCGCACGGCGCCGGGACGCCCACGAGCCACGGAACCTCGCCGTACCATACCTCGCCCCAGTCGCGCGTGCGGCCGTCGGAGCGGGAGAAATACGGGGTGATCGCGGTCTCGCCGTCGTAGGTCACCACCACGCCCTCGGTCGCCTCCACGCTCGAGGTGAGGCGCGGGGTGCGGATCTCCTGGCCGTACCCGCGGTACACCTGGTCGTCGGCGTAGGCATTCATGTGGAAATACTCCTCGTCGTGCTTGGTGTAGCGCTCCCAGTGGTAGAGCGCGTAGGTGCGCGCCACGGTGATGAGGGTCTTTTGAAACTCCAGGTGCGAGACGTTGGACGTCTCCGCGAGGCCGCGCAGATACATCTCGACTTCCAGCTCGTTGATGAGCCAGGTGCGGTCCTTGGCGCCGTTGTAGCGGAGCTCGAGGACGTTGCGGAACTGGTTGTCCGGATAGGCCGCGCCGCGCGTGACCGTGCGGTCGAAGTTCTCGACCGTGCACACCGCGTTCTTCTCGTCCGGGACGAAGCGCAGGTACGAGGAGGTCTTTTCCTCGCCCTGGCCGCGGTCGTAATAATAGCGGTTGTTCTCATGGAAGGCCTCGACCGACTCGTCCTGGTCGAGCTCGGCGAGCAGGCCGCCGTCGCCGTCGTACAGCTTCCAGTCCGTCTCGCAGCTCACCACCACCTTGTCGTCCGTCTCCTCGTCGACGATGAGCACGCCGATGCGAACGGTCGGCTCCTCCATGGTGACGTCGGTCACGATCCCGTCGGACTCGCTCTTCTTTTTCTTTTCCTTCTCCTTTGTCTTCGTCGTCTCGCGCTTCGGCCGGTCCTTCACCTTCGGCGCGTCGGACGTCACTTCCACCGGGATGTCGATCTCGAGGTCCGGGACGATGGAATCGTTCGCGGCGAAGACGTAGGAGACCGTGTGCGACCCCTTCGTGGACGGGGCCTTGAACGTGAAGTCGATGAGGTCCATGGCGCCTGGCTCCACGGTGCCGGAGCTCTTCGATGCGACGGCGGTGGAGGAGCTGAGCGACGCGGCCTGGACCCCGTCCTCGTACAGCGCGCGCTTCGACCACGCCACGGACCCGGTGTTCTTGATCCCGACCGTGAACGACACCTGCTCGTTCCCCTTCGCGGCGATTTTCTTGGCGCTGCGCAGGAGGACGAGACCGGAGAGGCCGGAAGTGTCGGTCGAGGGGGTCGTGGCGGTCGCGGACGGAGTCTTCGTCGTCGTGGTCGTGGTCGACGCGGATCCGACCGTCACGTTGATCGTGAACTCGCCGCCCGGAACCCAGGCGACGTCCTCGGCCGCGAGCTTGAACGTCTCCGCGTACGTTCCCGTCGTCGAGGGCGCGTGCAGCGCGAACTGGATGTGGCCGACCTCCCCCGGCTTCACCGTGGCCTCCGTGAGCCTGGCCGGCTGGCTCGCCGACACCCATGACGCATCCTGGAAGACGGACACGCGATACTTCGGACCGTACGTGTATACGGACACGAACGCGCCCTCGTCGCGCGACCAGGTCTCGGTCCCGATGTTCTGGAACCCGACCGTCACCTGCTTGGTCTCGCCGGGAGCGAGGGTAAGCTTGCTCGAGGCGATGACCTGCACGGCCTCGTATCCCTTGAGCGGGGCGGCCAAAACCGATCCAAACGGGAACAACGCGCCCCCGAGGGCGCAGACCGCCAGGAATCCCGCGATCAGTTTGTGAACTCCCTCCATAACGCGGTCATTATAGCATTTTTTGGACCCTCTTTCAAGCCCGTTCCATTTCCATTTCGCCCGAAAACATCTACACTACGAGCAAATATGGACCCACGACGCTTCGCTGCCAACTACGCGTTCCAGATGGTCGGCCGCGCGCTTACCATGGTGTTCGGGCTCGTCACGATCGGCGTGCTCACCCGCGCGCTTACCACCGCCGAATTCGGCGACTACACCACGGGGCTCACCTTCCTGCAGTTCTTCGGGGTGATCGTGGACTTCGGGCTCACCCTGACGCTCATCGTGATGATCTCGGAGAAGGGCGCGGACCAGAAGCGTATCGTCGGAAACCTGTTTTCGATGCGCCTGGTGTCCGGCGCGGTAGTGTTCGGGCTCGCCCCGCTCGCCGTGCTCGCCTTCCCCTACTCCTCGTCGGTCCGCGACGTGGTGCTGCTCGGGTCGCTCGGGTACCTGTTCATGTCCGGCGCGACGCTGCTCGTGGGCGTCTTCCAGCGGCACGCGGCCATGTGGCGCTCGGCGCTCGCCGAGACGCTCAACCGCGCCGTACTGCTCGCGCTCGTGGTCGGCGTCACCTCGATGGGGCTCGGGCTCCAGTCCGTCATCGCCGTGACCGTGGTCGCGAACCTCGTGTGGCTCGCCGCGACCGTGCTCCTCGCGCGTCCGTTCGTCCCCGTGGGGCTCCGGTTCGACGCGGACGTGTGGAAGGAGGCGATCCGCCGCTCGTGGCCCATCGCGCTCTCCATCGCCTTCAACCTCATCTACCTGAAGGGCGACATCCTGTTCCTCTCGCTGTACCGCGGAAGCGAGGACGTGGCGATTTACGGGGTCGCGTACAAGGTGCTCGACGTGCTGACCGCGCTCCCGGTGATGTTCATGGGACTCATGCTCCCGGTGCTCGTCGCGGACTGGTCGGAGGGACGGAGCGAGGCGTTCCGCGGGCACATGGCGCGCGCGTTCGACATCTTCGCCATCGTGACGATCCCGATCGCGGTCGGCGCGCAGCTCGTCGGCACTGAGCTCGTGGAGCTCATCGCCGGCGAGAAGTACGCGGCCTCCGGCCCGCTCCTGCAGCTGCTCATCCTCGCGCTCGTCGCCGTGTTCTTCTCGTCGCTCTACGGGCATGCCGTGGTGGCGGTGAACCGGCAGCGCGGAATGATTTGGGGGTATGCCGCGGCCGCGGTGGTGGCGACCGTCGGATACCTCTGGCTCATCCCGACGTACGGCGCGTGGGGCGCCGCGTCCGTCACCCTGTTTTCCGAGGTCCTTATCGCGGTCATCACCTACCTCGTCGTCGCCCGCGCGTCCGACGCCCGCCCGACGTTCACCGTTGCCGTGAAGGCGCTCGCCTGCGCCGCGCTCATGTACGGCGTGCTGGCCGCGCTGCCGCCGATCCACGTGCTGGTTGACGTGGCGGTCGGCGCCGCGACGTACGCGGCATCCATGGTGGCCGTCGGCGGGATCGACATCAAGAAAATCCGCGAGCTCACGCGACCCGCATGATCTACCCAATCCTCCTTATCGCCGCGACGCTCCTGTTCGCCGCCATCTCCTGGCACGACGTTCGCCATGGCCTGATGTTCCTCGCCGCCGCGCTTCCCTCCTACCTGCTGCGCTTCGACCTCGGCCCGGTCCCGATGACGCTCCTCGAGGCGTTTGCGCTCGCGCTGGTAGTCATCTGGGTCGCGAAAACGCGGCCGGCGTGGAAAAAAATCATGCCTCCCGGCTGGACAGCCCCGATCGCGCTCCTGCTTGCCGCCGCGTCCGTCTCCATCGTGGTCGCGCCCGACACGCTCTCCGCGCTCGGCATCTGGAAGGCGTACTTCGTGGAGCCGGCGCTCGTGTTCCTGGTGGCGGTGAACGTGTTGGAAAATTCTAAGAACCAAGAAGCCAAAAACGGGCTGCTGACGGCTCTGGGCGCGGGCGGGCTGTTCGTCGCGCTCTGCGCGGTCGCGCAGTCCCTCACAGGCTGGGGCCTCCCCGCCCCGTGGGACGTGGAGGGTCGCGTGGTGAGCATCTTCCCGTACCCGAACGCGGTGGGGTTGTACCTGGGGCCGATCATCGTGATTGGAGTCGTGCAATTCACAGCCACTTTAGTGGCGTCGCGCCGAGACCGGACTAAAGTCCGTTTGAACACGTATTTCTGGCTCGCTACGACGGTCGTTTCGTCGGTCGCCATCGTGCTGTCGCAGTCCGAGGCTGCGGTCGTGGCGGTCGGCGCGACGCTCCTCGTCGCCGGACTCGCGACCAAACGCCTGCGCAATCTCGCCGCCCTCTTCGCCGCTTTCGCCCTTTTCGCCCTGCTCGCCTCCCCCTCCCTCACCGCCAAGCTTACCTTCAACGACTACTCCGGCCAGGTCCGGCGCTCGCAGTGGCGCGAGACGGTCGCGATGCTGAAGGACAACGTGGTCTTCGGCGCCGGCCTCAACGGCTACCCGACCGCGATGGAGCCGTACCACGAGGCCGAGCAATACGAGATCTTCCAGTACCCGCACACCATTGTCCTCAACGTCTGGACAGAGCTAGGTCTCCTCGGCCTGATCGCGTTCGCGCTGCTGGCGTGGCGCGCCACCGCAACGCTGCGGGGTGCAGGGACCCCGCCTATGGCAACGACTCTCGCGTTTCTCGCCCTCGTCCAAATGTCCATCCACGGCCTCGCCGACGTCCCGTATTTTAAAAACGACCTCGCGATGATGGCCTGGCTCATCCTCGCGGTCATCGCCGCCTCCGCCTATGCCAAGATTCCAGGGAAACAGGTTTAGCATCCCGACCCGCACCTGCCTGCTCGCGACGATCATCCCGATGTTCGCGGTCGCGCTCATCCTCAGGATCGTGTTCGCGTTCGTCCCGACCCCGCGCCCCGACATGCTGCCCGAGGCCGACGGCCTCATCGAGACGGACACGGTCGCGGACGCGCAGGCGCACACGGCCATGCCCATCGCCATGCCGGACGACCTGCTCGGCGGCGCGGTCTACGCGGTCGGCGTGTACACCAGGGGCGCGGGCGCGCTCCCGGTGGGCTCCGCGGTCGTCATCGTGACCAAGAACGACTGGCGCTTCGTCGAGATCGTCGAGCGTCCGTCCACCGCGCTCCCGGACGTGACGAACGACTACAACGCGTCCGTGACGGAGCCCGTCGCGCTGGGCGGAACCGAGGGGACGCTCCTCACCCTCTCGACCAACAACATCCCGTGCGTCTCCCCCAACGAGAAGTGGGAGCTCCCGGGGTTCTGCGAGGTCCGGAACATCCTCCTGTTCGAGAAGGACGGCATCGTCTACTCCGTCGCGGCCGACGGAGCCCACGCCACCGAGGGAGAGCTCATCACGCTCGCGAAGGACCTGCTCGAGTAATCAAAAGACCGCCCGGCAGGGGCGGTCTTTTGCGTTCTACTCCTCCGTCTCAAGCGACGGCAGCGGGCGGTTCATTCCGCCCTGGCCCATGTGCTGCCCGCGCGGCGGCGGACCGAAACGAACGTACTCGAGCGGGATGCCGTTCTCTTCCGCCCACTCGTTCAGCTCGTCGATCTGCTCCTGCATGGCGGCCTTGCGCTCCTCCGGCTCCATGTCCTTGAGCGTTTCGGCGAACGCCCGCGTCTCGTCGCGCTTTTCGAGGACCGCGTCAGCCTGCTCCTGCGTCAGGTTGCCGTCCTCCACGGCCCGCGCGAGCCGATCCTCGAACATCTCGTCGTGCTTGGCGCGCATCTCCTCGCGATTCGCCTCCATCTCCTCGCGATGCGACTCGGCCTGCTCGTCGAACACCTCCTGGACCGCCTCCGGGTCGAGGTCGAACTTCTCCGCGATGGCGGTGACGAGCTCGGAGACGAACTCCGGGTTCTTGCGCCCTTCCTCCGCGGCAAGCGTGGTGCCGACGCCGATGGCCCCGGCGCCGAGCGCCGCGACGATCGCGCCGATGAGCAATGTCTTCTTGGTCATCATAGTGATTCGTCAAGAATAAAGCGCACCCGATCGCGGTGCGCTTCTTCGTACACGGGTTGTCGGAAAAGGTTACCGGCGAAACAGGTCGTCCTTCTTCATCTTGGCGACGCCGAACAGATAGATGATCTCGAGGATGCCGACGGTGTTGATGAGTAGCATGGCGACGAACCACCACGGCTGCCGGCGGCGCGACGCGTGCCACAGCGCGAGTCCCTTCCAAAACAGGGACCAGAGCATGAGAAGGACGAACGAGGCGGACATGGCGCCGAAGCCCTGCCAGCCCGAGCCGAAGCCGTACATCATATGCTATTTCTTCTTATCCTTCTTAGGCTTTTTCACGTTCTTTTTCTGCGCGTTGTTTCCCTTTGCCATACGCATGGTTTAATTCGTTAATGAATACCCCCATGATACCACGCTTGCAACCTCCCCGTTTCCATGATACTTTTCTGCCGCGATCACCGGCGGACACCCGGAGAGGTGGCAGAGTGGTCGAACGCGCATGACTCGAAATCATGTGTACCTGCAAGGGTACCGAGGGTTCGAATCCCTCCCTCTCCGCCAGGATTATTTCGTATCGGACAACCCAAGTGCCTCAGGCACGGAGGGCGTCACATGCGGCATGATCGATAACAAAACAACCCTTCGCGGGGTTGTTTTGTTAAGTTTCTCTTCGGAGCCTTTTGCTTCCCTCCTATTTTACCGGATAACCCAACTTCGCCAGTAAGTCAGCGAAATCCTCATTGCTCCAGCCTGGGTAGTATTCCTCCCGAACGCCCTTGAAATCTGGGTCCGGATTTCCGCCATTTGGATTTTCGCCCTCAGCCATATCAAGCAGCTCTAGTCGAACAAGGCGATCGAGCGGTCCTCGCTCTTGGAAATCACGCACTACTTCGTCAAAGTTTGCTGGTTTTTTCCGCTCTGGTACTGGCTCATGAAATTCACTCATAAACGATATGTTTAATTCCGACAGAAGCTATTGTAACACCCGACCCATATGCCCCAAAATTGCCCTTCGGAAAATACTCGGAAATCCCTTCAAATACCCTCGTACTTTTAGTACTGAACCCACGGACACCGCCACATAAAAGCGACCACGCGGGTCGCTTTTATGTGGCGGTGTCGGGCTGTCCCGCGCCGAGCGGTCCGCCCTAGCTCTTTTCCGCGCTCTCCAGGCGCTGCCGGAGTAACGCGATCTTTCCCTTCAGTTCTTCCATCAGCACATAAAGCTCTATGCCGAATCCATTTTCAATCGACGATTGCGCCGAATCCATTTCCGAACCGATTTCCCGTACGTCCGTATCGTTCCCAAGACGCCTGGAGATGACCTCCAGGAAGACGTCGACGTCTTTTCTTACGGCTTCTGGGCCTCTTCCTTCTCGTTCGTAATACGCGTCGTAGTTCAACAATTGCGACAGGTCATAGCTGAGGGCGGCCTCATACTCATCCAAGAACGTATCAAATCGCTCAAATAATCCTTGTGTGTCCAGGCCCGTCACGTCGCGCAAAAAGCGCGCGGCATCTTCCGTTTTTTCAATCTCCCGCCGCGCTTGATCCGGTGAAACCTTTTTCCCCTGGGCAACCTCTTCGATCGCTTGCTCCAGGACCTGCCGACTTGGGCGCGTTTCGCCGGGATTAGCCTGAATGGCGGCAACCTTACGGAACAGTTCCTCGTGCATGCCCCGCGACCCCTGGCCTTCGGTACCCATAATGGTCTGGTTAAGTGACGTCAATGGCCTAAGTGTACCCAACGGGGGAAAAAAGTACACCGATCCGCACGCGCTGTCCCGGACGGGAAGCACCTTCACCGATACTTGCCCTTCAGCAACATCAGCATGGACGCGCCGACGAAAAGGATGGCGTTCGTCACGTAGATGAACGGGTCGGCGTTCAGGAATCCGTAGGTCGTCCAAAACACGCCGTTCAGCATCCCGACGACGATCCCGAACCACGAGAGGTCGCGCGTTTGCCTTGAGCGGTATGAGACGTATACCTGCGGGAAAAACAGGCTGGCCGCCGTGATGGAACCGAGCACTCCGACGACCGATTCGAATTCGACCATAGGGGAATTTTGATCGTGCCTAGTCGACGTAGATGACGAGGTACGTGCCGTCGCCAAGCTCGACGACCGCCGGGTCGCCGCCATACAGCCCCGTGGTCACGGGGTCGGTCCAGGTTTCCCCGTCCGCGGACTCGCTCCACCAGATGCCGCCCGTGTCGGACCCGCCGCCGTAAAAGCGCATGGCCGCATCGCCCCAGGCGACCAGGTTCCCGGTCCAGTTGAAACCGTCCGTCAGGATGTCGTCGACGCGGTCGAACGTCACCCCGTCGTCGGACGTCCCGTGGTAGGCGCCGAGCTTCGGGGAGTATGGAGTGAGCAGGTGCCACGTGCCGTCCAGCAGGAGCGCGGCGCTGTCATACGCGCGGTCGCCCTCCACGGCGAAGCTCCGTCCCTCGTACTGGTACGTCACCCCGTCGTCGGAGATCGCCGCGTAGATTTCCATCGAGGAATCCGGTCCCGGCTTCCCCACGCTGGAGGTGAAGAACAGGCGGATCTTTCCGTCCTCGGTGAGCGCGAGCGTGGGATCGAACGGGCGCTGGTATCCCTCGGGCAGGCCGTTCACCACGATGGTCTCCGGGTCGGTCCATGTCTCGCCGTCGTCGTCGGAAAACGACACGGCTACCTTGTCCCACGACTCCTGGACGCGCGGGAACCACTGGAACGCGGCGACGAGACGGCCGTCCGAGGCGCGGATCACGCTCGGGACGCCCGCGCGCTCCACGAACGTCCTGGCTCCCGAGAACATCGTCCCGTCCTCGCTCGCGGCCATCCCGAGGTCGCGCGACCACGGGCCGTTCGGGTTGTTCGCCTCCATGTCCTCAAAGGAGGGTTCCGCGCGGGTGCCGGGGACGGACGGAACGGACGGCACGGTCGCGACGGGTTCGACGACCTCCGGCGTTTCCTCCCCGGTCGCGTTCGCCAGCCACTGCGCCACGAAGAACGCGATGATCGCGGAGCACGCCGCGAGCAGGACGAATCCGAGGATGAGGCCGATCTTCTTCAACATAGAAAGTGATTAGTGAGATCCGATCGCGATGAGGATGTCGCCGTCGCGCATGGCCATGGTTTCCTTCCACCAGAGCCCGACGCCGGACGCGGGGGCCGTGATGACTTTCTCCCCGGTCCCGTCGAGCCGCACGCACGTGCCGAGCGTCATTCCCTGCTCGATGGCGTCGGGAGAGAAGTCCGACGGGTGCCAGATCCCCGCGAACGGGACGCGCACGAAGTGGACGCGGCGCAGCACGAGATCCGGCTCGCCGGCTACGGCGTCGCCCGCGATCATCCCGAGCGACCGCATCATGGCCTCGGTCCACCCCACGTGCCGTCCCACGTCCTCGGCGTCGCGGAACCCGCGCGCGCCGGACTCCGCGAGCACGTAGCAGCACCCGCGCCGCGCGAGCTCCCCGGCCTTGCTCATGGCCCCGGCCCGCTCGAACAGCACCGTGCCCGCGCCGCACGTCCGCCCGTAGGCCTGCGCGAACAGGTCGTGCTCCGGCACCCCGCACTCGAACAGCCACACGTACGGCCGCACCCCCTCGGTGATGGCCCCGCCGTGCAGGTCCATCCACGCCGCGGCGCGCGACGCGTGCGACTCCGCGAGCCAGCGCATCAGCCGGTCGGTCGCGGTCCCGCGCGCGTTCCCGAGCCCGACGAGCTTCGGATACTTCCCGTCCATCGGGTTCTGGCTGCACTCGGCCTCGAACCCGGGCACGTTGAGCACCGGCACCACCACGAGCCGCCCGGCGAAGTCCCCGCCCGCGTACCTCTCGATCAGCGCGTACGCCGCGGCCATCCCCGCGTACTCGTCGCCGTCCGTCCCGCCCGTCACGAGCAGCGTCTTGCCCGGCCGGTTCCCCTCGATCTCGGCCACCGGCACGTGCGCGACGTGACCGCCAAGGTCGACCGGAACCATCCGGATCGGCGACGCGGAGGACGATTTGAAGAGAAATTCCAGCATGGTGGATAGGGTAGCACATGGGTGTATAATCCGCATGTTGTATGAACCAGTCGCTTGCGGACATCAGGGACGACCTTTCCGAGCTGCTCGGCCTCGCGGAATCCTGCGGGGTGCGCGTTTGGAAATTCAAGACGCAGTTCGAGGGCCAGCCGGGGGAATACCGCGCGGAGGCGCGCGGGTTCATCGGGACGCATGCGGACGCGCTGTGGAACACCTGCCAGGAGGTCGCGGAAGGGCTGCGCGGGCATCTCGCCGCGTCCGGGGGATGGACGGAGGAGCTCCTGCCCGACCTCGCGCGCGTGAAGCACGAGGCCGCGGACCTCGTGCGCGCGCTCCACGCGAACCTCGGGTTCGTGCTCTCCGCGGGCGACTGGCAGTCCCCCACCTTCGCGCACTCGCTCCAGCCCCAGGCCGGGAAGCTCGCCGGGCGCATCGTCGGGACCGAGAACGACTACAAGCGCGACTGGCACCACGACGCGGCCGCGTACGAGAACGCGTTCCGCTCCGCCTACGTCGACTCCCCGATGCACCTGCCGCCGCGCGTGTTCCTGACGTCGAGCGGGATGGCCGCGTTTACCACGGCCGTGAACCACATCCGGATGCGCGACGGGCTGCGCGGGCCGGTGCTGGTCGGCGCGGGCTGCTACTTTGAGAACAAGATCCTGCTCGAGAAGCTGCTCCCCGGGCAGATCACCTACGCCGACGAGTTCGACGCCGCAGCGTTTGCCGCGGCCGCGAAGCGCATCGGGGCGTGCGCGGCGTTCGTGGACTCGCTGTGCAACACGGAGACGGTCGCGATCCCGGACCTCGCCGCGCTCCTCCCCGCGCTCTCGCGCGTGCTCCCGCGCCGCGCCGCGCTCGTGCTCGACAACAGCGGGATGGCCACCATGTTCCAGCCGCTGCGCCACCTGCCGCGCGTGTTCCACCCGCGGCTGTACGTCATCGAGAGCATGAACAAGTTCTACCAGTTCGGGTTCGACCGCGTGACCGGCGGCGTGCTGTGGACCGCGGGGGTGGAATCGATCGCGCTCATGAAGTCGCGCGTCCACCTCGGCACCAACATCCCGGACGCCTCCGCGCTCACCCTCCCCTGGCCCGACCGCGCCGCGCTCGACCGGCGCCTCGCGCGCATCGGCCGCAACGCGCTCGACCTCGCCCGGCGCCTCGACGCGCACGTCGCCGCGCGCCCGGGCGGCCCGGTCGCCCGCGTGGTCTACCCGGGCCTGCCGAACTACCCGGGCTACGCGTGGACCAAGGACCTCCCGTTCCACGGCGCGTTCCTCGTGCTTTCCTTCGCCCCGCGGCACGCGCGCGTCGGCACGTACCAGAAGTTCGTCGCCGCGGTCATCGACGAGGCCCGCGCGCGAAACGTCGGCATCGTGTCCGGCACGAGCTTCGGCCTCGACGTCACCCGCATCTACCTCACGGCCCTGCATTCGAACCGCCTCACCAGGCCGTTCGTGCGCGTGTCCGTCGGCACCGAGACCGCGGACGAGATCGCCGCGCTCGCGGACGTGTTCGCCGCCGTCATTGACCGTACCTAGCCCGCTATGGACATCACCATCTCCGAACGCCAAACCACCTCCGAGAAAAACGGCACCATTTCCGTGCGACGCGGCGTGCGCGGCGGGCTCCACGTGTACGTGAACGGCTACCAGCAGTCGGGCGCGCACCTGGCCGAGCTCTGGCGCCGGTCCATGTGGCACGTCCCCGAGAGCCACCCGGTAAAGCAGGTGCTCCTGCTCGGGCTCGGCGGCGGGAGCTGCGTCCGCGACGTCCATGCGCGGTTCCCGGACGCGCACGTCACCGTGGTCGAGTGGGACCCGGCCATGGTCGAGATCGCGAAGGCGTCCAAGCTCTTCCGCTCCAAGCGCGCGCCCGAGGT
The DNA here is from genome assembly GCA_964428465.1 of uncultured Gammaproteobacteria bacterium. Taxonomy (GTDB): domain Bacteria; phylum Patescibacteriota; class Patescibacteriia; order UBA9934; family GWF2-40-263; genus YC12-FULL-57-11. Next base: position 13,915 of record CAYRYG010000023.1, read on the forward strand.
CATCCTCGGCGACGCGTGCGAGGTGGTGCCGAGGATGAACCGCCGCTTCGACCTGGTCCTCATCGACCTGTTCACGGGCGGCGACACCGAGCCGCGCCTCGCCTCCCCCGAGATGCTCGACGCGCTCGCGGCCGTCCTCGAGCCCGACGGCTACCTGCTGCTCAACGTCTATAAGACCGTCTCGCTCATCCCGGCGTTCGAGACCCGCCTGTCGCGCCACGAGGTCGTCCCGTTCAAGACCGACCTCGTCGCCGTGTTCCGCCACCCGGGCCAGGGCCGCGTCGGCGACCCGGTGCCCGAGGGGTTCGTCCATCCCATGCAGTCGCCCGACTACCTCGCGGGCGGATGGGAGCCTGGCGCGGACAACGTCACCATGGTCGGCAAGCCCGGCTGCCTCGGGATGCGCTGGCACTACGGCCCCATCTGGATCGAGGCGTACACCACCGACGTCCAGCCCGAGATCGACCGCACCGCGCGCACGCGCATGGTCATCTGGCAGCCGATGTCCAAGCTCGGCAAGCCGGCCGGGTGGCACCGCTCCTGGATCCAGATGAACCCGCAGCAGCACGGGTTCGCGGACCTGCGCGGAAAGACGGAGTACTGGAAGGACTGGACCGGCCACGCGCAGCGGCACCGCAAGAAGTGGCTGGCCGACGCGCGCTACGAGATCGTGGAGGTCCCGCTCGACGCGTTCGCGGCCGCCTACCACAAGACCGGCAAGCTCCCCACCATCCGCAAGGACTTCATCCGCATGGTCGACCGCCGCATCCGGTGCCACGGCGAGAACGTCCACCTGTTCGCCGCGCGCGACGTGGCCACGGGCGAGATCATCTCCGGGCTCGGCGTGGTGGACGTCCCGGACGCGTCCGTGTCCATGCACCTGGTGGCGTTCATCCACCCGAAGTTCGAGAAGACCTCGGTCGGCACCGGGCTCATCGACCGCTGGTTCGCCCACTGCCAGGAAACCGGCATCCGCTTCCCGCACTTCGGCCTGGTGTGGGCCCCGGGCGACCCGGGATCCTGGAAAGGATATTCCAAGTTCAAGCGCCAGTTCAACCTCCATCTCCTGCGCTATCCGATGCCGCTCATCCGCTTCGTCCGGCAGCGAAAAACCGCCGCGTAATTGCTGGCGGTTTTTGGTTTCCCACGCTATACTGGGGGCGTTATGACAATCCGAAAAGCGATCATCCCGGTCGCCGGGATGGGGACGCGTTTCCTTCCGGCGGCCAAGGCCCAGCCGAAGGAAATGCTCTCCGTCGTGGACAAGCCGGTCATCCAGTACATCGTCGAGGAAGCGGTCGAAAGCGGCATCGAGGAGATCGTCTTCGTCACCGCCATCGGCAAGCGCGCCATCGAGGATCATTTTGACCGCAACTTCGAGCTTGAGTACCGCCTCGAGCAGAAGAAAAAGATGAAGGAGCTCGAATCGATCAAGGCGATCGGCAAGCTCGCGAAATTCGCCTTCGTGCGACAGACCAAGCCGCTCGGCGACGGGCACGCGGTGCTCTCCGCCATCCCGTTCGTGAACCAGGACGAGCCGGTGGCCGTGCTGTTCGGGGATGACATCATCGACGGAAAGAAGCCCGCCCTCAAGCAGCTGATGGAGGTGTACGAGGAGTACCACGACCCCGTGGTCGCGCTGCAGAAGGTACCGAGAAAACAGGTGTCGAACTACGGCGTGATCGGCGGGAAGTCCGTGCGCAAGAACGTGTGGGAGGTACAGGAGTTCGTCGAGAAGCCGGCGGTCGCGGACGCGCCGTCCGACCTCATCGTGATCGGCCGCTACGTGCTCACCCCGGAAATCATCGCGCTGCTCCCGGAGGTCCAGGCCGGCAAGGACGGCGAGATCCGCCTCGCGGACGCGTTCGCCGCGTACTTGAAGAAGGACCGCGCGCTGTACGGCTGCGTGTTCGAGGGGACGCGCTACGACTGCGGCAACAAGCTCGGGTTCCTGAAGGCCCAGGTGGAACTCGGCCTCAAGCACCCGGAAATCGGAAAGGAATTGAAAGCGTACCTTCGCACCCTATGAAGCTCCGCAAATCCACTTTCGCCTCTTTCGCCCTCTTCGCCCTGCTCGTCACCACGGGCGCCGGGTGCGGCGGGCCGTCCGCGGCCGAGATCGCGGCGGGGCAGCCGGTCACCATCACCATCTGGCGCGTGTTCGACGACGATGACACGCTCAACGAGGCGATGAACGCCTACCGCGAGATCCACAAGAACGTCTCGTTCGACTACCGCACGCTCCGCTTCGACGAGTACCAGGACGAGCTCCTGCGCGCGCTCGCCGAGGGGACCGGCCCGGACATCTTCTCCGTCCATAATGACTGGATCGGGCAGTACGAGTCGCTCATCCTGCCGCTCCCGAAGTCGCTGACCATCCCCTACTCCGAGGTCCGCGGGACCATCAAGAAGGAGACGGTGGTCACGCTGAGGGAGGAGCCGAGCATGACGATCCGCGAGCTCGAGACCACCTTCGTGGACGCGGTCGCCTCCGACGTGGTGCGCGACTACCGGCCGAACCCGAAGCAGGAGGCCGAGGAACGCATCTACGGCATCCCGTACTCGGTCGACACGCTCGCGTTGTTTTACAACAAGGACCTGCTGAACGCCGCGGGCATCGCCGAGGCGCCGAAGACCTGGGAGGAATTCCAGGACGACGTGGAGCTGCTCACCACCATCGGGGCGAGCGACGCCATCGTGCAGTCCGGCGCGGCCATCGGCACGTCGCGCAACGTCGAGCGCGCGTTCGACATCCTGTCGCTGCTCATGATGCAGAACGGGACCGTGATGGCCGACAGCCGCGGCAACGCCACGTTCGGCAACGAGCTCGAGGACAACTCGCTCCCGGGCGCGGACGCCGTGCGGTTCTACGTCGAGTTCTCGGACCCGCTCAAGTCGGTGTACACCTGGAACGCCGAACAGCCGACCTCGTTCGACGCCTTCGCCTCCGGGAAAACCGCGATGTTCCTCGGCTACTCCTACCACATCCCGCTCATCCGCTCGCGGTCGCCGAAGCTCGACTTCGCCGTCGCCCCGGTCCCGCAGATCTCCACGGGCCGCACGGTCAACTACGCGAACTACTGGGTCGAGACCGTCTCAAAGTCCACGGAGCACGAGGACTGGGCCTGGGACTTCATCCAGTTCGCCGCCGGGGCCGACCAGGTGGACGCCTACCTCGCCGCGGCCGGCAAGCCGACCGCGCTGCGCTCGCTCATCAACGGCCAGCTGCTCGACGAAGACCTCGCGGTGTTCGTCGGCCAGCTCCTCACCGCGAAGTCGTGGTACCTCGGGAACGACGCGTCCGTGGCCGAGGCGGCGTTCCTCGACCTCGTCGACGCGACGATCGCGGGCGGCGAGCTTGAACGATTGATCCGCGACGCGCAGAATAAAGTCAACCAGACCCTATGACGCGCGCGCATCGAAAACTAACCGCCCTTTTCGCCCTCCTCGCCCTTTTCGCCCTCCCCGCCCCCG
>CAYRYG010000024.1:0-16217 GCA_964428465.1 uncultured Gammaproteobacteria bacterium
GCTTTTGAAGCTCATGGAAGAGGGGCTCGTCGACGAGATGGAGCGGCGGATCGTCTCGGACCGGCCGGATGCCGTCGAGGTGGAGGCCGAGGATCCGGACGAGGCGTTCCGGCAGACGCTCGCGTTCATGCGCGAGGGACGGGAGACCATCTACCGCGGCGTGCTCGTGGACAAGCACTGGGTGGGCCACCCGGATATCCTGGCGCGCGTGGAGGGGGCGTCGAAGCTCGGCTCGTACTACTACGTGGCCGCGGACGTGAAGCGGGCGCGCGAGCTGCGCGACGACTACAAGTTCCAGGGATGCTTCTACGCCGAGTTGCTCGCGAAGGTGCAGGGGACGAAGCCGACCCAGGGATACGTCATCACCCCCGACGGCACGACGCTCTCCTACCTCGTCGGCGAGTTCGAGGCGCAGTACAAGCTCACTCTCGACGAGATCGAGGCGATCGTGGCGGGGAAGCGGCCCGTGCATTTCGTGACGAGCGCGTGCAAGCAGTCGCCGTGGTTCTCGGAGTGCCGCCGCGAGTCCGAGGCGTGCAACGAGCTGTCCGTGCTGAACCGCGTGTGGAACGAGGAGGTGCTGCGGCTCGAGGCGTCCGGCATCCGCACCATCGACGCGCTCGCGAGGAAGTCCGTGCACGACCTGCTGCGTATCTGCCCGGACATCAACCACGGCCGCATGGAGATGCTGCGCGACCAGGCGCTCGCGATTCGCGACAACCACCACATCGTCCGCGGCTCGGCCCGGCTCCCGGAGGCCGCCATCGAGCTGTACTTCGACATCGAGTCCGACCCGCTGCGCGACTTCGACTATCTCTTCGGCGTGCTCGCGGTGCAAAACGGGAAGGAGACGTACCATCCGTTCCTCGCCAAGAAGCCGGAGGACGAGGGAAAGGCGTGGGCCGAGTTCACGGGGTTCGTCGAGAGCCACCTCGACGCGCCGATCTACCATTACGGCTGGTTCGAGCGCGAGGTGGTGAACCGGTTCGCGGCCAAGTACGGGTGTTCGGACATCGCGCGCGAGGCGTTCGAGCGCAACATGATCGACATCATGGAGACGATCCGCGCCACCGTGATCTTCCCGCTGACCTTTTACTCGCTGAAGGACATCGCCGCGTACGTGGGGTTCTCCTGGCGCAGCGACGACGCGTCCGGCGCGAACTCCGTGCTTTGGTTCGAGTCGTGGCTGAAGAAGAAGGACAAGAAGACGCTCGACAAGATCTTGGAATACAACGAGGACGACGTGCGCGCCACGCGCGTCGTGAAGGATTGGCTCATTAAGCACACCCTATGAAACGCACCCAACTCGCGGTCGTCGCCGTCGGCCTGTTGCTCGTCGTCCTTGTGGTGCTCGCCGTGATGGCGAGCCGCGTCGTCCCCACCGCGGATCTCCAGTACGGGAGCCAGCGTCCCGGGAAGCCGGTGCCTGAGGAACCGATCGAGGAACCGACGCCGGTCCCGGAAGAATCGTCGTTGACCATGTCCTCGTGTTCCGGCGCGGGCGGGACGTGGAACGAGTGCGGGTCCGCGTGCCGCACCGAGCCGGAGGCCATCTGCATCCTGATGTGCGTCCAATATTGCGAGTGCGCCTCCGACGCCCAGTGTCCGGACGGATACGCGTGCGGCGACTACGTCGACGGGACGGGCGTGTGCAAGGCGTCCTAGCGTATGACCGAACGAACCATCGGGCTCATCATCGCGGCGGTCCTGCTTGGCGTCATCGGCCTGGCGTCCTTCGCGATCCAATCCGGGCCGTCGCTTGAGCAGGTCGCGGTCGAGGATCTCCCGACGTGCGCGACGTGCTACGGCACGGACCCGTCCGAGGAACAGTGCCGGGATGCCGGGGGCACGGTGCAGTACCGCCGCTCGAACGAGTGCGTGAGCGAGCCGAACGTGCACGACGTGTGCGGCCTCGGCGTCCCGTGCTTCACGGACGGCGACGGATTCTATTGCCGCGACGTGAAGGACCCGTACTGCCACTGCGAGGCCGACGACCAGTGCCCGGACGAGTACTACTGCCAGTTTGAGGAGCGCTCGCGCGACGGCAAGACGTTCGAGCCGATCCTGAGCACGGGCCAGTGCCAGCGCATCGCCTCAGACTCGACCGAGCCGCTGAACGAGCTGAGAACCGTTCCCGCCCTATGAGGCGCCACGTTCGATTTTCCGTCGGCGCGATCATCTTCCTGATCGCCGTGGCCACCGCGCTCTACACGCAGCGCGTGCGGTTTTCGGACCTGATCGCCGAGGTGGACGCGCCGGAGCTGCCGGAGCCGGTGGCGTATGAGGACGTGTCGGAACCCGAGCCCGACATCGAGGAAGAGCCGACGGCGGAACCGGCGCCGGCGCCCGAGCCGATACCGGAACCCGAGCCGGCCCCGGACGACGAGGCAACGCTCCCGGCCGCGTTCAACCTCGCGGTCCCGTTCACCTCGCAGGCCCCGTTCTCGAACTGGGACGCGGTGCACCAGGAAACGTGCGAGGAGGCGTCCGTCTACATGGTGGCCGCGTACTACCAGGGCGTCTCCGGAAAGATCGCGCCGCAAACCGCCGAAGACGAGCTGCAACGGCTGATCGCGATCGAGGACGACCTGTTCGGATACTTCGAGGACACGACCGCGCTTGAGACCGCGCGGCTGGCCACCGCGGCGTACGGGCTCCGAGCGCAGACGGAATTCAACCCGACCGTCGAGCACATCAAGAACCACGTCGCCGCCGGGCGCCCGGTGATCGTCCCGGCCGACGGCCGCCTGCTCGGCAACCCCAACTTCACCGGCGACGGCCCGCCCTACCACATGCTCGTGATCCGCGGGTACGCGGACGGCAATTTCATCGCCAACGACCCGGGCACGCGCCGCGGGGAGGAGTACGTCTACTCGGAGGCGACGATCATGAACGCGATGCACGACTGGACCGGATCCTACGACACCATGCCCACTGGCCCCAAGGTGATTCTCGTGATATATCCGGATTAGGAATTAGGAGTTAGGAGTTAGGGATTAGGGCTGACGGCTTAAGGGAACAGGCGGGGCGACACCCTGGCTCCTTGAGTTCTTTGCCCTGATTCCTTGCGTATTTGCCCTATGGATTATTTGCTCGGCACCGCGATCGGCTGTCTCACTGCGCTCGTGTTCGCCGTCCCGGCGATCGCGCTCGAGGCCGTGGAGCGTTGGAAGGTCCCGAACGTCCCGCTGCTCGTCGACGTGAAGAGCGTCTGGGGACGCAAGCTCGACAAGCACGAGGCGTTCCTCGTGGCGCTGCTCCTGCACCTCGTGATCGGGTCGCTCTTCGGGCTCATCTACGTCCTGTTCGTGAAGAAGGGATGGCTCTTCGTGACGCATTCCCCGTACACGTTCCTGTCGCTGCTCGTGTTTGCGGTGCTGAGCTGGGTGGTGAGCGGCCTGGTGGTCTTTCCCGCGCTCCAAATGGGCCTGTTCGGCCGCCGAGCGGGGAAGCGCGTGTGGATGGAGATGCTCGCGTCGCACCTCGTGATCGGCCTGGGCATGTGGCTCGCGGTGCAGTATTACCAGCCGGTGTGGTTTATTGATTAAGAGAGGTTTTAGGGATTAGGGCTGACGGCTTTAGGGATCAGGATTGATTCCTTGGGCGTTTCGACCTGATTCCTGATTCCTAATGTCTCAAGCCCTGTGGCGACAACGAACGTTCTCTCCGTTTCCCAGTACCTGCAGATCGTGAACGCGGTGTTGCGCGAGCACGTTCCGTCGCAGGAGATCGTCGTGGAGGGCGAGATTTCCGGGTTTACGATCAAGGACGGGAAGTGGATCATCTTCGACCTGAAGGACGAGAACGACCCGAAGGCGAAGGTCGCGTGCTTCGCGACCACGTTCAAGGTCACCGGCGCGTTTGAGAACGGGATGCGCGCCCGCGTGTTCGGGTATCCGGCCGTGAAGCCGTGGAGCACGTTCCAAATCGACGTGCAGACCATGGAGCCGGTGGGGGAAGGGGCGCTCAAGCGGGCATATGAGATGCTGAAGAAGAAGCTGGAGGCCGAGGGATTCTTCGACGCGGCGCGCAAGCGTTCGCTGCCGAGGTTCCCGGAGCGCATCGGGCTCATCACCTCGCGCGACGCCGCGGCGTACGGCGACTTTTTGCGGATCCTGAACAACCGCTGGGGCGGGGTGGAGGTGGTGTTCGCGCACGTGCGCGTGCAGGGAACGGAGGCCGTGCCGCAGATCCTCGGCGCGTTCGAGACGTTCAACGCGATGGCGCCGGGCGACCGTCCCGACGTGCTCGTGCTCACGCGCGGCGGCGGGTCGCTCGAGGACCTGCACGCGTTCAACGACGAGGCCGTGGCGCGCGCGGTGCACGCGTCGCGGATCCCGGTGGTGTGCGGGGTCGGCCACGAGCGCGACGAGTCGTTGTGCGACTACGTGGCGGACGTGCGCGCGTCCACCCCGAGCAACGCGGCCGAGCGCGTGGTCCCGAGCCGGCACGACGTCGACTATGAGCTCGCCATGATGACGCGCCACGCCGAGGAGCGCCTGCTCGCGGCCGCGGCGGACCGGAAGCGCCTGGTGGAACGCGCTACGCGCACCGTGTCGCTGGTGCTCGACCGGGAGCGCCACCGCCTGCTCGTGCTCTCCCAGCGCTCGCGGGACGCGTTCTCAACCTGGTTCTCGCGCCTGCGCGACCGCGTCGGCTCCTACGACCGCGTGCTGAGGCAGATCGACCCCACGCGCATCCTTGCCCGCGGCTACTCGATCGTCACGGTCGGCGGCCGCGTGGTCGCGGACGCCGGATCGCTTGAGATTGGGACTGAAATCGGGGTACAATTGGCCCGCGGATCCGTCGAAGCCGAGGTGGTCCGAACCAACGGGAAGGGGAAGCAAAAGATGATCTGATATGGGTGAAAAAGAAACTGGTTCAATCCAGGAACATTCGCGTGAGGAGCGTGTCTCGGCAGGCGACGCGCTGATTTCGGCGGCTGGCGGAACCGTCGACGAGGGGGCGGCGCCCTACAAGTCCTTTGATCCCGCGCAACGTGAGCGGTTCTACGTTCTCCGTGGTCTCCGAGGCGGGGCGGACGTGGTGTTCAAGATCGCCGACCCCGACGGGGCGGAACAATTGCGTACCGAGGTGAAAAATTTGCGCGCCATCGCGCGGGCGGAGTCCCGGGTTGAACGTCCGTTACGGATCGGGTTCGTACGCCTGCAGGGAGAGCCGTTCTCAGACGGCACGATGGAAGGGATCGCGACCGAATTCGCCCAAGACGACCAAGAAACGCGTCGGAAGTTGGGCGGTGAGGACAAGGTTCGGCTGGTCGCGCGCGCCATCGAGGGGATCCAGCGGCTGCCCGTTGACATCGCGGACGTTCGCGCCGCCGGGATCGAGGAGCTGTCCGCTGAAAAAATCATTCGGGACGGGTCGTATTTTTTGTCGCGGCTTTCGGAACTCGGCGCGTTAGACGCGGAGGTCGCGGACCTGCTTTCCAAACGGTTCGAGCGCGCGCGGCCGTCTTTGGGCGCGGAGCCGCCGGTGTTCGTCCACGGGGATACGCACGGGGGGAACCTGTTCCTTCAACCCGGTCAATCCGGCGATCCCGACATTCGCGTCATCGACCTTGAGGCGCTTCGCGTTTCCAACCGGTATGTCGACTGGGCGAATATTCTCAACAAGCACCTCGCGATCTCGACGATCCAGCGCGAGCGCCCGGAACTGATCGAGCCGATTCTCGCGACCGTCGAATCCATCTGGCTCGACGCCTCGGTTCCGTTCGACGTGGACAAGACGAAGGATGCCATTTGCGGGAACGATCCGGCGCGGCGTGAGGACTTCGACATGACCCGGGCGTACCTGATGGCAGAAAAAATGCTGGCGTCCCATACGTCAAAAGACCCGCTGCTCCAGGAGTCAAACAAAATATTTGCGGTGGAATTGGAACGAATCGCCCGTTCCGGGTAGGCGTCCCTTTCCGCCGGATCGCGAATCACGGTACAATTCCTGCGAACCTATGGCAAAACAGAAAATCAACTTCGAAAAGGCGGTCGAGGAGCTGGAGGCCATCACCCAATGGTTCGAGGGGACCGAGGTGGACCTCGACGAGGGACTCAAGAAGTTCGAGCGCGCGCTCGAGCTCGCTTCGGCGTGCAAGGAAAAGATGGACGAGTTTGAGAACAAAGTTAAGGAGATTAAGTCTAAATTCGCCAACGTATGAAGCTTCTCTTTCGCTGGCTCATCAACGCGGTCGCGCTCATCGCGGTCGCCAACATCATCCCGGGGTTCGGGGTCGATTCGTTTTACACCGCGCTCATCGCCGCGCTCGTGCTCGGCCTCGTGAACGCGCTCATCCGCCCGATCCTGCTCATCCTCACGCTGCCGATCAACATCCTCACCCTCGGCCTGTTCACCTTCGTCCTGAACGCGCTCATGGTGTGGTTCGTCAGCACCATCGTGAAGGGGTTCACGGTGGAAGGGTTCGTCCCGGCGTTCCTCGCCGCGCTGTTCCTGTGGGTCGTGTCGCTCGGCACCAACTGGCTTATTCGTCACGCGGAGGAATCCTAACTGTGAAACCAGCAACGCTCGTGATATCCGTCGGTGGCTCCATCGTCGTCCCTGGCGGCGAGATCGCCACCGACTTTTTGAAGGCCTTTAAGAAGACGCTCGCGAGCCACGCGAAGGACGGGTGGAAGTTCGTCATCGTGGTGGGCGGGGGAGGGACCGCGCGCGCGTACCAGAACGCGGCCAAGGCCGTGGGCAACGTCACGCGCGACGACCTCGACTGGCTCGGCATCCACTCGACGCGCCTCAACGGTCACCTCATGCGCACCGTGTTCCGCGACATCGCGCACCCCGTGATGTACAAGGACCCGACGCGCGTCCCGCACCGGTTCAAGCAGCACGTGCTCGTCGCTGCCGGCTGGAAGCCGGGCTGGTCCACGGACTACGTCGCCACCCGCATCGCCAAGCGCCTCGGCGCCAAGGTCGTCTTGAACCTCTCGAACGTCGACTACCTTTACACCGCCGACCCGCGCAAGGACAAGAACGCCACCCCCATCTGCGAGATCGGCTGGAAGGACTTTCGCAAGATGGTCGGAGACAAATGGGACCCGGGCATGAACGCTCCTTTCGACCCCATCGCCTCCCGCCTCGCTCACAACGCCGGCATCCAGGCGGTCCTCCTCAACGGCAACAATCTCGAAAACGTGTCGAATCTTCTCGATGGCAAGAGTTTCATCGGGACGGTGATCGGGTAACAAGGCCAGTGAGAACGCCCGGAAAACCCGGGCGTTTCCGTTTGTCTTGACAGGATTCGCACCGTTGCCTATACTGCTCTCAACCAAGCCAAAGAAAGTGAGTTGGGCCGAGAAAAGGCTCGTAAGTCTCGCTGAGGCAAGCGCCACCTAGTGGCATTGAATCTCTTCGGCCTTGGTCGTGGATTTTTGTTCACCTAAAGGTCGAACCCTATGCCAAAGACGCGTGCGCAAAAACAGGAGATTATCTCCGACATTGCGAACCAGTTTCGCGGCATGAAGGCCGCGGTGTTCACCTCCGTCGGGGGGTACACCATGGAAGACGCCGACAAGCTTCGCGCCAAGGGGCGCGAGGTCGGGGTCAAGTCCTTCGTCGCGAAGAAGACGCTGCTCGAGCGCGCCCTCAAGGAAGCCGGTGTCGAGGTCGACATCAGCGGACTCGAGGGGAGCATCCTCACCTCGGTGGGGTCGTCGGACGAGGTGTCCGGCGCGAAGCTCATCGCCTCGTTCCTCAAGGACCGCAAGGATACGCCGATGAAGATGGTCGGCGGCATCCTGGAGGGCAAGCTGATGGACGCCAAGTCCGTCAACACGCTCTCGAAGCTCCCGGGCAAGAAGGAATTGCTCGGCCAGCTCGTGGGAACGCTCAACGCGCCGGTCTCCGGCTTCGTGAACGTGCTCGCCGGCAACCTGCGCGGTCTCGTGACCGTGCTCGGTGCCATCAAGGACCAGAAGGCCGCTTAATTACACAAGGCCGCGAGGCGTTAGGCCGAGAGGCCGAGAGGGATTTCCTCGCGGCCTAAAGCCTAAATGCCTAAAGCCTAATATTACCCCTATGTCCGACGAACAGAAAGTGGTCGAGGTGCCGGCGAAGTTCCAGGCCCTCGTTGCCGAGATTGAGAAGATGTCCGTGATCGACCTGTCCGAGCTCGTGAAGGTGCTCGAGGAGAAGTTCGGCGTTTCCGCCGCCGCCCCGGCCATGATGATGGCCGCCCCGGCCGCCGGTGGCGCCGCCGCCGCGGAGGAGAAGACGTCCTTCGACGTCGAGATCACCGCCGCCGGTGACAACAAGATCAACGCCATCAAGGCGGTGCGCGAAATCACGGGCCTCGGGCTGAAGGAAGCCAAGGACCTCGTGGACGGCGCCCCGAAGGTGGTGAAGGCGGGCGTGGACAAGGCCACGGCCGAGGATATCCTGAAGAAGCTGACCGAAGCGGGTGCGACGGCGGCCATCAAGTAAGCAGAAAAACAAGATCGGCCGCCCTCACGGGCGGTCGATTTGTTTGTAGACGAAGAGGTAGCCGTCCCCGTAGGGCTCGGGCGACGGGTCGCAGACCCCGCCGAGCGAGAGCGCGACATCGGGGGAGTCGAACGTGATGCCACCTTCCGAGAACGCGGACTGGATGCCGGTCCGCGAACATCCGTAGATCCGGATTCCGTCCGCGAGCGCGATCGCTCCCGGGACGCCGCCGGCGTCAACTGACAGCTCGCCGCGATCCTCGAATTCCAGGCCGTCCTCGGACGTGGCCACGCCGCTCGTCTGTCCAAGCGAATAGTACATGTACCAGGTGCCGTCGAATCGTACGACCTCCGGATCCGTGAGGTTGAGTCGAGAAACGCGCGCCCCATCCTCGACCGTGAAGTCGATCCCGTTCACGGAGGTCGCGCTGTAAACCGGGTGCGACTGCGTGGCCGTCGCCGGATCCTCGATGCGTCCCTCCGGACCGTAGTAGTAGAGCCGGAGGCGGCCGTCATCGAGCTGTACCAGCGACGGGTCCACGGCCACGCCGTCCGGATTCGGCTTGTCCGCGATCGTGATCGTGACGCGGTCGTTCCAGGTCTTTCCTCCGTCCGTCGATCTGATCATTCCGATGTGTTCCGATTCGTAGATGCCGATCGAGCGTACGTCCACGAAGTATACGAGGACGTCACCCGCGTCGCACGCCTCGGAATCGACCGTGCACACCAGCGCGTCCGGGACCGACGCTTCCTCGGCGATCAGCGTCCCCTCGTCGAACGAGGCCGGGTCGTCGGAGAAGGAGATATATGCGCTGTGGTATGCGAGGTCACCGATGACGCCAGGCGATCCGTTTTGCGGCGGTTGTGCTGTCGGCGCGCCGGCCGTCGGCGCGTTTGCCGCGGGCTGCTCGGCCGGCGCGTCCGCGACCCGGCTCGCGAGCAGGGAACCCACCAGGATGCCGACCGCGGCGCAGACGAACCCGACCATGATGAATATGGCGCTTCGCTTGAGCATATTACTTGAGGTGGCTCGCGGTGATGGAATAGAGCTTCGGCCCGGCGAGCAGGTAAATGATCTTGTTGGTCTCGTCCACGAGGAAGTCCGCGAGGCCCTGGAAGGCGTCGGAACGGTATTGCGTCACCAGGTCGCCGGTCTCCTTTTCGTACACGACAAGGCGCTGGGTGGACGGCTCGAGCACATACACGAAGTCGCTGTTCGCCGCGGTCCACACGTCGGTGGCGGCGGTCATGGCCGGGTCCACGGTCCCCTGGGTCCATCCCACCTCGGATCCGCCGACGAAGCGGATGAGCTGCCCGTTTTGCTTGAGGACGAACACCGTGGCGTCGATGGCGATGGAGACGGCGTTCGAGAGATCGGTGGTCTTCGCGCGGATCCACTTGGTCCCGCCGTCGAAGTCGCTCCCGGCGCGGTTGTACTTGACGATCTGCCCGGACGACGGCTCGAGCACGTAGAGCTTCCCGCCGTACAGCGAGAGGTCGGTCCAGCGCGACCCGGACACCGGCTGCACGTTGGTGATCTGGAGCAGCTTGTTCTCGAGGTCGAGGCGGCTGACCCCCGGGCGGTCGTCGAGGAAGAGGACCTCGCCGTTCTCGGAGACGACTTCGGCCGGGACGCCGATCTCGCCGTCGGACGTTTCCACGGCGGCGAGCGCGCGGCCCGACGCGTCGAGCAGGTACACGCGCTTGTCGGAGCCCATCACGTACACGCCGCCGCCCGCGGAGAACATCCCGCGGCCGGAGATCCCCGCGGCCGAGTCGAGCTCGCCGAGCAGCGTGGGCTGCGGGATGTTGACGAGGTGGCGCAGCTCGTTGAACGCGCCGTTGATCCGCGCCTGGAGGTCGGCGGCAGCCTGGGCGCGGTCGTCCGTGTCGGTCGGGAGCGCCTGGGCGAGGGCGAGCGCCTCGGCGTAGAGCCGCCGCGCCTGGGACTCGTCCTTGTAGATGACGGCTCCCGAGGCCTTCTCGATGGTATCCTCCACCGCGACGACCTTCTCCTCGTAGGCCGCGAGCTCCGCGGACCGCGCCTGTGCGCGCTGCATCACCGTGATCCCCGTGGCGAGCACGAACACGATGCCGAGGGCGGCCACCATCAGGGTCTTCGTGGTCTTCGGGAGACGGTTGAACCGTCCGAGTACGGAACGGATGCCCCGGTCGGTGCCCGTGCGGACGGACGCGACGATCTGCGAGCGCGTGTCCTTCTTGGCGAGCGACACCGTGGTCCGCGCGGTCCACTTCGCGCTTCCAAGCAGCATGCGCAGCGCCACGGCCACGGACGAGCCGAACAACCGCCACAGCGATCGTCCGACGGCCAGGCGCCTGGACGGCAGCCGCATTCTCTGCACCGTGCCCATGATCCCGGCGATCGGCTTCGGCTTCTGGTCCTCGAGCAGGGTGGCGGTCTCGTCGGTGGTACGGGCGAGATGGTCGAGCGACACGCTCGCGAGCGGCTGCGCGAACTCCGACGCGCCCGCCGAGTCGACGGACTGGAGGATCAGGAGCGACAGGTCCGCGTTCGCGGGGAAGTACTGCCGGATCTTGGCGGCCGCCCCCTTCGGTGGAAGGGTGGACAACACGGTGTTCAGCTCCTCGCTCGCGACGAAGCGCGGCAGGTCGCGGTTGGACACGCAGAACACGTCGCCCGGATGCAGCTCGCCGTCGAGAACCACGGCGAATGCCTTTTCCCAGGTCGGCAGCGCCTGCTCCGTCTGGATGCTGCGGAACAGGTTGAACACCTGGTAGCGTTGCTGCGGCGTGCGGTGCAGGAACATCGCGGTGAGGTCGCCGGTGCCGGACAAAAACATCTGCTCGTCGCACGCGATGCCGACGATCGCGCTGAAATTTTGGATCGGGACGCTCCAGTCGCCGCCCCGTACGCGGTCCGCGACGGTCTCGTTGAGCGCGCCCAGGAACTGCTCGAACCGGTGCTGGGCGTTGGCATCCTTCCCGAACGTCTCCGCCAGCCGGTTCACGTGTTCAAGCACCGTGGCGGCGGGAAGGGAGGTGTCCGGCGCGCGTCCGACCACCGAAACCAACGCGAACACGAACCCCTCGCGGCCATCAAGTGGCCGTAATACCGTGGCATTGTGCTGTTTTCGGTCCGTCGACTCCTCACGGAGCTCCGCGGCCTTCAGCTGGTTCGACATAGGCAGGCCCGCCCGGTCGGATGACCGGGCCATTGCGTTTTTTCCCTCCTTTTTGTACATTATACCCGACCACCCCTCTTCTGCAACCGGAGGATATCCCGCCTGTGAACAATCAGGGATTCAAACTTGAACAGCTGTTTGGCTCAAAGACCAGGGCGCGTCTTCTGGCCCTGTTTTTGCAACACCCGGAACAGGCGTATTTCGTACGCGAACTCACCCGGAAAATCGACGCCCAGCTCAATTCCGTGCGCCGCGAGCTGCAGAACCTGGTGGAGCTCGGCGTCATCATGGAACGGGTGGACCAGCCGGTGTCCAAGTCCTCCCCATCGCTTTCGGACAAGAAGAAGTACTACGTCGCGAACCCGGAGTTCATGCTGTACGAGGATCTGCGCGGGCTGTTCACCAAGGCGAGCGTCTTCCTGAAGAACAATCTTGTTCAGGAGATCGACGAGCACGGGGACATCGCGTACCTCGCGTTCACCGGCCGGTTCGTCGGCAACGCCGCGGCGCCGACCGACATCCTCATCGTGGGCGACATCGAGCAGAAGGCGCTCCAGAAGGTGGTGTCCGCGTTCGAGAACGAGATGGGCCACGAGATCAACTACACGCTCATGCCGAAGGAAGAATTTTTGTACCGCCGGCAGGTGACGGACCGGTTCCTCTTCTCGTTGCTGGAAGGTGACAAGATTGTGATGATCGACCGCGTGAAGGTATGATGGTCCTGCTGGTCTGTGGACAAGATATCCGGTCGCTCTCCCTCGGGCTGGTCCGGGACGGGGCCTTGGCGGCGGATACGGTCCTCGACGCGTCGCCCGAGCAGTACCTTGCCCGGATGGCCGAGACGCTCGCGGAATGGAAGGTTTCGCCCGCGGAGCTCGGCGCGGTCGCCGTGGTGACCGGCCCGGGTTCGTTTACCTCCAGCCGCGTCTCAACGACGATCGCCAACGCGATCGCGTTCGCCAGGGGGATCCCGGTGCTCGCGCTCGAGAACGCCGACCGCCTGAACCTGCACGCGCTCGCGGCACGGACGGACTTCGCCGCGCTCCCGCCGGCCGACCGCTACGCGGTCCCGACCTACGACCGCCCGCCGCACATTACATGAGTATTCGGTATCCAGTATCCGGTATTCAGTATTTCCCTGAATACTAAATACTGAATACTAAATACCTAACCTCAGCGTATGCAACCCATCGACGTGATCCAGGCCTCGGTGCTGGGCCTTTGGAACAGCATTCTCGCGTATCTGCCGAACGTGCTCGGCGCGGTCCTCGTCTTTCTCATCGGCGTCATCGTCGCCGCGGTGCTGCAAACCGTGATCGTTAAGGTCGTGCAGATTCTCCGCATCGACGAGCTCGTCGGGAAGCTCGAGCTCAAGGCCTCGCTTGAGAAGGCCGGCATCCGCCTCCACGTCGGGAAGCTCCTCGGCTGGATCGTGAAGTGGTTCTTCATCATCGTCGCGCTCGTCGCGGCCACGGACATCCTCGGCTGGAGCCAGGTGACCAACTACCTCCAGGAGGTGGTGCTTTACATCCCGAACGTCATCGTCGCGGTCATCATCCTGCTCGCCGGCATCCTGCTCGCGACGTTCGTCCGCAACGTGGTGAAGACCGCGGTGGACGCGGCGGAGCTCGCCAGCGCTGATTTCCTCTCGGGGATCGCGAAGTGGGCCATCCTGCTGTTCTCGTTCATGGCCGCGCTCGTGCAGCTGCAAATCGCCTCGGGGCTCATCAACACGCTGTTCACGGGCCTCGTCGCGATGCTCGCCCTCGGCGGCGGCCTCGCGTTCGGCCTCGGCGGCAAGGAACATGCCTCGCGCGTGCTCGACAAGCTGCGCCGGGATCTGTCGAGCGAGAAATAGGGGAAAGGGTTAAGAAGCAAGAAGCAAGGGTACGAATCCCTTGCTTCTTCATTCTTGCCCCTTTCCCCTTTTTTTGGTAGCGTTTCCCCGATATGTCCGACGACGGCTACCGCTACGGCACGCACCGGTTTTGGGAGATGCTGCAGGGCATCCTGTTTTGGAGCACGCTCGTGCTGTCCGTCGCCCTGTCGTTCTTCGTGCCGGTGTGGGTGATCGTGTTCATCATCGTGTTCGACCTGTTCTGGCTGTTCCGCGTCATCTACTTCGTCATCCACCTGTTCTCGGCCTGGCGCGACTATCGCGTCACCACGGCGACCGACTGGTCCGCCAAGCTCGCCGGCGTCGCGGGCGCCGAGCGCGTCCACCACGTCGTGTTCCTGCCGACGTACAAGGAGGACATCGACATCATCCGCTCCACGCTGCGCTCGCTGCGCGACTGCCGGTTCCCGAACGACCGCATCCTCGTGGTGCTCGCCGGGGAGGAGCGCGACGCGGTCCGGTTCCGCCGCAACGCGGACCTCGCGCGGCGCGAGTTCGGCGGCGTGTTCAGGAAGATCATCGTGACCGAGCATCCGGTCGGCCTTCCGGACGAGATCCCGGGGAAGGGGTCCAACCTGAACTGGGCCGGGCTGCGCGTGGCGGAAACGCTCGCCTCCGAGATGCCCGAGGTCCGCGACGAGGACATCGTGGTGTCGTCGTTCGACGTGGACACCGTGGTGCACCCGCAGTACTTCGCGTACCTCACGTTCCTCTACCGCACGGTCCCGAACCCGACGCGCTGCTCCTACCAGCCGGTCGCGCTGTTCTCGAACAACATCTGGACCACCCCCGCGCCGGTGCGCATCGCCGCGTTCGGCACCACGTTCTGGATCCTCACCGAGCTCGCGCGCCCGGAGCGCCTCTGGACCTTCTCGTCGCACTCCATGCCGTGGGTGATGCTCCGAGACGTCGGGTTCTGGCAGAAGGACATCGTCACCGAGGACTCGCGCATCTTCATGCAGGCGTTCATCCGCTACGAGGGCGACTACCGCGTCACGCCGATGTTCATGCCGGTCTCGATGGACACGGTGACCGGGGAGACGTACACGCGGGCGCTCGTGGCGCTGTACAAGCAGATGCGCCGCTGGGCCTGGGGCGTGGAGCACCTCCCGTACATGGTCGAGCAGTTCCGCAAGCACCCGAAGATCCCGAGGCGGCTGAAGTTCAAGTATATCTTCAACCACGTGGAGGGGATGTATACCTGGGCGTCGGCCCCGTTGCTCATCTTCATCCTCGGATGGCTCCCGCTGCGCCTCGCGGGCGCCGAGGCCAACGCGCTCGTGCAGGCCGCGCCGTTCACGCTCGAGTGGCTCATGCGCTTCGCAATGGTCGGCGTGTTCGTGTCCGGGACGCTCTCGCTCACCCTGCTCCCGCCGCGCCCCGCGACTGTCAAGAAGTGGACCTGGCTCGTGATGATCGGCCAGTGGGCGCTCCTCCCGTTCACCTTCATCCTCTTCGGCGCCCTCCCGGCCATCGACGCCCAGACGCGCCTCATGCTGGGGAAGTACCTCGGGTTCAACGTGACAGCCAAGGCAAGAAAGAGGTAAAGTCCCGCTGCTATGTACCCACGGGTTTCCGTCAATATCGTCTCCTGGAACGGGATGAAGTTCATCCCCGAGCTGCTCGCGTCCATTTTCGCACAGACGTATACCGACTTCAACGTGCTCATCGTGGACAACGGGTCGAGCGACGGGGTGGAGGCGTACGTGCGCGAGCACTTCCCGCAGGTGGCGTTTTTGCGCAACGCCCGCAACCTCGGGTTCGCTCCGGCGCACAACCAGGCGATCCGCTACGCGATCGAGCACTGGGGCGGGGAAGACCTGTCCGACCGGTTCGTGCTGGTGACCAACCAGGACGCCATCTTCGCGCCGACGTTCCTCGAGGAGATCGTCCGCGCGGCCGAGAAGGAACCGAAGGTTGGGTCGTTCCAGGGGAAGCTCCGGCGCGCGTACACCGAGAACCCGCAGGACGAGGCGCTGCGCGAAACCGTGCGCTCCGAGCGCATCGACTCCACCGGGCTCATGCCGCACCGCAACCGCACGTTCACGGACCGCGGGGCCGGGGAGATGGACGCGGGGCAGTTTGACGCGTCCGTCGACATCTTCGGGCCGACCGGCGCCCTCGCGCTGTACCGGGCGAGCGCGCTCGAGGACGTCCGCTACCGCGACGAGTTCTTCGATCACGACTTCTTCTCGTACAAGGAGGACGCGGACCTCGCGTGGCGGCTGCGGCACCTTGGGTGGGAATCGCGCTACGTGCCGTCGGCCGTGGCACACCATTACCGCGGGATGTTCGGGAAGGAGAAGATGGGCTGGCTGGAGCGCATCCGGAACCGCCGCGGGAAGTCGTCGGTGCGCAACTGGTACTCGACGCGCAACCATCTGCTGCTGCTCGCGAAGAACCAGGGGTTCTGGAGCGGCCTGCTCGCGCTCCCGTGGATCCTGTGGTTCGAGGGGTGCCGGTTCGTGTACGTGCTCGTCTTCGAGCCGAAGACCGCGGGCGCGTATGGCTCGGCGCTGATGCTTCTGCCGAGCATGCTGCGCAAGCGCGCGGACCTGTGGAAGAAGAAGGCGGCGCGCGTTGCCGTCAAAACGCTATGATCGACGTTTCCGTCATCATCGTCGGCTACAAGAATTCCCGCCTTGTCCGCCAGACGCTCAAGGGGATCCGCCGCGCGGCGCCGTCGGTGTCGTATGAGATTTTGATTTC